>CAJBYR010000001.1 GCA_903959855.1 uncultured beta proteobacterium
AAGCACCGCCCGGATCAATACCCCTGGCATACGCCTCCTGCATCGGCTATGATTCAGGCCTGCCGCGCCCCACTCCCTGCTCGCTGCCATGTCCGTCAAGACTCCCGAAGCCAAGCCCGTGCACAAGATCGTCGAACTGGTCGGTACCAGCCCGACCTCATGGGAAGACGCGGCGCGGGCAGCAGTCGAAACGGCGGCCAAGACCATGCGCGACCTTCGAATTGCGGAGATCACCAAGCTCGACATGAAGATCGAGGATGGCAAGGTGGTGGCCTTCCGTGCCCGCGTGTCGATGTCCTTCAAGGACAGCGACTGAGGCTGTCCTCGGCAGCCGCCGCCTTCAGGCGGCGCTAAAAACCAGCGTCAGCGTGTTGTCGGTTTGATCTTCGACCCGGCAGGCCATTCCCGCCGACTCGGCCATGATTGCCATTGCGCCAACCGCCACACCCAGCTGGAACGCGCCTTCGATCGACACCAGCCGCAGCTTGAGGCTACCGGTCGGCGATGGCTGAATTTCACGGGTCAGGCTTGCGCATGCCGGGACCCGCCGCAGCAGATCCACCCACAACTGTTCGAAAGCCGCTTCCAGCCCCTCGCCATGAAGCGCCGGCTGATGCCCGGCACTTTGCCGCGACGACAGCCCCGCCTCGGCACGCTGCAATACCGCCGCCACCAGGTCGCCTATGCCCTCGCCGCTGACGGCGCTGACCGGGAGTATGGGCGGCGCGGTGCGCCACAAAGGTGCCACGCTGCGCAGCGATTGCACGGCAGGCGTGGCCGCCGGCGTGTCGGCCTTGGTCACCACCAGCAGGTCGGCCAGTTCGAGGATGCCTGCCTTGATTGCCTGCAACTCGTCGCCGAGGGCGGGCGGGAAGACCACGCACAGGGTATCGGCCAGGCGGGCGACGTCGATTTCGGACTGGCCGGTGCCGACGGTTTCGACCATCACCAGATCGAAGCCGGCCAGATCCATCAGGCGCACCATCTGTTGTGCCGCACCCGTCAGGCCACCGAGACTGCCACGCGTGGCGGTGGAGCGGATGAAGCAGCGTCCCGCGGCGGCTTCGCCGATGCGGAAGCGGTCGCCCAGCAGCGCGCCGCCGCTGACCGGGCTGGACGGATCGACCGCCAATACGGCGACGCTGCGCCCCTGCTCCAGCAGCATGCGCGCCAGGGCGCCGACCAGGGTGGATTTGCCGGCACCGGGCGGGCCGGTGATGCCGACGATGTGGGCATGGCCGCGTTGTCCGGCGAGTTTTGCCAGGAGCGCACCGGCAGCAGCGGCGTCGCGTTCGGCAAGCGACAGGGCACGCGCCAGCGCCGGCCTTTCGCCGGCCAGCAGACCTTGCGCCAGATCTTCCAGTGACATGCCCATGGGCCGCGCCCGTTCCTATCCTATTGACACTCGCAATGTACTGCGTATACAGTATCCAGTATTCCATGAGGCGAGCGCAAGCGCGCGATCGATTCTGCCATGAACACGTCAATCAAGCCCCTTGAACGACCTGCAGGCCTCGCCGACCGGGTCTATTACGAACTGCGCGACAACATCGGCAGCCACCAGATACGCCCTGGTGAACGCTTGCAGGAAGTCAGCCTCGCCGCCCAGCTGGGCGTCTCCCGCACCCCCGTGCGCGAAGCCCTGGCCCGCCTCGAAAGCGAAGGCATGATCGTGGTCGAAGGGCGCGGCTTTGTCGTCCCCGAACTCACCGATGCCGACATCGAAGAGATCTACCAGCTGCGCTTCCTGCT
>CAJBYR010000002.1 GCA_903959855.1 uncultured beta proteobacterium
TATCGTAGGCTTCGTCGTCCTCGGCATAGACGGTAACCGTCAGCTTGTCCTTGGGCAACTTGTAAACCTCAGTCAGCAGTTCCCAGGCGTAGCTGATGGCATCGCGCTTGAAGTAGTCGCCGAAGCTGAAATTGCCGAGCATCTCGAAGAAGGTGTGATGCCGTGCGGTGTAACCGACGTTCTCCAGGTCATTGTGCTTGCCGCCGGCACGCACGCATTTCTGCGAGGTCGTGGCGCGGTTGTAGCTGCGCTTGTCGAAACCGAGGAACACGTCCTTGAACTGGTTCATCCCCGCATTGGTGAACAGCAGGGTCGGGTCCTCGTGCGGCACCAGCGAACTGGAGGCGACGATCTGGTGGCCCTTGGAGGCGAAGTAGTCGAGGAATTTCTGGCGGATTTCTGAGCTTTTCATGGCGGACGCGCGGCCTGGAACGCAAAGCGCAGATTTTACGCGAACGAGGCGGTTGCCACAGGAGGATGCGGGCGTCGCCTCGTGCCCGCAGAAAATGCAAAGCCCGCGCTCGGCGGGCTTTGCTGACGCGGTCAGGCCTTACTTGCGCACCGGGCGATCCCGCTTGCCATCATGGTTGCGGTCGTGCTGGCGGTCATGCTTTTCTTTCGCGACATGACGGCTCTGGACATTTTGCGCCTGTTGAATGCGCGCCCGTTCCTTGGGCGTCACCTTGCCATCAGCCTTGGCCTTGTCTTCCATCTTCTGCACCCGCTGCTGACCCTTTTCCAGGCGGGCGGCTTCGTTCGGCGTCAGCCGCCCGGATGCCGCACCCTGGTCGATGCGCTTCTGCTGCTCGGCCTGACGCTTGTCGATGCCGGGGGTCGCGGCCGGATCCTTGGCAGGTGCGGTCTGGGCAAAAACCGGCAGGGCAAGTGCGGCAAGGACGGAAATCAACAGATTGGCGGTGCGCTTCATTTGCTTCTCCTCGTAATCGTATGGGACAGCCCCATGGCCAGAATAACGCCGGCAGATCGATTGTGCTGACGCGAAAATGTAAGCAGTAGTAAGGCGCTCTTACATTTCGCCGGGTGCCCAAAGGTCGGGGCGATCCGTAAAGACAGCGCATACGCCCATTGCAAACAACTGCGCGGCCGTGTCACGCCGATTTACCGTGTAACACGCGACGGGAATTGCAGCCACATTCAGTGCATGCACCCGCTCAGGTGTCGCCAGATCAGCGGCGATGTGCAGCGCATCGGCACCGGTATCGGCCACTGAACGAACCCAGTCATCAGCCACTGAATCGACCAGCAACGCGCGTGGCAAGTGCCCCGCAGCAATTGCCGCTTCGCGCAAGGCATCCCTGGAAAATGAAGACAGCAGGACATTGCCGAAGCCAGACGCCAGCCCTGCAACGATTCGACCCGTTTCGGATTCACGCCCCGCCGAGGGCTTGATTTCAACGTTGGCCCACAAGCCAAGCTCGCGACAGACACCCAGGGCCTGCTCGAGAGTCGGCGCCGGCTCGCCGGCGAAGGCGCGATGATGACGCATGCCCGCATCCAGCCCTGCCATTTCGGCAAGGGCCGTGTCGGCAACCTGCCCACGGCCCGAGGTGGTGCGTTCCAGGGTTTCGTCATGGATCAGCAGGGCAACGCCATCGGCGCTGAGCATCGCGTCGAACTCGACGCCGCGGCACCCGAGACGCGCGGCTATCCGCAGTCCGGCCAGGGTGTTCTCGGGCGCAAGCGCGCCACCGCAGCGATGGGCGATGATCCGCGGGTACTGCACTACTTGGCGGTGGCGGCAGTGGCCTTGGCCGGTGCCGCCCGCGCAGGTAAGGCTTTCACGGGCGCGGCAACCGGCTCATTGACCCGCCGCACCGTGTTATCGAGTGCCTCCTTGGCGGCACGGTCGGTTGTCCAGACAAAGGACACCTCTTCGCCGAGAAATTCGTGAAGCCGGTCGCGAAGTGTCCCATGCTTGGGGCGCGTGCTGCCTTTGCGCGATACCGAAAGGCGCTGTTGCGCCGCGTCGAGCAAGGCTTGTGGCAGGTCGGAATCACGCAAGGCGGTGAGCGCACCCGGGGTCATGGGCAAGTAGCTTGTCGCCTTGACCCATTCCTTCTGCACCTCGGGCCGCAGCAGGTAGGTCACGAATCTGGCCACAAGCTTGTAGTCCTCTTTCTTGTGCCCCGCCAGTATCCACAAACCGGCGCCGTCAGGAAGCACGTCTCCGGGCTTGGCCGCATAGACGTCGTCGTAGTGCGGCAAAGCCTGGATGGCTACGTCGATGCCGGCGCGACGGGCTTCGGCGTAGAGGGATGACTCCCCGGTCAGCATGGCGCATTCGCCGCTTAGGAAGCGCGTGTAGCCTTCGCGGCCAGGCCCCGCATAGTGGAAGTATCGGCTCTTCTGCCAGCTCGCCAGCAAGGCCAGATGTTTGACATTGACCATGCCATTGACCAGCACCTTTTCGGCGCTACCCAGGCGACGGGTCACGGCCTCCCCGGCCTGTGACGAAACATTTTCGGAGTGGATCCAGGCGAAGCGCCCGGTGGTGAGCGGGCATTTGCTGCCACGGTCATATACCTCGCCAGCAACTTTCTGCAGTTCCCACCAGGTCTTCACGGCTTGGTCCGGATCGACTCCGGCCTTGCGCAGCGTGGTGCGGTTGATAAGCAACACCGGCAACGAAAGCGCCAGCGGCAGCGCCTGCAGGCGGCCGCCGGCATCATCGACGGCATCAGCGATCTGTGGGTACAGGTGCGCTGCATCAAGCTTCTGCCCGCCTTCGCGCATCACCTCGTGCAGGGGACGGAAACGCGGACGGGTGCCGAAGAAATCCATGCTGTCGTCGGGATCCAGCAAGGCAAACTGGGGCAGCACGTTTTTGTTCTCGAGGCCGCGCACGCCCTGCAGAATCACCTTGCCCTTGCCTTTCTGTTCATCGTTGAAGCGCAGCACCTGGGTCGCCAGAACGTCGAGTGCCTTGCCCTCCAGCTCATGCCGCAGGCTGACCTCCTGGGCCATCGCTTGCCAGGCCAATCCGCAACCAATCAGAATCGGAAATATCGATTTCATGCCCCCGCCTGCCATTCATTGGAACAAGGCCAGTTTATACGCGAACCATCGGCGACCGCGCCGATTGCCTCGACCTGCGATGTCGGATACCCTGACATCTGGGTGCGTACAAGGAAAATGGGGCTCCGCAGCCCCTCGATAATAGAGCGATGAATACGGCGCAAAAATACGCAATGCTGGTTGCCGTGGCCAACCTGGTCCTGGTGTTGCTTTTCCCGCCTTACGACTACGTCTCGATGCTGCTGGGCAATGTTGCGACCTTCGACGGCTTCTACTTTGTGTTTTCCAGCGAGCCACACCGGGTCATCAACGCAAGCTTCCTGGCCCTGGAAGTCATCGTAGTGCTGACCAACGGCAGCATCGCCTGGTTGATATTGCGGACGTCGCCGACACCGGCGGCAAAGCGTCCGGCGGGCAATTCGCGCCAGCGCGCCGTGCTGGGCTTGGTGGCGATCAACCTGATTCTGGTGCTGCTGTTTCCACCGTTCGAAAACTTTTCCGCCATCACCAAAGCGGCTTTGCCGACCTTTGAAGGCTTTTACTTCGTCTTCGGCGACAATCCGATGCGCCAGATCGTGACCTCGATCCTGTACATCGAGGTCGCCCTGATCCTGGTCAACGGCGCCCTGCTCTGGCTCGTATTCCGCGACAAGACAGAGGACGAACTTTCCGCCGAGAAAATGCGTGAGCTGGCAAAGCGCATGCAGGCCGGGCAGAAGAAGTAGATCCATCTGTCGCAACCAGGCCCGGACCGGCGCAGGGCAAACGCATGAATGACACTGTCGTGGACCGCCGAAATACTCGTTGACGATCAAGAGCTTGCCAGGGGGCTGTTCACAATGGTTTGATTTGTGTAGTTTTCTGTCTTTTTGGAGACCTCCATGGAGACAGGAAAGCA
>CAJBYR010000003.1 GCA_903959855.1 uncultured beta proteobacterium
CTTCTCTGCCGCATTCGCCTTCCTCGCCGACGTCTCGATGTTCGTCATGGGTGGCGACCTGAAGCGCAAGGAAAAGCTCTCGGCACGCCTCGGCGACATCCTCTCGCTGATGTACCTCGCCTCGGCCACGCTCAAGCGCTACGAGGCGGAGGGCCGCCAGGCCGCCGACGCGCCGCTGATGCACTGGGCGATCTGGGACGCAATGTTCAAGATGCAGAACGCCTTCGAGGGCGTGATCTCCAACTACCCGAACCGCTTCATCGCTGCGCTGCTGCACTGGTACATCTTCCCGCTGGGACGCCCCTACGAGGTGCCCTCCGACAAGCTCGGCCACGAAGTGGCGCAACTGCTGATCGAGCCTTCGGCCACGCGTGATCGCCTCACCGCCGGCATGTTCGTGCCGCGTGACGAAACGGATGCGGTCGGCGTCATCGAGCTGGCGCTGGAAGCCACGTTGGCCGCCGAGCCGATCGAAGCGCGAATTCGTGCCGCGCGCAAAGAGGGGAAAGTCGGCGCTGGCGACACGGCGACCATGGCCGCCCACGCCTTCGAGGCCGGCATCATCACGGCCGAAGAACACGCCCTGTTGCAACGCCGTGCCGTGCTGCGCGATCGCGCCATTGCGGTCGACGATTTCCCGCAGGATTTCTCGGTCGAGAAGGCTACGCCTGCGCCGACCGTGACTGAAGCGCTGCGCAAGGCGGCTTAGGATGAATCCCGCTCAGGTGTTGATGATTGCGCGGGATCGGGACGCCGGGGCATTCTGCTCCGCTCATGTCATCCGTTGTCGCCCTGCGGGCGACGCCTCCTTCTTTACTTCGCTGCGCAGAACACCCCACCCTCCCGATCGGGTGACGCCTGCGCGGGTTTTCGGTGGCAAAGCGCTGGCGTATCCCGCCAAGGATGGCAGGTACCCGGGGCCGGTAAGTAAAGGGGGAGGAGCGGGCGCAGCCCGCGACGGAGGACATGGACGGAGCCGGGTACCTGCCATCCTTGGCGCACCCACTCTGTCGGTAAGCAGAGTGTTTGAAGCAACAAGGCGCCCGGCACGATGGAGTAACCAATCATGAAAGCCTTCGAACCCGTCTATATCGTCGATGGCGCACGCTCGCCCTTCCTCAAGTCGCGCAACGTCCCCGGCCCCTTCTCGGCCTCCGACCTTGCCACGATCTCGGGCCGCGCCCTGCTGGCGCGCCAGCCTTTCGCGCCGGAGGACCTCGACGAAGTCATCGTCGGCTGCGCCGGCCCCAGCGTCGATGAAGTCAACATCGGTCGCGTCATTGCCTTGCGCCTCGGTTGCGGCAACAAGGTGCCGGGCTGGACGGTGATGCGCAATTGCGCCTCGGGCATGCAGGCGCTGGATTCGGCCATCGCCAACATCCACAGCGGCCGCTCGCAACTGGTGCTGGCGGGCGGCGTCGATGCGCTTTCGCGCACACCGCTGCTCTACTCGGACAAGATGGTGATGTGGTTCTCGCTGATGGCGCAGGCGCGCAGCATGGGCGCCAGGCTCGGCATGTTCGCCAAACTGCGCCCGGCCATGCTGCTGACGCCCGTGATCGGCATCGTCAAGGGCCTCACCGACCCGGTGGTGAATTTGATGATGGGCCAGACCGCAGAGAACCTGGCGTGGAAGTTCGGCATCTCGCGCCAGCAGATGGATGCGTTCTCCGTCGACAGTCACAAGAAAGTTTCGGCGGCGCAGAAGGCCGGCCGCTTCGACGAGATCGTGCCGCTGATCGATGCCAATGGCAAAGTCTATGCGGAAGACGACGGCGTGCGCCATGACTCCAGCATGGAAGGCCTGACCAAGCTCAAGCCCTTCTTCGACCGCAAGTACGGCAAGATCACTCCCGGCAACAGCTCGCAGATCACCGACGGTGCGGCCTGGCTGCTGCTGGCATCAAGCGAGGCCGTCGAGAAATACAAGCTCACGCCGATCGGCAGGATCACCGACACGCAATGGGCCGGACTCGACCCCGCGCAGATGGGCCTCGGCCCCGTGCATGC
>CAJBYR010000004.1 GCA_903959855.1 uncultured beta proteobacterium
ACCAAGAACCTGCAGAAGGCCGTGCAGAACACCATCGCCGTGCTCGGCACCGACCGCTTCAACATCGTCAGCATCGGCTTCAACCAGCCCTTCGATTCGCCCGAGGCGATGAAGGCCTTCGCCACGCAGTACGGCATCCACCTGCCCAACTGGGAATTCCTCAGCCCGGCGCCGGCCATCGTGGACGAAGTGACCGGCAACTTCGGCTTCAGCTTCGTCGCCACCACGGCCGGCTTCGACCACCTCAATCAGGTTTCCTTCGTCGATGCCGAAGGCCGCATCGTGCGCCAGGTCTATGGCGAAAGCTTCACCGCGCAGGACATCGCCGAACCGCTTAAAGCCATGGTCACCGGCGCGCCCCTGCCGGCGCAAACCAATACCCTGGTGGAACTGGCCGACCGCCTGCGCATCATCTGTTCCGTGTACGACCCGGTCACCGGCCGCTACCGCACCAACTACGCGCTGTATTTCGAGATCGCCGGCTTCATCAGCTTCATGTTTTTCATGCTGTGGGTGGCATGGAGCTTCATGCGCAAGCGCCGCGACGAGAAGATTCAAACGGGTTGATTCGAGTCAAGTGAAAAAATCGGTCGACTGAATATCATGGATTCCTAATGGTCGGCCTCCAGCCCGGCATGTGGAAACCCCAAACGTGAGCTTGCATGCGGCAGCGCGATCCATATTCGAATGCAGCGAGAACTTGTTCGACGCGGCATTCGGCGGCGCCGACAATCCGCTGCGCCATCTCGGCGCGCTGGGCCTGTTCTGCCTCTGGATCCTGGTCGCCACCGGCCTCTATCTTTACACCGTACTCGACACCAGCATCGAAGGCGTCTACCGCTCGATCGACTGGCTCTCGCGCGAACCGTGGTACTTCGGCGGCGTGCTGCGCAGCCTGCACCGCTACGCTGCCGACGCCTTTGTCATCGTCATGTTCCTGCACCTGCTGCGCGAATGGGCCTACGGCCGCTACCACGGCTTCCGCTTCTACTCCTGGATCACCGGCGTGCCGCTGATCTGGCTGGTCTATATCTCCGGCATCGGCGGCTACTGGATCACCTGGGACCGGCTGGCCCAGTTCTCGGCCATCGCCACCACCGAACTGCTCGACTGGCTGCCTATCTTCAGCGAACCGGCAGCGCGCAACTTCCTTGCACCCGACTCCATCAACGACCGCTTCTTCACCGTGCTCGTCTTCATCCACATCGGCGTGCCGCTGATGCTGATCCTCGGCCTCTGGGCCCATGTCAATCGCATCAGCCGGGTGGACTACCTGCCGTCGCGTCGCGTCATGCTGGCCACCCTGGGCAGCTTCCTGTTGCTGGCCGCGCTCAAGCCGGCGCTGTCGGCCGCGCCCGCCGACCTCGCCCTGGTCCCGGCTGACGTCCGCCTCGACTGGTTCATTCTGTTCCTCCATCCCCTGACCGACATCACCTCGCCGGCAGCGATGTGGACGCTGATCTTCGGCGCCACGATCCTGCTCTTCGCCTTGCCCTTCCTGCCCCATCCGGCGGCTGCGCCGATCGCGGTGGTCGATGCCGCCAACTGCAACGGCTGCAGCCGCTGCCACGTCGATTGCCCCTACGAAGCGATCACCATGGCGCCGCATCCGGACAAGGCAAATCACAAGATCGCCATCGTCGACGCCGACCACTGCGCCGGCTGCGGCATCTGCGCAGGCGCCTGCCCGTCCTCGACGCCCTTCCGCAGCCAGCAGAGGCTGGTCACCGGCATCGACATGCCGCAGCAACCGGTCGACGTCATGCGTCAGCAACTGGAAGCAAAGCTGGCGCAGCTGAGCGGCAAAACCAAGCTTGTGGTCTTCGGCTGCGACCAGGGCGTCGATGTCAGCGCACTGGCCGCCACCGATACCGCAACCCTAAGCCTGATCTGCACCGGCATGCTGCCGCCGTCCTTCATCGAATACGCCCTGCGCAGCGGTGTCGATGGCATCGTCATCAGCGGCTGCCGCGAGGGTGGCTGCGATTTCCGCCTCGGCATGGAATGGACGCGAGAGCGCCTGTCGCGCCGGCGCGAACCGCATCTGCGCAATCTGGTCCCCCTCGACCGGCTGCAACTGGTACCTGCCTCGCGCAGCGACGGCAAGCAGCTCATCGCCGCCATCGACGAATTCAGGACGCGACTCGAAACCCGATCGAACGCCCCCAGGCCGCCCGCCTACTCACGGAGAAACATTTGACCGCATTCCCCCCGGCCCCCTTGCCATGCAAGGGGGTGACGATTGTTCGCGGGCAATGCCCGCTCCACGTTTCTGGCTGTTCCTTCTTGGGGCGGCCCTGCGAAGGAACTCATCATGCCTAAACCCGCCGCCATCATCGGCCAAGTCATTCTCTACGGCGCCTTCGCCGCCTTCATCGGCTATTTCTCCACCGCTCCGACCTACAAGCAGATCGCCGACGACGTGGCGCTGATCAAGCTGTCGATGAGCCACCTCGGCGATCGCGAATGCCGCAAGCGCACGCCGGAGGAACTGGCCAGGCTGCCGCCCAACATGCGCGCACCTCTGGAGTGTCCGCGCGGACGTTCCGACATCAAGCTGGTGCTGGAACTCGATGGCAAGCCGATGTTCGACACCGTGATGCATCCCACCGGGTTGTCCCGCGACGGCGTCTCCACGGTGTACAAGCGCTTCGAGGTCAAGGCCGGCACCTACCAGCTGGCGGTAAAGATGAACGACAACCTGGTCAATCCCGGCTTCAATTTCGTCAAGGAAGCGCAAGTCACATTGAAGCCGGCGCAGATTCTGGTGATCGACTTCAATCCGGACAAGGGCGGCCTGTTCTTCCAGCAAGGCAGCACGAACACGCCCTGACCGCGTCCCACCGAATCCCCATCCCATTGCGCGGACGTACTCCATGCTGACCAAACTGCAAAAATTCGTGCGCTGGTTCTTCATGCGTGCGGAGAACCTGTTCAACGTCGCCTTCGGCGAGAAGCTGAACCCCTTCTATCATCTCGGCACCATCAGCTTCTGGCAGTTCTGGCTGCTGATCGGCACCGGCATCTACCTCTACATATTTGCCGATACCGCCGTGCACGACGCCTACGAATCGGTGGAGAGCATCACCCACGACCAGTGGTGGGCCGGCGGCATCATGCGCAGCATTCATCGCTACGCCACCGACGGCATGATCCTGACCATGCTGCTGCACATGCTGCGGCACTTCGCCTACGACCGCTACCGCGGCTTCCGCTGGT
>CAJBYR010000005.1 GCA_903959855.1 uncultured beta proteobacterium
CATTCAAAAACCAAATTCACTACCGGATCACCGCGCTCCCAACTCGCCGCCGCCAAATCTGTACGGAAATCCGACGCCGTTAACATGAGCAACGGGCTCTTGTCGCATCCTTGATTGCCGAGCACGAATCGATAGGCTGATCAGGAAATGCTCGGCAGCAAGGAGTTTGTCGGTCTTTGACAGAGCGGCATAAGGCATGAATTTTATCGGTGGGGCCACGCGATGAGCAGCGATGATCGTCGCTGAGGCATGCCAGAGGTTCCGTTGCCCACCAAAACCACGAAAAAAACCGATTGAAAAGTAAGTGGCTAACCGATTGATTAAAAACAGTCAAAATCTGCCGGCTCATTTACTTCGCCACATTTTACTTGCGAACGAATACGGAGAAAACAGTGGCACTAGAGAGAGAATTGGCCTGTACTGGGGCTAGTTGTTGGAACAGCGAAGTAAACATGAACCCGCAGCAACCCGCGCAGACACGCAGGTGTAGGCGAAAAAAAACCGCCTGGATAGGCGGTTTTCTTATAATCCTGGCGGAGAGGGCGGGATTCGAACCCGCGTTAGGAATTAACCTAAACACGCTTTCCAGGCGTGCGACTTAAACCACTCATCCACCTCTCCGCGGATTGCTGCCGAACGTAGGTGGCGGCAGGGCGCGCATTATAGCGGATCAGCCTTCGCTGTGCCGCAGCGAAAGATCGATGGCGTGTACGTTCTTGGTGAGTCCGCCGATCGAAATGCGATCGACACCGGTTTCGGCGATTGCCCTCACGGTTTCCAGGCTGACGCCGCCGGAGGCTTCCAACTGGGCGCGACCCGCGGTGAGTCCGACGGCCTGGCGCATTTGGGCCAGATCCATGTTGTCGAGGAGGATCATCGTTGCGCCTGAGTCGAGCGCCTCAGCCAACTGCTCAAGGGATTCCACCTCGATCTGGATGAAGACGTCGTTGCGCCCAATGGCGCGCGCCTGTTCCAGCGCTGCGGTGACGCCGCCGGCGGCGGCGATGTGGTTCTCCTTGATCAGGATCCCGTCATAGAGGCCGAGCCGGTGGTTGCTGCCGCCACCGCAGGTGACGGCGTATTTCTGGGCCAGCCTCAGGCCGGGCAGGGTCTTGCGGGTGTCGACGATGCGCGCGTGGGTGCCGGCAACGGCGTCGACATGAAGCCGCGTCACGGTAGCTGTGGCCGATAACAGTTGCAGGAAGTTCAGCGCCGCACGTTCGGCGGTGAGCAGGGCGCGGGTGTTGGCCTCGATCTCGCACACGATCTCGCCGGCGCCGATGGGATCGCCGTCACGCAGGTTCCAGCGGATCTCCGTCAGAGGATCGAGGCGGCGAAAGCAGGAGTCGAACCATGCCGTGCCAGCCAGTACCGCGTTTTCGCGGCTGACAACTGTGCCCAGCGAGCGCTTGTCGGCCGGGCTGAGCAGTGCGGTCAGGTCGCCACCGCCGATATCCTCGGCGAGGGCGACCAGCACGTTGCGCTGCACTTCGGCAGCGAGTTGGAGTGGGAAATCCATGATGCGTCCAGAGAGAATTGATGCGCTCGATTCTACGCCCGCGCCTCATCGCATTTTCGATCCGCGCTGGCTCAGCGTGGTCGATGGCGGAGAAAAACTCTCGGCACTGGCGACATCCCAGAAGACTTTGAAAACCGGGTGGTCGGGAACGCCGGAAAGGAGTTCGCCGGGGCGTGCCCAATGGTGGAGCGTGGCCAGCGAGCGGACCTCGGTAGCCGAGACGCGGCGAATCACGTGCTCCGGCCCCAGTTCCCGTGGATGGCTGAGGCCGGCCGCCCCCAGCATCTCCTTGAGCGCGATCAGCGTGTTGCGGTGGAACTGGTGTACCCGGGCCGACTTGTCGGTGACATCCAGTGCGCGCATCCGGACGGGATCCTGGGTGGTTACGCCGGTCGGACAGTGCCCCGTGTGGCAGGTCTGAGCCTGCAGGCAGCCCAGGGCGAACATGAAGCCGCGTGCCGAGTTGCACCAGTCGGCGCCGGTGGCGATGGTGCGCGCCATGTCGAAGGCGGTGACGATCTTGCCCGAGGACCCGATGCAGATCTGCTGTCGCAGGTTGACGCCGACCAGGGTGTTGTGCACCAGCATCAGGCCCTCGCGCAGAGGTGCGCCGACATGATCGGTGAATTCCAGCGGTGCTGCGCCGGTGCCGCCCTCGCCGCCATCGACCACGATGAAGTCGGGTGCAATCCCGGTTTTCAGCATGGCTTTGACGATCGCAAACCATTCCCAGGGATGTCCGATGGCAAGCTTGAATCCGACCGGCTTGCCGCCGGACAACTCGCGCAGGCGGGCAATGAACTCCAGCAGTTCGATCGGCGTCGAGAACGCTGCGTGTCGCGCCGGCGAGATGCAATCCGTGCCTACCGGCACGCCGCGTGCCTCGGCGATTTCCGGCGTCACCTTGGCGCCCGGAAGGACGCCGCCATGGCCGGGTTTGGCGCCTTGGGAGAGCTTGATTTCGATCATCCTGACCTGATCGATGGCGGCATTCTCGGCAAAGCGCGAGCCGTCGAACTTGCCGTTCGCATCGCGGCAGCCGAAGTAGCCGCTGCCGATTTCCCATACCAGGTCGCCGCCATTCTGCCGGTGATAGCGGGATATCGAACCCTCACCGGTATCGTGGAAGAAATGCCCGCGTCGGGCGCCTTCATTCAAGGCAAGGATGGCATTGGCCGACAGCGCGCCGAAGCTCATCGCGGAAATGTTGAAGACGCTGGCCGAGTATGGTTTGTCGCAGCCCGGGCCGCCGACATCGATGCGAAAGTCATGGTCCTCGATGTGAACCGGCGCGATCGAATGGTTGATCCATTCGTAGTGGGGTTCGTAAAGATTGAGCTGGGTGCCGAAGGGGCGCTTGTCCAGCGCCTGCTTCGAGCGCTGGTAGATGATGGAACGCTGGGCGCGCGAGAAGGGCAACTCGTCGGAGTCGGCCTCGATGAAATACTGGCGGATCTCGGGGCGGATGTATTCAAAGAAAAAGCGGAAATGTGCCAGCACCGGGTAGTTGCGGCGGATAGCCTGGCGCGGCTGGAGGAAGTCGATGAGACCGACCAGGGCCAGGGCACCGAAGACCAGGCCGGGCCAAAGCCAGAGCGTCGACACGGCGACCAGGCCCAGGCAGGCGGCGGTGAGGATGATGCAGGCCGCCCAGGCGTGGTAGCGCTGCGGAACGATGCTGTCGAGCTTGTGCAACATGGACGACCTCCCGTTTGGCGCCGCGGCGGTGCGCTTACTTTTACTGCATCAGGCGCTGCGGCGCAAGCGTTCTCCCAGCGCAATGGACAGGCTGCTGCCGGCGATTACCACCATGCCGCCGATCGAAAGCAGGTCGGGCAAGTGATCGTAAAAGACCCAGCCCAGCAGTCCGGCCCAGATCAGTTGGCCATAGAGGAAGGGTGAGAGGAAGGAGGCCGCGGCATAGCGGAAGGCGCGCGTCAGCATCAGGTGGCCGGTGCCGCCGTAGATGCCGAGCGATGCGATCAGCGCGGCGTCGATCCAGGTTGGCGTCGGGCCGCCCCAGTAAAGCGGCGCCGCCAGCGTCATCGATACTGTGCCGACCAGCGCGGTATAGAACAGCATGGTCAGCGTGTTTTCGGTGGGCGAAAGTTGTCGCGTCTGTATCTGGTAAATCGCGTAACAGGCCGCCGCCAGCGACATCCAGACAATGCCTTCCGTGCTCAGCGCGCCGCCGGGCCGGGCGATCAGCAGTGCCCCGCCAAATCCTGCGACTACCGCTATCCAATGGCTGAGCGTGATCGATTCCTTGAGCAGCCAGTGCGAAAGGATGACTACGACCAGCGGCGTGACGAAGAGGAAGGCGGTGCTTTCCGCCAGCGGCATCAGCGAAAAGCCGACCATGGAAAATCCGGTGGTGCCCACCAGCATCAGGGCGCGCAGGATTTGCGCGCGCGGACGTGTCGTGGCGATCAACTGCAGGCGCATCGACGGCGCAAGAAAGATCACCATCATCAGGCAATGGAAGGTGTAGCGGCCCCAGACCATCATCGGGATCGGGTAGGTGCGCGACAGGTACTTGGAGGTCGCATCGAGCGCCGCAAAACACAGCGTCGCGCCGATCATCAGCAGCACCGCGAGGCCGACCTTGTGCCGGTCAGGCATTCGCAGCGATCAGTCGATTGAGCGTGCTGCGTGCGGCAGGGATCAGTTCGCCGGCGGTCAGGCCGATCGGGCCGTCGCCGCTGGCGGCGAGCAGATCGGCGGCCATGCCGTGCAGGTGGACGGCGCCGCACAGCGCTTCTGCTGCGCCCCAGCCCTGGGCGAGCAGCGCACCGGTCATGCCGGACAGTACGTCCCCGGTTCCGCTGGATGCGAGGCCGGGGTTACCCGTGGCATTGACGCGCCAGCGGCCATCGGGGAAGGCAACCACGGTGCCGCAACCCTTGAGCGCGACATGGGCCTGGAAGCGACCAGCAAGTGCAAGCGCGGCGGCGATGCGATCCGCCTGTACCGCATCCGTGGTGGTGGCCAGCAGGCGCGCGGCTTCGGTGGGATGGGGCGTGAGCAGGGTCGGTGCGCGGCGGCGGGAGAGTGTCATCGCCAGCACCGGGTGGGTGGCCACAAGGTTGAGTGCGTCGGCGTCGAACAATGCGGGAAAGTCGGCGCTGGCGGCACGGCGAATCAACTCGCACGCATCCCTGGAATCGCCGAGGCCGGGGCCGATCACCAGCGCCGTGCAGTTTGCCAGTGCATTCTCTGCCGGACGCAGCATCAGTTCCGGCTGGACCGGATCGACCGGCAGGGGCGACAGCAGGCCGACAAACACACGTCCGGCGCCAAGCTGCAGGCCGGCACGTGCGGCGAGCAGTGCGGCGCCCGTCATGCCGTCGGCACCGCCGATCACCGCCAGCGAACCATAGCTGCCCTTGTGGCTGTTGCGCTGGCGCGGCCTCAGACTGTCGCGGAAATCACGGGTGGACAGCAGTGCGCCGGGCATGCCATCGAGCGCCAGGTCAAGATCGGCGACCGTGACTTCGCCGCAATGATCGGGGCCGTCAAGGGTGTACAGCCCCGGCTTGCCGCCGATGAAGCTGAGGGTGTGCGTAGCGCGAACGGCGCAGCCCAGCACCCGCCCGGTGTCGCCGTCAAGGCCGCTGGGAATGTCGAGGGCCATTACCGGCCCGGCAAAGGCGTTGATCCGCGCGATCAGTTCGGCATAGGCGCCCGCGATGGGCCGGGCCAGGCCGATGCCGAACAGCGCGTCGACCACCAATGAGAATGTCCCGGGCGGTACCTCGCGGCAAAAGTCGGCGCTGGTGGCACGGCAAGATGCGTATGCCTTGTTGGCATCGACCGGCAAGCGTGCCGGGTCGCCATCGAAAACGACGCTGACCGAAACGCCCGAGCGGGCCAGTTCGCGCGCCATCACAAAACCATCGCCGCCATTGTTGCCGGGTCCGGCAAACACCAGCACGCGACCTCGTCCGAAGTGTTGGTGGACGAAATCTGCGGCCGCGCGGCCCGCACGCTCCATCAATGGCGGCTGAGAATCGGCGTAGCGGGTTTCGAGGGCGCGCAGTTCGACGGCGCGCAGCAAGGGAGTACTCATGCCACGATTGTAACCGTCAGCCCCCGGCAAGCTCCGGCAGTGTGGCGAGGTGCAGCCCGGCTGCCAGCAGGCCTGCGCGCAGCGCACGCGCCACAGCCACGGCGCCGGGGTTGTCGCCGTGGACACAGATGCTGCCGATGGGTGTCGTGATGCGCGTGCCGTCGATGGCGATCAGGGCGCCGGCGTCAAGCATGGCACGGACGTGCGCGAGGCAGGCGTCGGCCCCGTGGATCATCGCGTCGGGCCGCGAGCGCGGCACCAACTGGCCATCCGGCAGGTAGGCGCGATCGGCGAAGATCTCTTCGACCACTGCGAGGCCGGCGCTGCGCCCGGCAGTTACCAGTTCGGACGCTGCCGGCGCGAGCAGGATCAGCGCGGGATCGACGGCCCGAATCGACGCGCAGATGGTGTCGGCCAGCGTTCGGTCGACGCAGGCCTGATTGTTCAGGGCGCCATGTGGTTTGACATGGGTGACCCGCATTCCCTCGAGGGCCGCCACGGCGGATAGCGCCCCGATCTGCGCCGCTACCTGGTTTTCCAACTCTGCGGGCGTGAGGCTCATCGCGCGCCGGCCGAAGCCGCGCAGGTCCGGGTAAC
>CAJBYR010000006.1 GCA_903959855.1 uncultured beta proteobacterium
ACCGGCTCCTTGGGCATGCCGACGTCGATCTTGTAGATGGCGCTGCCGAAGATGGTCTGACCGATGCCGTCAAGCACGTAGGCGATGCCCAGCGTGGCCATCAGCAGTGTCGCGCCTTCCTGGTTGACCAGATGACGCAGCGCCAGCCGCTCGATCAGCCAGGCCACGATGAACATGATCACTACGGCGACGGCGAATGCCAGCACGTTGGCGACGAACAGGCTCTCAATGCCCAGCCAGGCGGGAATCCATTCGGAGAAGCGCGCCATGGCCAGGGCGGCGAACAGCACCATCGCGCCCTGGGCGAAATTGAAGACGCCGGAGGCCTTGAAGATCAGCACGAAGCCCAGCGCCACCAGCGAATACAGCATTCCGCTCATCAGGCCGCCGAGGAGGGTTTCAAGAAAAAAAGCCATGGTTCAGGTTCCTCAGTGACTGGCGCCGAGATAGGCGCTGATGACGTCAGGATTGGCGCGAACCTCGTCGGGCGTGCCGTCGCCGATCTTCTTGCCGTAATCAAGCACCACGACGCGATCGGAGATGTCCATCACCACGCCCATGTCGTGCTCGATCAGCACGATGGTGGTGCCGAACTGGTCATTGACATCGAGGATGAAGCGGCACATGTCCTGCTTCTCCTCAACGTTCATGCCGGCCATCGGTTCGTCGAGCAGCAGTATCTGCGGCTCCATGGCAAGGGCGCGTGCCAGGTCGACGCGCTTTTGCAGGCCGTAGGGCAGGCGGCCGACCGGAGTCTTGCGGATGTGCTGGATTTCGAGGAAGTCGATGATCTCCTCGACCTTGGCACGGTGCTCCAGTTCCTCACGCATCGCCGGACCGAACCAGATGGCCTGCTGCAGCATGTTGGCCTTCATCTTCAGGTTGCGCCCGGTCATGATGTTGTCCAGCACCGACATGCCCTTGAACAACGCGATGTTCTGGAAGGTGCGCGCCAGTCCGGCCTTGGCTGCGCCATACGAATCCATGTTGGCGTGGTGCTCGCCGCGCAGGATGATGTCGCCCTGCTGCGGCCGGTAGACGCCGTTGATCACGTTCAGCATCGAGCTCTTGCCCGCGCCGTTGGGGCCGATGATGGCGCGGACCTCATGTTCCAGGACATTGAAGGATATGTCCTGCAAGGCCTTGACGCCGCCGAAGCTGAGGCTGATGTTCTTGAGGTCGAGAATGACCTCGCCAAATTTTCTTCCGCTCATCAGGCAGCCTTCTTTATCGTCGGAAAGGTTTTGACTTCGAGGATCGCCAGGTCGGCCGCGACCTTGCCGGTGCGGCCGTCCTCGAACTTGACCTGGGTTTCGATGAACTGCGAGGTCTTGCCGGAATACAGGGCGTCGATCAGCACGGCATATTTTTCGGCGACGAAGCCGCGCCGCACCTTGCGCGTGCGCGTGAGTTCGTCGTCATCCGGGTCGAGTTCCTTGTGCAGCACCAGGAAGCGGTGGATCTGCGTCTCGGCAACCATCGCATCGTGCGACAGATCGACATTGACCTGCTCGACGCACTCACGAATCAGCTCCAGGACTTCCGGCTTGGCAGCCAGATCGGTGTAGCCGGAATACGGCAGCCCACGCCGCTCGGCCCAATTGCCGACCGCGCCCATGTCGATATTGATGAAGGCGCAGACCATGTCGCGGTCGTGACCGAAGCAGACCGCTTCCTTGACGTGCGGGAAGAACTTGAGCTTGTTCTCGATGTAGTTCGGCGCAAATATCGCCGCGTTGGAAAGCTTGCCGACGTCCTTGGCGCGATCGATGATCTTCAGGTGTCCATCCTCGTCGAAGAAGCCGGCATCGCCCGTATGGAACCAGCCTTCGGCATCGATCACCTCAGCCGTCGCATCCGGCCGCTTGTAATATTCCTTGAGCAGCAGCTTGCCGCGCACCAGCACCTCGCCGCCGTCCGAAATCTTGACCTCGACACCCGGCGCCGGCTTGCCGACGCTGTCGAACTTGATTTCGCGATCCGGTTGCAGGCACACCGCGGCGCAGGTTTCGGTCGCGCCATACAACTGCTTGAGATTGACCCCGATCGAGCGATAAAAGCGGAACAGGTCGGGGCCAATGGCGGCACCGGCCGTATAGGCAACGCGGACACGGCTCATGCCGAGCACGTTGCGCAACGGGCCGTAGATAATCAGGTCGCCCAGGGCGTAGAGCAGGCGATCCGCCGTGGAAACCGTCGACTTGCCGTCGAGGATGTCCGCACCGCAGCGCTTGGCCACGGCCATGAAGTAATGGAACATGCTGCGCTTAATGGCGCCGGCATCCTCCATGCGGATCATCACCGTGGTCAGCAGATTCTCGAACACGCGCGGCGGAGCGAAGTAATAGGTCGGCCCGATCTCGCGCAGGTCGGTCAGCACCGTGTCGCCCGACTCGGGGCAGTTGATGGTGAAGCCGGCCACCAGCGCCTGGGCGTAGGAGAACAGGTGGTCGCCGACCCAGGCCATGGGCAGGTAGGAGAGGATGTCTTCCCGGTCCGTCAGGTGATCGAAACCCACCCCGCTCTGTGCGGCGGCAATGAAGGTTTCGTGCGTCTGGCACACCCCCTTGGGCTTGCCCGTGGTGCCGGACGTGTAGAGCATCACCGCGACATCTTCCTTGCGACCCATGGCGATTTCGCCGCGGATGAAGTCAGGCTGGTTCTTGTCGTGGATCTTGCCCATGGCGATGATTTCGTCCAGGCCCTGGAGGAAGGTCTGGGTGTAGTGGCGCATGCCGCGCGGATCATCGTAGAGGATGTGCGCCAGGCTTGGGCACTGGTCCTTGATCTCGAGCAGTTTGTCGACCTGCTCCTGGTCTTCGACGATGGCGAAACGGATCTCGCCGTCGGTCAGCACGAAAGTCATTTCGGCAGCCACGGCATCCTGATACATCGGCACCGGCACGCCGCCCAGCATCTGCGCCGCGCACATCGCCCAATAGAGGCGCGGCCGGTTGTCGCCGATGATGGCCAGGTTGTCACCGCGCTTGAAGCCGAGCTCGGCCAGCCCGCAGGCCATCGCGCGCACCTCTTCGGCAACCTGACTCCAGTTCCAGGTCTGCCAGATACCCAGGTTTTTTCGCGCGTCGCCGGACGATCGCCGCGCACCAGCGCGTGATTCAGCAGCAGTCGCGGAAACGTATCGAGCTGGCCCGAAGCCGGCCCCGATTGGGATACAGACATGCGTTTTTCTCCTCCAGCATTCGCCTTGCGGACTCGCTCTTTTATCGCGTTTGTTCCGCAGCAAATATTGAGTCTAAGGCAAACAGCTGCCTATAATTGTCGCGTGCCTGACAATTGTCAAAATTCAACGATATCGATCCAGGGCATGCTGCGGCGCACAAGTTGGGCGCCTTCGCTGTCCGCCAAGGATTTCGCCCGTGCCTGCGAAGGCACTTGCGAGCGCTTCGTCGAAGCCGGCGGCTTCGTCTGCCGCAAGGGCGAACCGGTCGACTACTGGTTCGGCGTGATCGATGGCCTGGCCAAGATGTCCAGCGACTGGGCCTCGGGCAAGACTGCCAGTTATACCGGCATTGCCGCCGGCGGCTGGTTCGGCGAGGGCTCGATGCTGAAATCCGAGCCGAGGCGCTACGACGTCATCGCCCTGCGCGATTCCCATGTCGCCTGCATGAGGCGCGAGACTTTCCACTGGCTGCTTGATCAAAGCATTCCCTTCAACCGCTTCATCATCAACCAGATCAACGAGCGCCTCGGGCTCTTCATCGGCCTGCTCGAATCGGAACGCCTGGCCGACGTCGATGCGCGCGTCGCCCGTGCCATCGCCGCCCTGTTTCATCCGGTGCTGCAGCCGGGCATCGAATCGCGCATCGCGATTTCGCAGGAAGAGATCGGCTACCTCGCCGGCGTTTCGCGCCAGCGCGTCAATCGCAGCATGCAAACCCTGGAGAAGTCCGGTTTCCTCGTCGCCAAGTACGGCGGCGTCACCGTACTCGATCTCGACGGCCTGCGCCGCTTCGCCGGCTGAATCCGGTACCAAAAAGAAAAACGGCGCCGCGCCGCCGTGGCGTCATCCACAGCGGCGCGGCGAGCGTACTTTGCTCGACCGCCCTGCTGCGTAGAGGCCTTACCAGCGCCGTCCGCAAGGGATACTGTCTTCGGCTCAGCCGGAGACATGACTTTCAGTATTTGTAAAAGCCGCGTCCGGTCTTGCGCCCAAGGTAGCCCGCCGCAACCATCTCCTTCAGCAGCGGTGCCGGGCGATACTTTGAGTCGTTAAACCCCTCGTAGAAGACGTTCATCACCGCCAGCATGGTATCGAGGCCGATCATGTCGGCCAGGGCCAGCGGCCCGATCGGGTGGTTGCAGCCCAGCTTCATGCCGGCGTCGATCTCCTCGGGCGAAGCCAGGCCCTCGGCCAGCACGAAGATCGCCTCATTGATCATCGGGCAGAGGATGCGATTGACCACGAAGCCCGGATTATTCTTCACCGTGATCGGCGACTTGCCCAGTGCCTTGGCCAGGGTTTCGACCGCCACGTGCGTCTCGTCGCTGGTCTGCAGGCCGCGGATCAGTTCGACCAACGCCATCATCGGCACCGGATTGAAGAAGTGCATGCCGATGAACTTGCCGGCACGACCGGTCGCGGCCGCAAGCTGGGTGATCGAAATCGACGAGGTATTGCTGGCGATGATGGTGTCGGCACCGATCGCCGCTTCAACGTCCTTGAGGATCTTGAGCTTGAGACCGAGGTTCTCGGTCGCCGCCTCGATCACGATATCGACATCGCCAAAATCGGCCATCGCAGTGGTCGGCTTGACCAGGGCCATCGCCGCCGCCTTCTGCTCGGCCGTCATCTTTTCCTTCTTGACCAGGCGGTCAAGGCTGCCCGAGATCGTCGCCACGCCCTTTTGCACCGCCGCGTCGTTGATGTCCAGCATCACCGCCGGAATGCCCACCACCGCGCAGGCCTGCGCAATGCCGTTGCCCATGGTGCCGGCGCCGATGATACCTACTGTTTTGATTGCCATTTGTCGCTCCCTTGATCTGTGGTTCGTCTGTGTCAATTTTATCCCGCGCTAGCTTTCACGACTGAATTTGTCGAGGAGCGACCACGTCCCTTTGGCGGGAACAGGGACAAGCCCGCCCACTTCAAGCGGGCGAGCGAAACCGTGTACCATCCGCCGCGCCCCGACCTCCACGGTCTTGTTCCTTTCGCCAGCCATGCTCAATTTCCTCCAGCGCCTCCATATCGCCACCAAACTGTGGCTGCTGATCGGCGTTTTCAGCCTGGTCGGCGTTGCCGACAATCTCACCGAAATGGCCCTGGTCAACCAGCGCCTGCATGTCGAGAAGGAAGCCCAGTTGCGGCATCTGGTCGAAGTCGCGCATACCGCGCTGCAGTCCTACGAGCGCGCCGCCCGCGATGGCCGCCTGAGCCAGGAAGGTGCCCGCCGGCAGGCCGCCGAGGCGGTGCGGCAGTTGCACTACGGATCGCTCGAGTATTTCTGGATCCATGATCTGTCGCAGCCGGTGCCGGCCATGGTGATGCACCCGACCGTACCCGCACTTGAAGGCCAGCCGCTCACGGATGCCCGCTTCGACCGTGGCACCTCGATGCGCAGCGGACAGCAGGGCAACTACCAGCCGCTGGCGGGACGCAATCTGTTCGTCGCCATGAACCAGGCCATCGCCACCACCGGCGACGGTTTCGTTACCTACGACTGGCCCAAACCGATCGCCGCGGGTGGTGTCACGGAAAAGCTCTACCCGAAGCTGTCCTATGTCAAACGCTTCGAGCCCTGGGGATGGGTCGTCGGTTCCGGCATCTATATCGATGATCTCGAAGCCGAGTATTGGCGCGACGCCCGACTGCGCCTGTTCAAGGCCGGGCTCTGGCTGACGCTGCTCGGCATACTGATCTGGTTCATCCTGCGCACGGTCGTGCAGCCGCTGCGCGCGTTTCAGGCGACCATCGACGGCTTGCGCGCCGATCCGCGCAAGACCCTCGAACTACCGGCAGCGCAGCCCGGCGAACTCGGCCAGCTATCGGTTTCCTTTGTTCGCCTGGTCGAGGACCTGCGCCGCTCGCGCAATGAACTGACCTTGTCAATCGACCGGCTGCGCCAGACCGCACGCGCCTTCGCCAGCATGAAGGAAGGCATCCTGATTACCGACGCCGGCGGGCGGATACTCTCCATCAATCCGGCTTTCACGCGGCTTTCCGGCTACGAACCCGAGGACGTGGTGGGCAAGACCACGGCCCTGCTGCGCTCCGAGGCGCATGATGATGCCTTCTACGCCGAGATGTGGGCGCGCCTCCTTGCCAGCGGGCAATGGACGGGCCAGGTCAGCAACCGCACCAAGTCGGGCGATGTCCGCCAGCAATGGGTGACGATACTTGCCGCCCGCGACCGGAGCGGCGCGGTCCGGTGCTATGTGGGTCTGTACTGGGAGGCCGACGAGGCTGAATCGGGCGACAACCCGGGGACCACCGCGGCCTGATCCGGCCCGGACGGCAATGCGCGATCCATCGCAGGCCAACATGTTTTCCGAGCAGAACGGCTTCTGGCGGCCAAGCTACGACGGCGGCGGCCTGCTGAACCTGATGAGCAGCATTTCTCTGGCCTGCGGCAACGACTGCCCCGCCTATCCGCCGCTGGCCGGCGTCGATTGCTCCGACTGGCAGAGGGCACGCAACCTGGTGCTGATCCTGGCCGATGGTGTTGGCGGGGATTTCATCGCCCGCACCCGCCCGGGAGGCTTTCTGCATCGCCACCAGCTGGCGACGCTCAGCTCGGTCTGCCCGACCACGACGGCCTGCGCCATTCCAACCGTGATGACGGGCCTGCCGCCGGCGGCGCATGGTCTGACGGGCTGGCACGTCTATCTTCAGGAGATCGACGCCATCACGGCGGTGCTGCCACTGACCACCCACGGCCTGGCCCTGGTCAATGGCGAGGCCCCCATCGACGCCAATACCCTGTTCGGCTACCCGAAGATCTATCAGCGCCTGGGGCGCCCCTCCCATGTCGTATCGCCGGCACGGATCGCCGAATCGACTTTTTCGCGCCTTCATGCCAACGGCGCCACGCTGCATCCGTATTACCCGGACGAGCGATCGCTACTCGAACGGCTGCCCTTCTGCCGCCGACGCCATGATTTCTTCGGCACCCTGCGGCGCATCTGTCATGAGACGGGCCCGCCGAAGTTTGTCTATGCCTACTGGCCGGACTTCGACCACACCGCTCACGGCGCCGGGGTCGACAGCCCGGCGGCCGTCGGCTGTTTTCACCAGTTCGAGTCCCGGCTCGAAGCCTTCGTCGATGAAATGCGGGGTAGTGATACGCTGGTGCTGGTCACCGCCGACCACGGTTTTCTGGACTCACCCAGCGATCGGCAGATCCACCTCGATGATCATGTGGCCTTCCGCGACATGCTGCTGCGCCCGCTTTGCGGCGAACGACGCTTCGCCTACAGCTATCTCAAGCCCGGGGTGCGCGCGGACTTCGAGGAATACGTCGCGACGGTCTTTGCAGGACGCATGGAGGCCTGGTCGCGGGAACGCCTGCTCGACGAGCAATGGCTGGGCCCGGGGCCAAACAGCGCGCAGCTGGACCGGCGGCTGGGTGACTTCGTTCTGGCGATGAAAGACGACTGGACCGTGGTCGACCACGAAGCCGACGAAAAGCCTCTGCCGATGCTTGGCGTGCATGGGGGCTTGTCGCGAGAGGAAATGCTTATCCCCTTGTGCGCGATGGCGGCCTGAGGGTTGCGCAATCCTGACAGAAAGCCGGGCATCGCTTCCGACTGATCGGGGAGGCTAGCGAATCTCCGGCAGGACATACTTAAGCTGTTGATCCAGATCAATAGGCGGCCAACTCGCGACTCCAGAATGGGCGCAAAGTGAATGATCGACTTTTCTGCATCTGCCGCACGGCCGATCTCGGGCCGCCGGCAAGTGCAAGGGAGACGGTCTCGACACACTGCAAGGAGCGACGCATCTCACGGAAGGCGCCCGAATGACTTTCCCGCTGTTGGCAAGGCACTCGATCAAGACCAGGGTCACGCTGGTCATGCTGTCCATATTCGTGGTCAGCATCTGGTTGCTTTCGTCCTACGTCAGCCGGATGTTGCGCTCGGACATGGAGCGCCTGCTGGGCGATCAGCAATTCTCCACGGCGTCGATGGTTGCCGACGATATCGAACGGGATTTGATGGATCGCATTTTGTGGCTGCAATCGGTGGCCACAACCATTACCCCGACGATGCTGGAAAACCCCGCCGGCCTGCAGCGATTCCTTGCCGAGCGCCTGATCCTCCACAAGCTGTTCAGCGGTGGCGGCCTGATCTACCGTGCGGACGGAACCGTGATCGCAGACAGCCGTCCGGGGATGGATCGCATCGGCCTCAAGCAGATGGAGCTCGATACCGTGGCGGCAGCCCTGAAGGAGGGCAGTTCGAGTGTCGGAAGACCGGTTACGGACAAGAAGCTGCAGGCGCCGATGATCGGCATGGCCGTACCGATCCGCGATGCCCAGGGCAATGTGATCGGCGCTTTTGCCGGGCTGACCAACCTGCGCTCACCGAGTTATCTGGACAAGATTTCGCGAAGCCAGGTTGGCAAGACTGGCGGCTATCTGCTTGTCGCAGCGAAGTCGCGATTGATCATCTCCGCCACCGACAAGGCGCGGATCATGGAAGCGCTTCCAGCCGCAGGGGTCAGTCCGATTCTCGACCGCTTTATCGAGGGCTTCGAGGGCACGCAGGTCTTCGTCAATCCCCGTGGCGTCGAAGTGCTGGCTTCGGCCAAAGGCATCCCCGTGGCGAACTGGTATGTGGCGAGCATCATGCCCACGGAGGAAGCCTTTGCGCCGATTCGCGACCTGCAGCGACGCATGCTTCTTGCCACGACGCTTCTCACCCTGCTGGCGGGTGGCCTGACCTGGTGGATGCTGCGCCGCCAACTCGCGCCGATGCTCGACACCGCCCAACGCCTGGGCAGGCTGGCCGCATCGGGACAGCCCGTGCAAGCCCTGCCTATCGCCCGTGAGGACGAGGTCGGTGAGCTGATCGGCGGGTTCAATCGCATGCTGGACAAACTGGCGCAGCGCGATGCCACGTTGCACGAGCGCGATGAGATCCTGCGTAGCATTCTCGAAACTTCGCTGGATGGCTTCTGGCAAATCGACAGCCAAGGCCGCCTGCTCGACATCAACGCAACCTACTGCCAACAGTCCGGCTACAGCCGCGAAGAACTGCTCGGGATGTCCGTCTCCAATCTCGAAGCGCAGGAATCCGCCGCCGAAACCGAAATGCACATGCGCAAGCTCATCGAGTCCGGCCACGACTTGTTCGAATCCCGGCACCGCCGGAAGGATGGATCAATCTGGGATGTCGAGGTCAGTGCCACGTACCAGGCGGCGGAGGAATTGTTTTGCGTCTTTGTGCGCGACATCACCGGACGCAAGCATGCGGAGGGCGCCCTCAAGGCGTCCGTGCAGCGATTCAGCGACCTGGTCAACACCACCGACGGGATCGTCTGGGAAGCCGATGCAAGCACTTTCGAATTCACCTTTGTCAGCAAGAAAGCGGAGGCCATCCTGGGCTTCGCCACCGACGACTGGCTCATCCCTGGCTTCTGGGTGGCGCACCTGCATCCGGATGACGCGGTCTGGGCGCCAGAATATTGCCTGTCATGTACCCGGCGAATCGAGGCGCATGACTTCGTCTACCGGTTCATTGCCAGGGATGGCCGCACGGTATGGCTGCGCGACATCGTTACCGTGGTGGCGGAGGACGGGGTCCCGCGCTGGTTGCGCGGCATCATGGTCGATGTAACCGGACAGAAGCAAGCCGATGCCGAGCTCGAAACGCACCGCCATCACCTCGAGAAACTCGTCCTGTCGCGCACTTCCGAGCTGTCGAAGGCGCGTGACGAGGCCGAAGCCGCCAGCCGCGCCAAGACCGCCTTCCTTGCCAACATGAGCCACGAACTGCGCACGCCGATGAACGGCATCCTGGGCATGACCGAGCTGGCAATGCGCCGAGCCACCGATCCGCAGCAGATCGACTGGCTCAAGAAGAGTCAGGGGTCGGCGAATCACCTGCTTTCCGTCATCAACGACATCCTCGATATCTCCAAAATCGAATCCGACCGGCTGACACTGGAGGAAAGGGACTTCTCGCTTGCGGAAACCATTGCCGAAGTCATGCACATGGAGAAGGAGGCGGCCGAAGCCAAAGGTCTGGGTCTGTCGTGGCAGGTCAATCCGGGTCTGCCAGAACTGTTGTGCGGCGACGCCATGCGTCTGCGCCAGATCCTGCTCAACTTCACCGGCAATGCCATCAAGTTCTCCGACGCGGGCGAAATCACGGTACATGCGTTTCCTGTCGAGGATGATAGCCTCAGCGTCCTGCTGAAGATCGAGGTCACGGATCGGGGCATCGGACTCAGCCCCGAGCAGCAGGGGCGGCTGTTCCACGCCTTCACCCAGGCCGATGGCTCGACGACCCGCAAGTACGGCGGCACCGGTCTGGGTCTCATCATCTCCAGGCGGATCGCACGCCTGATGGGTGGCGACGCCGGGGTGGTCAGCGAGCCGGGACGCGGCAGCACCTTCTGGGCGACTGCCCGACTCGGGCGGGCGAAGGGCGATGCGCCGTCCGGGGCACCTCAAGCCGCCGAACCGCCGCTGGAAGAACTGCGGCGACAGTTTGCCGGCACCCGGATACTGGTGGTGGAAGACGAACCCGTGAACCTCGAGGTGCTGGAGTTCCTGCTGCAGCAAGCCGGCCTTTCGGCCGACCTCGCCCACGATGGACAGGAAGCCTTGGGAAAGGCCCGTCAGGGCGGCTACGCGATGATCCTGATGGACGTGCAGATGCCGGTGATGGGAGGGATGGAAGCAACCCGAGCGATCCGGCAGCTGCCCGGCATGGCGGACATCCCGATCCTGGCCCTGACGGCCAATGCCTTTGACGAGGATCGGACCGCCTGCCTCGCCGCCGGCATGAATGATCACATCGGCAAGCCAGTGGAGCCGGATGCGCTTTGCAGGGTCATGCTGCGATGGTTGCAGAAATCCGCCGGGGCGGGTTCCCCCTGATCGCGGGATCGGCCGCCGGTTGCGCTGACATCAATGTTCCGGCGAATCACAGGCGCAGCAGCAACATCTTGCGCAGCTGCGATGCCTCGCCGAGCAAACGACTGACCTGGGACAGGAACTCCGCGTCGCTGAAGCCCTTGCGTTCGATATAGCGACGGACGGCAGGCGACACCAGTTCGCGCCAGACCTGCGCCTGCGCGCGATCGTCGCGCAGCGAGAGCGCCCTGCCGAACATCACCAACGCAACAAAGCAGGCAAGCACCGCCAGCCCGATGCGCGCAAGTATTCCGAGATCGGTATGACTGTCGAGCAGCAGATAGCACGCCGGCCCCGCGACAACAAAGATGAAAAGCGACGGCGCTATCAAGCCATCCGGCTGATCGCTCAGGGCCGCCAAGAGCCGGACTTCCAGCGCTTCAAGGAAGACCCTGGTTTCCTCCTCCAGGCTGACGAGGTTCAACCGCCGCGCCCCGCAGAAGGGGCACGCGGTGACCATCTCCGCGACCCGCGCACCGCAGCTGTCGCAGCGCTGCCCGGCGACCGACGAATCCGCACCTGACTCTGCGTTCATCGCCTTGATCTGCGCACGTTTCGAGTCTCCGCCAGCGTCGACGCTTTGGGGACGGTTACATACTGCGCCGGTACTGCCCGCCGACCAGGTAAAGCGCATTGGAGATCTGCCCCAGCGAGCAGTGGCGCACGGCCTCCATCATCACGGCGAAGACGTTGTCGTTATCGATCACGGCCTGGCGCAGTTTGGCCAGGCAGGCTTCGGCCTGCCCCGCGTTGCGCTTCTGGAAATCGGCGAGCCGGGCAAGTTGCGACTGCTTCTCGTCGTCGGTGGAGCGCGCCAGTTCGATCTCGCTGGCCACGCCCGATCCCTTGGGATTGAGGAAGGTATTGACGCCGATGATGGGGTAGGAGCCGTCGTGCTTCTTGTGTTCGTAGTGCATCGACTCTTCCTGGATCTTGCCGCGCTGGTAGCCGGTTTCCATGGCGCCGAGCACGCCGCCGCGGCTGGCGATGGCTTCGAATTCCTTGAGCACGGCTTCCTCGACCAGGTCGGTCAGTTCCTCCATGAGGAAGGCGCCCTGGTTCGGGTTCTCGTTCTTGGCCACGCCCCACTCGCGGTTGATGACGAGCTGGATGGCCATGGCGCGACGCACGCTTTCCTCTGTCGGCGTGGTGATGGCCTCGTCGTAGGCATTGGTGTGCAGCGAGTTGCAGTTGTCGTAGATCGCGATCAGCGCCTGCAGCGTGGTGCGGATGTCGTTGAAGTCCATCTCCTGGGCGTGCAAGCTGCGGCCGGACGTCTGGATGTGGTACTTCAACTTCTGCGAACGCTCGTTGGCGCCGTACTTGTTCTTCATCGCCACGGCCCAGATGCGGCGCGCGACTCGGCCGATCACCGAGTATTCCGGGTCCATGCCGTTGCTGAAGAAGAAGCTGAGATTCGGCGCGAAGTCATCGATGTGCATGCCGCGCGCGAGGTAGGTCTCGACATAGGTGAAGCCGTTGGCCAGGGTGAAGGCAAGCTGGCTGATCGGGTTGGCCCCGGCTTCGGCGATGTGGTAGCCCGAGATCGACACCGAGTAGAAGTTGCGGATCTGGTTGTGGACGAAGAACTCGGCGATGTCGCCCATCATCTTCAGCGCGAACTCGGTGCTGAAGATGCAGGTGTTCTGGCCCTGGTCTTCCTTGAGGATGTCGGCCTGCACCGTGCCGCGCACGGACGAGAGCGTCCATTCGCGGATTTTCTCGGCTTCGTCCTCGGTCGGCTGGCGGCCGTTGTCGCTGACGAACTTGCCAAGCTGCTGGTCGATCGCGGCATTAAGGAACATGGCCAGGATCATCGGCGCCGGGCCGTTGATGGTCATCGACACCGAGGTCGCCGGATCGCACAGGTCGAAGCCCGAATACAGCACTTTCAGGTCGTCGAGCGTGGCGATCGAGACGCCGGAGTTGCCGATCTTGCCGTAGATGTCCGGACGAGGATCGGGGTCGCAGCCGTAGAGCGTCACCGAATCAAACGCGGTGGACAGGCGCTTGGCCGGCATGCCTTCGGAAACTTTCAGGAAGCGCTTGTTGGTGCGGAAGGCATCGCCCTCGCCGGCGAACATGCGCGTCGGGTCTTCGTTCTCGCGCTTGAAGGCGAACACCCCGGCGGTGTAGGGAAAGCTTCCGGGGACGTTCTCGCGCATCAGGAACTTGAGCAGCTCGCCTTCGTCGTCAAAGCGCGGCAGCACCACCTTGCGGATCTTGGTGCCGGAGAGCG
>CAJBYR010000007.1 GCA_903959855.1 uncultured beta proteobacterium
AGCGGCCAGCCGGCGTCGGCCCAGCGCGAAACGATTTCGAGCAGACGCGCACCGGCGTAGAGGCCGTCGTCGAAGCCGTACCAGCGTTCCTTGAAGAACATGTGGCCGCTCATTTCGCCGGCCAGCGGGGCACCGGTTTCCCTGAGCTTGGTCTTGATCAGCGCGTGGCCGGTGTTCCACATCAGGGGCTCGCCGCCCTGGAAGCGGACCGACTCGGCGACCCAGCGCGAGCACTTGACGTCGTAAATGATCTGGGCACCGGGATTGCGCGTCAGGACGTCGGCGGCAAACAGCATCAACTGCCGGTCGGGATAGATGATTTCGCCATCTTTGGTGACCACGCCGAGGCGGTCGCCGTCACCGTCGAAGGCCAGGCCGAGTTCGGCATCGCCGTCACGCAGCGCGCGCCGGAGGTCTTCGAGGTTCTCCGGCTTGGAAGGATCGGGGTGGTGGTTTGGGAAATTACCGTCGACCTCGCAGAACAACTGGGTCACCGTGCAGCCCATGCGGCGGAACAGTTCTGGCGCGACACTGCCGGCAACGCCGTTGCCGCAATCGATGACGATCTTCATTGGTCGCGCCAGCTTGACGTCGCCGACGATGCGGTCGATGTAGCTCTGGCGAACGCTGGCGTGGCGCACCACGCCGCGGCCCTCGCAGAAGTCGGCGCCGGCGATACGGCGACGCAAGTCCTGGATCATGTCGCCATACAGCGTCTGCCCGGCGAGGACCATCTTCAGCCCGTTGTACTCGGGCGGATTGTGGCTGCCGGTTACCGAAACGCAGCTGTCGGTGCCCAGTTCGTGGGCGGCAAAGTAGCTCATCGGCGTCGGCACGCGGCCGATGTCGATCACGTCGACGCCGGTATGGGTGATGCCGGAGGCCAGTGCCCCGGCCAGCTCCGGGCCGGATAGGCGTCCATCACGCCCGACGGCAATCGCCTTGACCCCGCGCGCCACGGCTTCGCTACCCAGCGCAAGGCCGATCTGACGCACTACGTTGGCGGTCAGCGTGCTGCGGACGATGCCGCGTATGTCATAGGCCTTGAAGATTTCGGGTGCCGGTGTTTGCATGACGTTCGACTTGATCGGGAGGTGCCGGATTATCGCACGCGGGTTGCGTCGGGAAGGTTCCCGACGAAATGTGCGATGACCCGTGCCGGCATCCAGTCCAGTTGGCCTGGCGGTGTGCCATGTACGAAGCCGACGTGCCCGCCCTGCGCCAGCAGTTCCAGCCTTACCGCCGCTGGCAATTGCTCGGGCCGGGGCAGGGCGGCGGGTGGCAGAAAGGGGTCGTTGAGCGCGTGCAGCAGTAGTGTCGGCAGGCGGATGGCACCGAGCAGCGGGCCGGAGCTGCTGCGCGCGTAGTAGTCGTCCGCCCCGGCAAAGCCGTGCAGCGGCGCGGTCACCGCGTCGTCGAAGTCGCGCAGGGTCCGGGAAGCCAGCGCGCGGCGCAGGTTAAAGTGCCCCGGGAAGCGTTGGTGCTTGGCCTGGGCGGCCGGAATCAGGGTGCGCAGGAAGTGGCGCGCATAGACGAGGTTGAAGCCTGTGGATAGCGCTTCGTTGGCGGCGGCGAGGTCGAGCGGGACGCTGACGGCGGCAATGGCATGGACCGGGCTATCCGGCGTGTCTCCCAGTTCGGCGGCCCATTTCAGCAGCGCGTTGCCGCCCAGCGAGACCCCGGCGGCGAACAGCAGGGGATGTCCCGCCGCCTTCAGGCGGCGCAGGATCCAGTCGATTTCCGCCGAATCTCCGGAGTGGTAGGCGCGTGCCAGGCGGTTGGCTTCGCCGGAGCAACCGCGGAAGTGGATCACCACGCCATGCCAGCCCTGCTTGCCTGCGGCGCGCATCAACCGGCGCGCGTAGTGGCTGCGCGAACTGCCTTCCAAGCCATGGAACAGCGCAAGGCAGGGCGCCCCCGGCTTGCCATCGACCCAGTCCAGATCGACAAAATCACCGTCGGGTGTCTCCCAGCGTTCTCGCCGGTAGGCCGGCAGCGGTCCTTTGATCAGCAAGGGCCAGATCGTCTGGGCGTGGCTTCCGGGAAGCCACGCCGGCGCCCGGTAGTTCGATGGGTTCAATGCAGGATGCGCGAATCGTCGCTGATGCTGGTCGGGGGCACCGCCGAGGCGTGGTGCGCCACCATGCGCCAACCTGCCACGCTGCGCACGTAGACGTTGGTGGCGACCACCGGGGCGCTGATGGCCTGGTCGTCCGCCGTCGAAAAATATTCGAGCACGGTGCTGACCACGGCGAAGGGCGTACTGACCGTGGTGGCCTGCGACAGACGCAGCCTGAGGCGCATGCCGTGGGCGAAGATGTTGCGCCAGGCGTCACGTATCGTCGCGTAGCCGACCAGGCGCGGTCCACCGGGGTGGATACAGGTGACTTCCTCGTCTTCGGCCCAGACCGTCATCATGGAGTCGGCGTCGCAGCGTTCCAGGGCCTCATAGAAGGCGGCCTCGGCATCCTGCGGCGTGGCGAAGATCTTCTGGCTGGGCATTGTTCAGATGTGCATGGCATCAGCCACCTGCCGTGGCGCGAGGCCGTTCATGCAGTCGAAATGACCCAGCGGGCACTCGCGCTTGAAGCAGGGGCTGCAGTCGAGATTGAGGGTGAGGATTTTGGCACGCGGCGACAGCGGTGGCGTGTAGGCGGGAGAGGAAGAACCGTACAAGGCCACCAGCGGCTTGTCGAGTGCGGCAGCGACGTGCATCAGCCCCGAATCATTGCTGACCACGCAGCGCGCCGAAGCGATGAGGTCGATCGCCTGCTCCAATGAACTTCGTCCGCAAAGATTGATTGCGCTACCTTCGGCCAGCGCTTCAATTTCCGCGCCGACGGCATGGTCCTTGGCGGAGCCGATCAGCCAGGCAGGACTGGCCGGGCTGGCGACGAGTTGCGCCAGGGCGGCAAAATGTTTGGGCGGCCAGCGCTTGGCCGGGCCATATTCCGCGCCGGGACAGAAAACAGCCGGTGCGGCGTCGGCCGGCAAACCGAGCGCCAACCGCGCATTGCGCTGCTGCACGGGCGTGGAGCTCAGGTGGGGCGGCGGCAAAACCGCGGGCAGGGGCCCGGCAAGTGCCGCGTAGCGCTGAACCTGCAAGGGGAGGGCAGCCTTGTCGAGCGTGTGGCGCTCATTGAGCAGCAGATAGCGCGCCTCGCCCTGATAGCCGATGCGCCGCGGGATGCCGGCGAAGAACGGTACCAGCGCGGATTTCCAGGAGTTCGGCAGGACGTAGGCCGCGTCATAGTCGGCGCCGGCGAGACGGCGACCGAGGCTGCGACGCGCGGAGAAACTGAATGCACCGTGGCCGAAGGGGTTGGCGACGACTGCATCGACCTCGGCCATGCGCGCCAGAAGCGGCGCACACCAATCGGCGGCGAAGACCTCGATCCGTGCCGCCGGATTGTGCTGCTTGATGAGGCTGAGCAGCGGCTGGGCGATGATCGTGTCGCCGATCCAGGACGGGGCGACGACCAGTATATTCACCGCCGGAGAAACGATGGGCTGCCGCGCCCTAGTGATGGCCCTTGGGCCGCTCGCCCGTGAAGCGATATTGCGTGCCGCAATACGGGCAGGCCGCCTCACCGTTCGCGCCCTTCAGCAGGTCGATATAGACCTTGGGGTGGCGCGCCCAGAGCGGGGCGCCGGGACGCGGGCAGGCCAGCGGCAGGTCATGGGCGGTGACATCGATCTGGCGCTTGGTTTCGTCAACTGTGGACATGGCGGGCTTCCTCAAGAATCAAACGATGCTGAGCCAGTCGGCATGGGCCGGCACTTTGCCGTTGACCACGTCGAAGAACAGGCTCTGTATTTTTGCCGTGATCGGGCCGCGGATGCCGGCGCCGATCGTGCGGTTGTCGAGTTCGCGAATCGGCGTGACCTCGGCAGCGGTGCCGGTGAAGAAGGCCTCGTCGGCGATGTAGATGTCGTCACGCGTCAGGCGCTTCGAAGTTACGCTGTAGCCGAGCTCCTTGGCCAGCGTGATCACCGTATTACGGGTAATGCCCATCAGTGCCGAGGCGATCTCGGGCTCGTAAATCTGCCCATCCTTGATGACGAACAGGTTCTCGCCGGCGCCTTCTGCAACGAAGCCGTCCACGTCGAGCAGCAGGGCCTCGTCGTAGCCGTCGTCGGTGGCTTCCATGTTGGCCAGGATCGAATTCGCGTAGGTACCGGCGTACTTGGCGCGGCACATCGAGACATTGACATGGTGGCGCGTGAAACTCGAGGTCTTGACGCGTATGCCCTTCTCCAGGCCTTCTTCGCCGAGATAGGCGCCCCAGGGCCAGGCGGCAATCGAGACGTGGGTCGCCGCGCCGCGCGGGCTGACGCCCATCTTCTCGGAGCCGTAAAAGGCTATGGGCCGCAGGTAGCAGGATTCGAGCTTGTTGCTGCGCACGACTTCCTTGTGCGCTTCGATCAGGGTCGCCTTGTCGTAAGGCATGGGCATGCGATAGATGTGCGCCGAATTGAACAGGCGGTCGGTGTGTTCCTTGAGCCGGAAGATCGCCGTGCCGGCATCCGTCTTGTAGGCGCGTACGCCTTCGAACACCGCGAGGCCATAGTGCAGCGAATGGGTCAGCACGTGGGTAGTCGCTTCGCGCCAGGGCACGAGCTTGCCGTCGTACCAGATGAAGCCGTCACGGTCGGCCATGGACATGGGGATCTCCAGCTATGCGTTGATTGGAAGGTAGATTTTAGCAGGCGCTAGGGCGTGTTCACAATCATCCACCGTCGCATGATTGTGAACACGCCCTAGAATGTGCGGATGGAACATCGTGCCTGGAAACCCAATGTCACCGTGGCCGCGCTGATCGAACGCGAGGGCCGGTTTCTGCTGGTCGAGGAAGAGACCGACGACGGCTTGCGCTTCAACCAGCCGGCCGGACACCTTGACCAGGGCGAGTCGCTGGTCGCGGCCTGCGCTCGGGAAGCCCTGGAGGAAACCGCCTGGAGCTTCAGGCCCACCGCCCTGGTCGGCGTCTATCAATGGCCGCGGCCTCAGGGTGACGTCACCTACCTGCGCTTCGCCTTTTGTGGCGAGCTTGGCCAGCACCATTCGGAGCGGAAGCTCGATGCCGGCATCGTTCGGGCAGTGTGGATGACACCGGAGGAGATTCGCGCCAGCACCGACCGCCACCGCAGCCCGCTGATCTGGCAATGCGTCGCGGACTACCTCGCCGGGCGGCGCTATCCGCTCGAACTGATAACCCACTACGGCTGAACCATGTCCAAGGGAAAAATCATCGTCGGACTTTCGGGCGGGGTCGACTCTTCCGTTGCGGCCCTGCTGCTCAAGCGCGAGGGCTACGAGGTCGTCGGCCTGTTCATGAAGAACTGGGAAGACGATGACAATGAAGAGTACTGCTCGACGCGTGAGGATCTGATTGCCGCCGCCGCCGCCGCCGATGTGATCGGCATCGAGTTCGAGGCGGTGAATTTCTCCGCCGAGTATCGGGAGCGCGTGTTTGCCGACTTTCTGCGCGAGTACGAGGCCGGGCGCACGCCGAACCCCGATGTGCTGTGCAATTCGGAGATCAAGTTCAAGGCCTTCCTTGATCACGCCATGGCGCTGGGCGCGGACAAGATTGCTACCGGGCACTATGCCCAGGTGCGCGAATTTCTCGGTGAATGGCAGTTGCTGAAGGCCGAGGATGGCACCAAGGACCAGAGCTATTTTCTGCACCGGCTGAATCAGGCGCAGCTGGCGAAGACCTTGTTTCCCGTGGGCAAGCTTTACAAGCGAGATGTGCGGCGCATTGCCGAGGAGGCTGGACTGCCCAACCACGCGCGCAAGGATTCGACCGGCATTTGTTTCATCGGCGAACGCCCCTTCCGCGATTTCCTGGCCCGTTACCTGCCGCGCCAGCCGGGTGAAATCCGCGTCCATGGCAGCGATCGTGTCGTCGGCAGCCATCAGGGCTTAATGTATTACACGTTGGGGCAGCGCGAGGGCCTTGGCATCGGCGGCGTGCGTGGCGCGCCGGAGGAGCCCTGGTTTGCAGCGGCGAAGGACATGGCGGCGAATGTTCTGTATGTGGTGCAGGGGCATGATCATCCGGCATTGCAGTCGGCGAGCCTGGTCGCCCAGGACCTGTCCTGGGTGTCGGGCCGCGCCCCCCACACACATTGGGTGTATGCGTCGAAGACGCGTTACCGCCAGCCCGATGCGGCCTGCCAGGTCGAGCGCGTTTCCGCGGACGAATGCGAGGTCGTGTTTGCGGCGCCGCAGTGGGCGGTGACACCAGGACAGTCTCTCGTACTCTATGAATCCAGGGTTTGCCTGGGGGGCGGCATCATCGCAACATCCCGGCCCTGGTGTGCATAAGTTTCTTGCAGGCTCTGTTCGGGGGCCGTTTAGAATATTTCTCGTGCGGACTGCCCGCAAGTAACCGGAGGAATACAAGGAATGAATAAAGCAGAACTGATCGAAATCGCCGCTAACGCAGTCGACATCAGCAAGGCGGCCGCGGGCAAGGCGCTGGATGGAATCATTGCCGCCGTGGTCAAGGCGGTTTCGAAGGGCGACACCGTGACCCTGGTGGGGTTCGGCACCTTCAAGTCGGCCAAGCGCGCCGCACGCACCGGCAAAAACCCGAAGACCGGGGCCAGCCTCAAGATCCCGGCAACCACCGTACCGAAGTTCAGCGCCGGTTCCGGTTTCAAGCAGGCGGTGGCGGGCAAGAAGGCAAAGAAGTAATACCGGCAACCCGATACTCCTATTGCCGGAGAGAGCCCGCACATCGCGGGCTTTTTGATTGCTGAATTCGCCGTGTCTTCGCGCGCATTCACATTGTCTTTTGGAGCTCCGCCGATTATTCTGGGGGCAAAGGAGAACCATCATGATCACGACACAGCATCAGGCACATCTTGTCGAGTTCGCCGTCCTCGGCGAATTCACCTTGGCGGATTTCAAGGAGTTCGAGGAACTCGTCCTTTACGAGATCAAGTTTTCCGGGCCGGTGGATCTGCTGGTCGATCTGCGCGAAATGGCCGACTTCACCCTGGACGTCGCCTGGGAGGAAATCCGCTTCTCGCAGGCGCATGCCGGAGACTTCAGGCGCATTGCGGTGATCACCAACAGCCAGTGGGTGGCGTGGAGTGCCTGGTTATCCCAGCTCTTTGTGAATGCCGACCTGACTGTGTTCGAAGACCAGGCCGAAGCGCGTGCCTGGCTTGCGGAAGTGGACGAATGAGTTCGCCGTCCAAAGCCTTGCTCGTAAGCGTTGACGATGTCGCCTCTCATCCCGAGTGGCGCCTTTTCGATTGCCGGCATGACTTGAAGAATACGGAATATGGTCGGCAGGCGTACGCCAAGGGCCATATTCCGGGAGCCCTGTTTCTGCATCTGGACGACGACCTTTCCGGCGCCAGGACGGGTAGCAATGGCCGTCACCCCTTGCCCGAGATCGATGCATTCGCGCGCCGCATGTCGGAATGCGGTGTCGATGCGACGGTGCAGGTTGTCGCCTACGACAACGAAGGGGGCATCTTCGCCTCCCGTCTTTGGTGGATGTTGCGCTGGCTCGGGCACGATAGCGTGGCGGTGCTCGATGGCGGTCTGGCGGGGTGGAAGCGCAGCAAGCGATCGCTGGAGGAACCGGTGCCGGTGGTAACGCCGCGAAATTTCATCGCGCGTCCGCGCGATCTGACGGTGAGTACGGCGCAGGTGCTTGGTGATATGAAGGCGGAATCCCGGTTGATTCTCGACGCGCGCAGCCCGGAACGCTTTCGCGGCGAAAACGAAACCCTCGATCCGGTCGGCGGACATATCCCCGGGGCGATCAACCGCTTTTATTTCGAGAACCTCGACGATGCCGGCTGCTTCTTCAAGCCCGCAACCGAACTGCGTGCCGAGTTCGATGCCTTGCTGGGTGGCCGTGTACCGGCCGAGGTTGTCCAGCAGTGCGGATCAGGCGTCACCGCCTGCCACAATCTTCTCGCCATGGAAGTTGCCGGGCTCACCGGGTCGAAGCTGTATCCCGGTTCCTGGAGCGAGTGGTGCGCGGACCCGGCAAGGCCGGTAGCGCGCTAGGCAGAAAGCGGTTGTTCAGCGTGCTGCGCCAGTGCCCAGGCGACATGCTCGCGAACCAACGGCGAAGCATGGTCGCTTCGCCGTTGTAGTGCCGCGACAACTTCCCTGCTGGCGGGGGCGTTGCCCAGGGCCACGGCGATATTGCGCAGCCAGCGCTCATGCCCGATGCGGCGAATCGCCGAACCGGCGAGCCGCTCATTGAATTCGGTTTCCGTCCAGGCGAACAAATCGACCAGGCTTCCCTGATCCAGTCCGTGGCGCGGTGCAAAGTCGGCTTCGCGCGTCAGTGGCGCGAATCGATTCCAGGGACAGGCGAGCTGGCAGTCGTCGCAACCATAGATACGGTTGCCCAGTGCCGGCCGCAGTGCCTCCGGGATGGCACTTTTCAACTCGATCGTGAGGTAGGAAACGCACAGGCGCGCGTCGAGCCGGTACGGTTCGGTGATTGCCGCCGTCGGACAGGCGTCGATGCAGGCGCTGCAATTGCCGCAGTGGTCAGTGACCGGGTGGTCGGCAGGCAGCGCCAGATCGACGAAAATTTCGCCCAGAAAAAAATACGATCCCGCCTCGCGGTCGAGCAGCAAGCTATGTTTGCCGCGCCAGCCGAGGCCGCTGTTGGCGGCGAGCTCAGCCTCCATGACCGGTGCGGAATCCGTGAACACGCGGTAGCCGAAAGCCCCGATTTCCCGCTCGATGCGATCCGCAAGCTGCTGCAAACGACTTCGCAGCAGCTTGTGATAATCGCGCCCGACGGCGTAGCGCGAAACGAATGCGGATTCAGGATCGGCCAGCGTTGCCTGAGAGTCGGCGCTGGCACTGCGGTAATTCAGACGCGCTGTGATGATGCTCAGCGTTCCCGGCACCAGCTCGGCGGGGCGCGCGCGCTTGTAGCCGGTGCCACTGCGGTGCGCGGCCATATAATCCATCTCGCCGTGGCAGCCCGCCGCAAGCCAGGCGGCGAGCCCGGCTTCTGCCGTGCCGAGGTCGATGCCGGCAAAGCCGATGGCGTCGAAGCCCAGTTCGCGCCCCCAGCAGCGGATGTCGTCCTTCAGTTGCGCCGTCGCCCTTTGATCCATGTCGCCACGTTCATGCATGCCGAACATCTTACGTTAGCCCTCGCCGACGAAGCAGCAACAAGCGCTCTGGGTGCGCGCCTGGCGGCGCTGTTGCGGCCCGGCATGGTGGTCTGGCTGGACGGCGACCTCGGGGCCGGCAAGACCACGCTGGTGCGCGGTCTGTTGCGCGCCGCCGGCGAAACCGGGCCGGTAAAGAGCCCGACCTATACTTTGGTTGAAGTTCACGTGGTTTCTGGATTAAACTTCTATCACTTTGATTTCTATAGATTCAATCAAGCAGAAGAATATCTCGATGCCGGGCTCGACGAATATTTTTCAGCAGCAGGAATCTGTCTGGTCGAATGGCCGGACAAAGCCGTGCCGTATGTGCCCGCGGCAGATATCCATATCGAATTACGCGTGGCGCCCGGCGCCTCGCCGGAGGGACGCGTCGCCGTCATTTCGGCTGGCAGTGAACGGGGACAAACATGCCTCGCCGGCGTGACATCCTCAAATATGCCGCCGCCAGCCTGACGCTGCTGGTCACGAGAGTCGGCGCCGGTGCCACGGCGATCAGCAGCATTCTGGCCGTACGTGTCTGGCCGGCGCGCGACTACACCCGCGTGACCCTGGAGCACGACCAGGCGATCCGTTACTCACACAGTCTGGTCAAGGATCCCGAGCGGCTGGTGCTCGACCTCGAGGGCGTCGAGTTCAACAATGTGTTGCAAAGCCTGCCCGCCAAGATCATCGAAGCCGACCCCTACATCAAGCTGATTCGCGCCGGACGCAACAAGCCGGGTGTGGTGCGGGTAGTGATCGAGCTCAAGGGCGAGGTGAAGCCCCAGGTGTTTGCATTGAAGCCGGTGGGCGAATACGGCCATCGCCTGGTGCTGGACCTGTTTCCGGCCGAGCCTGTCGACCCCTTGATGGCGCTGCTGGACAAATCCGATCAGCCCGGACTCAAACCCGAGTCGAAGCTGGGCGGGGAGGCCAGGCCGGCCGAAAAGGCTCCACCCGAAAGCGGCAAAACCGAGCCGAAACCCGAAATTGCACGCCTGGTGACCATCGTCCTTGATCCGGGACACGGCGGCGAGGACCCGGGTGCGATCGGTCGTGCCGGCAGTTACGAAAAACATGTGACGCTTTCCGTCGCCAGGCGCCTGAAGCAGAAGATCGATGCCACGCCCAACATGCGTTCGGTGCTGACGCGTGACGGCGACTACTTCATCCCCTTGCATCAGCGAGTGCAAAAGGCGCGAAAGGTGCAGGCCGATCTTTTTGTCTCGGTCCATGCGGATGCCTTCATCAAGCCGACGGCGCGCGGTTCCAGCGTCTTCGTACTTTCCGAAACCGGCGCATCCAGTTCAGCGGCGCGCTGGCTGGCCAACAAGGAAAACTCGGCCGACCTGGTCGGCGGTGTCAACATCGGCGTCAAAGATCCCTATCTGGCGCGGACGCTGCTCGACCTGTCGCAGACGGCGACCATCAACGACAGCCTGAAGCTGGGCAAGGACGTGCTGGGCGAACTGGGGCGCATCAACACCCTGCACAAGGCCCACGTTGAGCAGGCCGGCTTTGCCGTGCTCAAGGCGCCGGACATCCCGTCGATCCTGATCGAGACCGCCTTCATCTCGAATCCGGAAGAAGAGGCGCGTCTCAACGACGAGGCCTACCAGGAGCGCATGGCCGAGGCCATCCTCAAGGGTATCCGGCGCTATTTCGCCAAGAATCCGCCGCTTGCCAAGTCCAGGCTGGCACGGCTGGATTGATATAATCCGCGCCTTTCCTCGCTTCCCTTTCCCATGCAGGTTTTTCGCGGTGTTCCCGAGCGGGCAACGACGTCCACGGTACTGACCATCGGCAATTTCGATGGCGTGCATCTTGGGCATCGCGCCTTGCTCGAAGAATTGAAGGCGAAGGCGCATGAACTCGCCTTGCCGGCGACCGTGTTGACCTTCGAGCCGCATCCGCGCGAACTCTTCGCGCCCGACCAGGCGCCGGCGCGGCTGGCCAGCCTGCGCGACAAGATCGAATTGCTTGCCGAATGCGGCGTCGATCGCGTCCACGTCTGTCGTTTCGACCGCAAGCTGGCTGCGCTCACCGCGGACCAGTTCATCGAGCAGATCCTTGTTCGCGGACTTTCGGTGCGGCACCTGATCATCGGCGACGACTTCCGCTTCGGCAAGGCGCGCGGTGGCGATTTTGCCCTGCTGCAGCAGGCCGGCCAGGCGCATCGTTTCGTCGTTGAGGCCATGCACACGGTCGATTTCGGTGGACTGCGGGTTTCCAGTTCCGCGGTGCGCGAGGCGCTTGCTGCCGGCGATATCGAGCGTGCCGAGCGCCTGCTGGGGCGTCCCTTTGTCATAGCCGGGCGTGTCATGGACGGCAAGAAGATCGGCCGTACCATCGGCTTTCCGACCGCCAACATCCAGGTCCGCCGCAAGCGCTTGCCGCTGTCCGGTGTGTACGCCGTTACCGTTTCGGGCATCGATTCGAAGCCGCTGCCCGGCGCTGCCAACATCGGCGTGCGGCCCACAGTGGCCGAGGGCCTGAAGCCGGTGCTGGAAGTACATCTGCTGGACTTCGATCGCGACATTTATGGCCAGCACGTCGACGTGAACTTCATGCACAAACTGCGCAACGAGGCCAAGTTCGAATCCCTCGATGCGTTGAAGGTACAGATCGCCCGCGACGTCGCTGACGTGCGCGCCTATTTCAAGCTCAACGACGGCAAGACCCATGGCTGACTATCGCAAAACCCTCAACATGCCCGACACGCCCTTCCCGATGCGTGGCGACCTCGCCAAACGCGAGCCGGGCTGGATCGCGCAATGGCAGGAGCAGAAGCTGTACCAGAAGATCCGCGCCGCCGCCAAGGGGCGTCCGCACTTCGTCCTGCACGACGGCCCGCCCTATGCCAATGGCGACATCCACATCGGCCATGCGGTAAACAAGATCCTCAAGGACATCATCGTCCGTTCCAAGACCCTGGCCGGCTTCGACGCGCCCTATGTGCCGGGCTGGGACTGCCACGGCCTGCCGATCGAACACCAGATCGAAAAGGCCCACGGCAAGCACCTGCCGGCGGACAAGGCGCGCGAGCTTTGCCGCAGCTTCGCCGCCGAACAAGTCGAGCGGCAGAAGAAGGATTTCATCCGACTCGGCGTGCTCGGCGACTGGGGCAATCCCTATCTGACCATGGCCTTCCGCAACGAGGCCGACGAAATCCGCGCGGTCGGCGACCTGTACCAGACCGGCTACCTGTTCAAGGGCTTGAAGCCGGTGAACTGGTGTTTCGACTGCGGTTCGGCGCTGGCCGAGGCCGAGGTCGAATACCAGGACAAGAAGTCGCCGGCGATCGACGTCGGTTTCCGCCTGGCCGACAGCGAGCGCCAGCGTGTGGCCCATGCCTTCGGCATTGCGGCGCTGCCCGAGGGCGACTGCTGGACGGTGATCTGGACCACAACGCCCTGGACCATTCCGTCGAACCAGGCACTCAACATGCATCCCGAATTCACCTACGAACTGGTGAAGACCGCGCGCGGTTGCATCATCCTCGCCGCCGAACT
>CAJBYR010000008.1 GCA_903959855.1 uncultured beta proteobacterium
CGCTTCTGCGACGAGAATTTCGGTCCGGCCTGAAAGTTATGTCTCCGGCAAAGCCGGAGACAGTATCCCTTGCGGACGGCGACACGCCGACGCCGCGCGCCCGAACCATGAAAATCAGTCCTTGAGCGATTTCACCAGATCGATGTACTGCTGCATAGCGTCCTCGGCCTCGGTGCCCTTGACCGCTGCCCAGGCGTCATACTTGGCGCGGCCGACCATGTCGGTAAAGCCGGGGCGCTTGCCTTCGACGTCGCCCTCGCTGCCCTGCTTGTAGAGCGCGTAAAGCTGCAACAGCACGTCATTGGAGGGCCGCTCGGGAAGCTTCTTGGAATCGGCCGCTGCCGCTTCGAACTTCTTCTTGAGATTGCTCATGTCGTCGTCACCGTCAAGGAATGATCGCCCGGATTGGGCTTCGAATATTATATGTCTCCGGGCAAAGCATCGGAGTCGGTATCCCCTTGTGGGATATGTCTCCGGGCAAAGCACCTGAGACGGTATCTCCTTGCGGGATATGTCTCCCTATCTGAGGAAGCATTAAATGTTGCGACGCGAGAAAATGTCCGCCGTTGATACGGCCTGGCTGCGCATGGACCGGCCGACGAACCTGATGATGATCCTCGGTATCATGGTCTTTGCCCGGCGCATGGATTTCACCCGCCTGCGCAACACCATCGCGGCACGGCTGGTCGGTCGCTACCGGCGCTTCCGCCAGTGCGCGGTCCAGGAAGTCGGCGGCGCCTTTTGGGAAGACGACCCCGACTTTGACATCGACGCCCACCTGCGCCGCCGGGCGCTGCCGAAGGGCTCGGGCAAAGCCGCGCTGCAGGCGCTGTCCAGCGAACTCGCGGTACAGCCGCTGAACGCAGGCAAGCCGTTGTGGCGCTTCGACCTGATCGAGGACTACGAGGGCGGCTCGGCGATGGTGGTGCGCATCCACCACAGCATTGCCGATGGCATCGCCCTGGTCGGCGTAGTGCTGTCACTCACCGACCCGTCGTCCGACGCGCCGCCGCAAAAGCCGCCGCGGGCATTCGTTGACGATGACTGTGAAGCCGATGAGCCCTCGCGCGGCCTGCTTGAAACCCTCGCCGAAGCCCTGGGCACGGCCTTCCATGCCGGCAGCGACCTGGGCAGCAAGGCCATGACGCTGGCACAGGATCCCGACCGCATGCAGACTTACGGGCAATACGGCATCGGCCTGCTGGCCGAACTCGCCAAGCTGCTGGCAATGCCGCCCGATTCGCCGACCAGCCTCAAGGGCCACACCGGCACCGTGAAGCGGGTGGCCTGGGCCGAGCCGATGCCGCTGGCCGAAGTCAAGGCGCTGGGCAAGGCGCTCGACTGTTCGGTCAATGACGTGCTGCTGTCGGCCGTGGCCGGTGCCTTTCGCGCCTATTTCCTGCAGAAGGGCGAAGCCGTCGACGGCGTCGAAGTGCGCGCGATGGTGCCGGTGAACCTGCGCTCGGCCAGGGACGAGGGTACGCTGGGCAACCGCTTCGGCCTGGTCACGCTGTCGTTGCCGATCTGGGAGGCCAATCCCTTCGCGCGGCTGTTCCTGGTGCGCGAGCGCATGAATGAATTGAAGCACTCCTTTCAACCGCCGCTGACCCTGGGCGTGCTCGCCGCGGTCGGCCTGGCGCCGAAGCTGGTGCAGCAGCAGTTCCTCGACATGCTGGCGGCCAAGGCCAGCGCGGTGATGACCAACGTGCCGGGACCGAAGCAGCCGCTGTACCTTGCCGGCAACCGGCTGGATCAGTGCATGTTCTGGGTGCCGCAGTCGGGCAACATCGGCGTCGGCGTCTCGATCCTCAGCTACAACGACGCGGTGCAGTTCAGCCTGATCAGCGATCGCCATTTCATCCCCGACCCGGAAAGCATCACGCCGCTGTTCGCCGCCGAGTTCGAGAAAATGCTGCTGGCACTGCTGATGCTGGAATGGGACCAGCCGGTCGATCCGATCCTGTCCGAAGAAAAGCTGTTCGGCCGCCGCGTCACCGGTGTACCGGAAGATTCGCCGCGAAAAGCGGCGCGGCGCAGGGCCGCTGCGAAGTCGCCAGCGTCAGTTGCCGTGTCACCAGCGCCGTCCGCAGGGGATACCGGCTCCGGCTCCGCTAGAGACATAACTCCCGGGCCCGCAGCGGCGCGGCGGATACCGAAGCGCTTTCGCAAGTAAGACCTACTGCTCTTCGAGTTCCGACTTCGCCAGCTCGACGTCGAGCCTTTCCATGGCCTCGACCGGGGTCGCCGCGGCGGCCTTTTCGTAGAGGTCGATCGCCTCGTCCATGCGCTTGTCGCCGAACAGCATGACCAGCGCATTGGCGAACTCGATGCAGGCGATCGCCGAATCCGGCGTCAGCTTCA
>CAJBYR010000009.1 GCA_903959855.1 uncultured beta proteobacterium
CACCATGGACTGGCTGCGGCCCGACGCCAAGAGCCAGGTCACGGTGCGCTACGACGGCCAGCGCGTGGCCGGCGTGCACAACGTGGTGATCTCGACCCAGATCGCGCGCGACCTCGACCCGGCCTGGGTGGCGCGCGAAGTGACGCGCGAGATCATCGACCCGCTGCTGCCGCTCGACCTGCGTACAGAAGATTTCCACGTGCTGGTGAACCCCGCCGGCCCCTTCGAGATCGGCGGGCCCAACGGCGACACCGGGCTCACCGGGCGCAAGATCATCGTCGACACCTACGGTGGCGCCTGCCCGCACGGTGGCGGCGCGTTTTCCGGCAAGGATTCGAGCAAGGTCGACCGCTCGGCGGCCTACATGGCGCGCTACATCGCCAGGAACCTGGTCGCGGCGGGGCTGGTGCGGCGCTGCCTGATCCAGATCGCCTATGCGATCGGCGTGGCCGAACCGGTCTCGGTGATGGTGGACAGCCAGGGCACCGGCATCGTCGACGATGCGCGGCTGGAAGCGGCGGTGCGCAAGGTGTTCCGCCTGACGCCCAGCGCCATCATCGAGACACTGCAACTGACGCGGCCCATCTACCGCCAGACCGCGGCTTACGGCCACTTCGGCCGCGACGATGTCGAGTTTTCCTGGGAGCGCTGCGACCGGGGCGAGGCCTTGAAGTCGGCGCTGGTATAGCTGCGCCGGATCGCCACGCGTTAATGGGCCTCACGTGCTGCCGCGGATACGCAGCGGACGGTTGTCGCCGTCGGCAATGCGCTTGTAGCCCTTGATCATGGTCAGGCGGTCGCCGAAGGCAGCCGTGTAGGCATCGCCTTCGCCGCGCCAGGCCCAGGTGTATTCGCCGCCGACATGTTCGCGCGAGTTGGCGACTTCAGCGACGATGTCCATTTGCCAGCGCCCGTCGGCGCGGCGCAGGAAATGCGGCGAGACCAGCGGCGTGCCCGTAAAGTAGAGCAGGGCCAGGTCATCCTTTTCGACGATGCGGTAAGCCTTGCCGTATTCGCCCATCAGGATGAATTCGGCATAGGCGGGACTGAGCGGCAGCGCGGCGATGTAACGCCGCGATTCGGGCGTGAATAGTTCCACATCGGGGCTCAGCGGCCAGCGCGACAGCCAGGCGAGGTAGGTCGAGTGGGCATCCGCCGGCGTATCACCGGCGGGAAAAGTGCGTGGGTCGACGGCGGCCGCGGCCGGGCGCGGACTGGCGCCGTCGCCCAGGCCAACTACCTTGCTGACGCCGGCGCCGCCCGACTGGTGCGTCAGCGGGCGCATCCGCTCCAGCACCCGCGGGTCGAAATCGTTGCCGATCACCGCTTCGCGGATGCGATGCTGCAGCAGGCGCAGCATCAGGCGCAGGCCCAGCGACAGGTCGCCCGAGGAAAAGTGCATGCGCGCGTGATCCTCGACCAGGTAGCTGACGAAGGAATCCGGAAACCAGGCTTCGAGCCCGTAACCGACTTCCACTTTCAGGCGCTTGCCGGACACGTCGTAGAGCAGCAGCGTGCCGCGCTCCTGCTGGCCGCGCCCGCCGATCTGCAGCTGGTCCATCATGTCCGCGGCAAACTGCTCGATCGATTTGCCGCCGGTGCCGGAAACAAAGGCGATGCGCAGGTCGATGCCCGATTCGCGCAGGATATGGCCCATGTACTGCTCGAAGCGAGGCAAATCGTGAGGCGGAATCACACCGGCGCGATCCATCAGATGTTGGCGCGGCTTCGCCGGCGATGGCTCGACGGGAAGGCTCTTTTCACCCCGGGTAGCGCGGAACAGGCCCTGGCCGAGGGCAAGCACGACCAGCGTGCCGGCCAGCAACAGGAACAGGATCTTGATCAGGCGCAGGATGTTCATGGTCTATGGCGCCGCAGGAGCGGACGATATCGCGCGCTAGCCCTGCGCCACGGCGCGGCGAAACTCCATGCGCGCCATCATGCGCGAGGCCATGTTGCTGCTGAAGCACAGCGCGAACCACTGTTCGCCCGGATGCACGAACAGCGCCGTGCCGCTGATGCCCGACCAGGTGAGCTCGCCCGGCGCGCAGGGCATCGCCGCTGCGCCGTAGTCGAGCCGGACGGCAAGCCCGAGGCCGAAACCGAAGCCGGCACCGGTGAAGCCCAGCGGGCCGTCGACATCCTCGGGCAGCTGGTTGCGGCTCATTTCCACAAACAGCGATTCCGGGATCAGGCGCCCGTCGCGATGGCGGCCGCCGTTGGCCAGCACACGGGCAAAGCGGGCGAAATCGTCGAGCGTGGATACCAGGCCGGCGCCGCCGCATTCCATCCAGGGCCGGCCTTCGCGGCGCAGCCCGTAGCCGGCAACGCGCGCATGCCAGGCGGTATCGCCGGCAAATGCCGTGGCCAGCCGTCCGTGCGCGGAAGGCGGCACCTCGAAGCCGGTGTCGTTCATGTCCAGCGGCACGAAGATGCGTCGCCGCAAACTCTCGCCGAGCGAGACGCCATCGACCGCGGCCACGATCAAACCCAGCACGTCGGTGGAAAAGCCGTAGCGGAAGGCACGCCCCGGTTCCGCCGCGAGTGGCCGCGCCGCCAGGCCGTGCAGAAAATCCGCGGCATCGACATAGGGCATGCGCGCGCCGATGTCGTTCTTCAGCGCGACCTCGCGCAATGCGGCTTCGCGGAACTCGGTTTCATAGGCAAAGCCGGAGGTGTGGCGCAACAGGTCGCGCAAGGTGGGCGCACGCAACGGCGCGACGCCATTGCCCAGCCGCAGGTCGCGCAGCACCGGCAGGTAGTCGGCGATCGGCGCATCAAGCGCCAGCCGGCCCTCGTCGACCTGCATCAGGGCAGCGAGGCTGACGACGGGCTTGGTCAGCGAGGCCAGGCGGAACAGGGCGTCCTCGTGCATGGCGGCATGGCTGCCGGGCCCGAGCAGGCCGGCGACGTTGCGCGCCAGCACCTTGCCATCGCGTTCAACATGCACCAGGGCGCCCGGCGTGTGGCGCGCATCAATTTGATACGCCAGCAGGCGCTCGATGGCGGCACTCATTTGCGCTCCTCGTCGTCCTTGCCGGCCGCCGCCGGGGCATCCGCCTTCTCGGCAAGCTTTTCAGCAGCCGGCTCGGCAGTCTTTTCGGCGCCCTTCTCCGCGGGCTCGGCCTGGGCCGCTTTTTCGGTGCTTTCCACCGCCTCGCGCGCCTCGCGCACCGTGGCCTCATTGCGTTGCAGGCTGGCCTGCGCGGCAGGCGCGGCTTCATCCGAACTGATCATGCGGTTGAACAGGATCAGGGCCAGCAGGCCAAGGGTTATCAGGATGGCATAGATAAGGCTATAGGCGGGTTTTGCCACGGGTTCATTCCCCCTTCTTGGACGGCGGGGTCCAGCTGAAGCGCCCCGTTTCGCCATGGAACAGGCGGCTCTTCACCTGGCGGGTGTCGCGCAATACATGGCGGAGTCTCTTGATCTCGATATCGGCGAGCACCGGCAGCTCGGGCGGTACGACGATGGTCTGCACCGCGACACCTCCGGCTACCTGCAGCACGTCGCAGGCCGTGCCGGCATCGGCCTGTTCGCGCTGTGCATCGAGCGCGGCGAGTTGCGACTGATGCTCTTCCAGAGTGGCATTCAAGGTTTCGATCTGCTTCTGCAAGAGCTGGATTTCCTGCAAGGGGCGGGACAGCCGCTGCGTCGCCTGCCGCCATTGCGCTTCCTGGGCCGGAGTCAGCGAAACTCCGCCGGCGCGGATGCGCTTCTCCGCCGTGAAATAGCCGCGGACTTCCGGCGTCGCCAGCAGGGCATCCAGTCCGCCCTGGCGATCCCTGATCTTGGCGGTCAATTCGCCGGCCAACTTCGCTTCCTCGGCACGGCGCAAGTCCAGCGCACTGAAGTCAGGCAGGCAGAGGCTGACCAGGCACTCGGCATCGCGCCGCGATCCGGCACGCCGGATCGTGATGCGGCGCGCGGCAATGCTGCAGGCGATGGCCTCGTCGATGTCCACTTCTTCCGCGACGATCTCGCAGGCGATGGCGCGCCCCAGGCGCAGCTTGCCGACGACGAAGCTGGAGCTCTCGGCATACGCCGCCTGTACCTCGCTTTCGCGGGCTTCGATTGAGGCGCGCGAAACGCGGCCGTCGATCTGCACCTTGCCGCCCTGGTTCTTCACCGAACCGCCGGCAAGGTTGGCGCACAGGTGCAGTTCGCCACCATGGGACACCACGATGCCGAACACGTCGGCATGAAACTTCATGTTGCGGCCTTCGACGGTGCGGTGTTCCTGCACTTCGCCGTGCTCCTCGTAGTGGTCGCCGACCAGGATCAGGTTGCCCGTGGTGCGCTGGCTGACGCCTTCGCGATTGATGATCTTTTCGGTGATCGAGACCTGTTGCGACTTGGCGTCGATGTTGAGGAAGCCATCGCGCCCGGCCACCAGAAACTCGCCCTTGGCGTTGCGCTCGACACGGGTGCCGGGCCCGGCGAGGTCTTCCAGCTCGAAATCGCGTGGCAGATCGGGCTCAAGCACGCTGCCATCGATCGCGCGCCCCGGCAAGCCAAGCCGGCGCGGCATCTTCTGCAGCAGTCGCGTGCCTTCGGCCACCTGCGGGAAGTGATTCTTGAAGTGCCCGAGGTCGATCCGGCCGTTAGGCAGGATGGCAGGCGAATCATCGCGGTGCAGCGCCTGGGTCTGCTCGCGCACGGTGGCGTCGGCTCCCGGCTGTGGATCGCTGCGGCGCGCGATGTCCACGCGCTCGCCCTGGGCCGAATCGATGGCGACGCGCACTGCGGCGAGATCGATGCCACTGCGCACGCCATGCAGCCACATGGCGGCGACAAACTCATCGACGTTCAGGCGCGTCGGCGTCTGCCTTAGTTGCTTTTCATACCCGGTCAGCTGCGGCTGGCCGCGTTCGTCGGTTTCGCCGAAAATGGGAACGTCGACGCTGCGCTCCAGCCAGACGGGGCCGAAAAGGTATTCGACCCGGGCGCCGTTCTCCATGCTTTTCGGCGCCTTGTAAAGATCCCGCCGCTCCGGATCGAAGAACTCGATGCCGTCGGCGATGCGCAGGACCTTGCCGCCCCCCGCGTCGCGCCCCTCGGCGCCGTAGAGCAACAACGAAAGCGCATCGTAGTCCAGGCCGACAAAATAGGCGCCCGATGTAAAAACGCGGTCCACGAAGCGCTGCATCTGCGTTGCACGGCCGGGAACGTCGGGCACCACGCGCACGCCTTCGGCATCGCGGGTGACGAAATCCGGCAGCAGGATCGCGCCCTCCGAAAGGCTGGCGACGGAGCCGGCAACCGGAGCCTTGGGCAAAACGGCCGGATGGGAAGAATTTGGTGCCACGTGTCGGTGCGGTTCCGATGACGGTGAATGCAAGGCAATGGCCTTGAGTATCCTTGAGCCTCGGGCGCCGGTCAATGCCGCAGGCGGCGCCTGAATGAGAACGCGCCCTGGCTCAGGCCAGCCACTGATTCACGCCATCGACCAGAGTGTTCAGCTCGGCGATCAGGGCCTGCCTCAGCGGCCCGGTCACGGCATCGGCTTCATTGGCGCGCAATGCCGCATCCAGAGCGGCCGCCGCCGCCGCCAGCGACATCGCCCCGATCGAGCCGGCGGACCCTTTGAGGGCGTGGGCAATCCTGCGCAAGGTTTCCCGATCGCCGGCGCTGCCGGCTGCAGCAATCCGGGCCGCATCGTCACCGTGGCCGCGGCTGAACAGGCCGAGCATGCGCCGGTAGGTTTCGACGTTTCCGCGCAACAGCGAAAGGCCCCGGGCGGTGTCCAGCCCTTCAATTTCCGGCAGGTGGGGGGCGGCATCCGCCTGCTCCGGCGGTGGCGGATGCAAAGCCGGCGCCGGTGCGCTGCCCGGAGTCGCAACCCCGGTGGCTGCCGGCAGCCATTTGCTCAGGGCAGCGTAGAGCTGCTCCGGGCTTACCGGTTTGGCAACGAAGTCGTTCATTCCGACGTCGGTGCAGTTGCGGCGATCCTCGCTGTAAGCGTTAGCCGTCATGGCCAGGACGGGCGTATCGCGGTAGCCGGGCAGGGCGCGGATCGCGCGCGTCGCCTCGATGCCGTCCATGCGCGGCATCTGCAGATCCATCAGGATCAGGTCATAGCGGGCGGCGCGCGCCTTGTCCACGGCCTCGACGCCATCCACGGCGATATCGGCGGCCAGGTTCGCCGCGTGCAGCAATTCGAGGGCGACTTCCCGATTGATGGGGTTATCTTCTACCAGCAGCAGGCGCAATCCGGAATGCCCGATCGTCAGCGCGGTTGCAGCATCTGGTCCGGGAACGGCGACCGCCTCGCCGACCTGCAATTCGCCGCGCCCGCGTTGCAGGCGCGCCGTGAACCA
>CAJBYR010000010.1 GCA_903959855.1 uncultured beta proteobacterium
ATGGTTTCGAGCATGACAGGACTCCGGAGTGATGGGCCTGCAAGCACAGTCTCAAAATTATGTTGTGTCAATTACCAGCGGAATCAAACTGCACTACCTCGCTAGCGTTGGGCGCAACATAACTTCGACCGCAACGTAATAGGCGGATTCGTCGGCGTCCTGAAATCGCCCCCAGCGGCTGACGTCATAGACGAGGATGAGGCTAAAATCGGCCTCGCCCACTTCCACATCGGCAATCAGGCGCTGCAATGCCGCACGGCCACTGATCGATAGCCCACTCTTGCCTTCATCGGCATAGGTGCGCACAATCGTGATGCCCCGCCGCTCGGCATACTCGCGGATCTTGTCCGACTGGTTGAGGGTCGAGTATTGCTGGTGTTCGGTGGACATCCGCACGTATTGCGCTGCCCGCAAGCGCGCCGGCACGTCCTCTGACTCCTCAATTTTGTAAGTCTTATCCAGTGAAGACATATGCGCAAAGACCCAGAGAGCTCGAAATGACAGTCATCAGGTTTAGCCGTCGTTACAAGTAACAACCGAATAATACCAGAAAACCGCTTAGTTACAAGTAACGAATGTCAATCGATAATAAATCTCGCCAAGCCGCCTTTAGGCAACGCATGCGCTTGGCAGGCAAAAAGGTAATAACACTATGGGTTTCTGCCGAGGAAGAGCAGGCGATACGCGCGATCTTGAGTAAGAACGCTGACGATCAGGCCGACACAAACCTGCCGTCCGTCACCATGAACGAGAAGCTGCATGACCCACCGGCCCCACTACGCCGGAAGTCAATTAGAAACAGTGAAGAAAACTAGCCAGCAAGTTTCACCACGAGCCAGATTAAATGCTGAATGACTTACTAGCGAAGTGATTTCTCATTGTTGGTCGGCCGTGAGACCCTGTTCCCTAAATTAATTTGGGAAAAGTGTACGCAGCTCCCCCTACTGGCACTTATCCTTGTCCGATTGGCCATCGGTTCGCGACTCGTACTGCACCTTCATGAGCGACATTACGTCGGCAGGGCGCAGGCCATAATCTGCGCACGCACCGAGCATCTGAGCCCACTCCTTGGCCGTCGGCTCGGCCTGATCCCCAATCTTGTACAGAGTGCCGAGTTCACGAGTGGTATAGAGGCCTGCCCGCAGACGTATCCACCTACTGTCCAGCGACGTCATCGCTTGCACCGGCATTGATGCTCTTGGGGAGAGCACCGCTAATGCATGCTGTTGCGATTTCTCATCAAGCACATCCGCAATATGTGCGGCAACGAATCCGTCAGATGAGTGCAAATCACCATCCGTGTGAATTAACGCCACGGCGGTCCAGAAACTTCCCTTGCCGCGCCCCCGAGTCGCGGACAGAAATCGCCAGATCGGCGGCTGGTTGCTCAAGGACTGGATCAGGTTTGCGAGCCTGACGAGTTCCTCGAATGCAACATTCAGGTTGATGACTGTTACTGGCTCAATCGACAGCGTCCACTCTGTGTCCATTCCGACTTGAAGCCGCAACCCCACAGCCGCTGACAACCGCCGCATCTGCTCAATGGGTACCGGTCGAATGCCAAGCAGGCTTGCACGCAAATTGCCAGGGTTGATTGATGAAATCTTGCTGAGTGTTAGCAGGGACTGAAAAGAATGCCGTAGCACGAAGTCCAGAATTTCGTGAGCGCTTAAAGCGCGATCCTGGGATCCTTCTTGTTGCCGCGATGGTTCCTTTTCAGGGTCGATCTTCGTTGCCTTCATGATTCCTCCATTCTCAACGCACATATTTTGCATTCTTATTGAATCCAAAATGTATTGACATGAGCAAATTTTTCGCTAACATACATATACGCTTCATATTAGATCGTAAAGATGTATTCAGATGCACCCACTGTTCCAAGGAGAATGGCATGTCGAATGTAGATACAACCCCCGCGGCAAACGAAATCAATCATGTTTTGGTTAGCTTTCTGCAGCAGGCTCGCCAGCAGGGCATCATTACCTTGACCACGACAGGAAACCACCAAGCCGATTCCGCAATCAACCAGAAGATCATCGGCGACTCCCTGCGCGCATTCACTGCCGGGCACCCGCTGTTCGTTGAAAATGGCCTGCGGTTTGAAGTCGAACCCTCGCCCAGGCACTGGTACGACTTCCTTATTCGGTCCGACGACGATACTGTCTGGTTACCCATAAACCTGAAGGTTTCCTCCTGCCTGGGAAGGGATGACCTGTCGTCGAAAGAAGGGCTGTTCTATGCCGTGACAGGCATCCGCCCGCAGGACGTCCAAATTCGCGGGTGGGACAACTATTTCGGGCAACTGGCCAGTCATGTAAAACTATTTGGCTGCGCGGCAGACTACTACTACCTCGTGGTGGATAAGTCCTCAATCGACAGCGAACAGTCGGTGTTCTGGACCAGCCTGTTGCAACTGCAACGCGTTCACCCCAACGGTAACCGGCCACCCTTCCAGTGCAACTGGTCAGAAAATCGAGAGCGGGCAACCTGGTCGCGTCAGCGGGCGATCGGCAACTTGCTCACGGCACTCAATGCAACAGTAGAACTGCGTGCCGAGGCTCGCGACTCGTGCCATAAATACTTGGGATCGCTGCTGGGTGGCTTACGAGAGGGGCCCTCGCCGTGCGCGCCGGACTCCCCGCAGTGGATCCCATAGTCAAGACAGAATCCTGCCGGGTTTGACAAGTCGATTCTGGATCAAGGCTGGTTCGAGTTTCGCAGGCAACTGGCGCCGGCGAGACCTGGTCCGGCCGCGGTCGTCCGCCACACTGGCTGGCGGATGAGGTGGCCAAGGGCAAGAAGCGGGAGGAGTTTCTGGTGGGGTGAGGATAAGCGATCCTTGAAATTGTGGGCACAATAGCTACAATGGACACATGTTCGCGTTACCAAAAGGATGCATCCATGAAAGTCATGTCGGCCCGCGAGGCCAAGAACCACTTCGGCGAATTCCTTGACGCCTCGAGGCGCGAACCCGTCGTTGTAACGAAAAACAACCGTCCGGTAGGGATCATGATCTCGATCGAGGACGCCGCCGGCACGCTGATCCAGGAACTCATCATGGAAAAGGAGCCAGGGTACGACGAATGGCTGTTCGGTAAAGTCACTGCGACCATGCGGCGAGTGGATTCCGGTGAGACCGGCCTGCGTGAGCACGCGGACGCGATGGCTACGCTGAAGGCGCGTCTGGATGCGAGGATCGCCCGTAAAACCGCATAGGCATGAGAATCGTCTGGACC
>CAJBYR010000011.1 GCA_903959855.1 uncultured beta proteobacterium
CCCACGGAAAGGGGTGACCAAGGTTCAACCGCTTCGCGGTTTCCGGTTTAGTGGCATTACGCCTCCTTGGGGCGGCCCGGTGGAGGCGTAACATGGATGAACTCAACAGCCTGATGCAGGGCTTCGCCGTGGCGATGACCCTGCCCAACCTGGGCTTCATGCTGCTCGGCCTGCTGCTCGGCATCCTGATCGGCGTTCTGCCCGGCCTCGGCGGCGCCAACGGCGTGGCCATCCTGCTACCGCTGACTTTCTCGATGAACCCCACCAGCGCCATCATCATGCTCTCCTGCATTTACTGGGGCGCGCTGTTTGGCGGGGCAATCACCTCGATCCTGTTCAACATCCCGGGCGAACCCTGGTCGGTGGCCACCACCTTCGACGGCTTCCCGCTGGCGCAGCAGGGCCGCGCCGCCGAGGCACTGACGGCGGCCTTTACCTCGTCCTTCGTCGGCGCCTTCTTCGCCGTGCTGGCGATCACCTTCCTTGCCCCGCTGCTGGCGAAGTTCGCCCTCGAGTTCGGCCCGCCGGAGTTCTTTGCCGTGCAGATGCTGACCTTCTGCAGCTTCATCGGCATGAGCAAGGACCCCCCGATGAAGACGCTGGCCGCGATGATGTTGGGATTCGCCCTCGCCGCTGTCGGCATGGACACCGTCACCGGCCAGCTGCGCATGACCTTCGGCTTCACAGAAATGCTCAAGGGCTTCGACTTCCTGATCGCCGTGATCGGCCTGTTCGGCATCGGCGAGATCCTGCTGACCATGGAGGAAGGCCTCGCCTTCAAGGGCAAGTCGGCGAAGATCAATTTCCGCATCGTCTGGCAGACCTGGAAGGAGCTGCTGCAGTACTGGCGCACCTTCATCCGCTCGACGCTGATCGGCTGCTGGATGGGCATCACGCCGGGCGGCGCGACGCCGGCCTCGTTCATGGGCTATGGCATGGCGCGCCGCGCCGCCAAGGACAAGGACTCCTTCGGCCGCGGCAACATCGAAGGCGTGGTGGCGCCGGAAACCGCGGCGCATGCCGCCGGCACCAGCGCCCTGCTGCCGATGCTGACGCTCGGCATCCCGGGTTCGCCGACGGCCGCCGTGCTGCTCGGCGGCCTGCTGATCTGGGGCCTGCAGCCGGGGCCCCTGCTGTTCGTCGAGCAAAAGGATTTCGTCTGGGGCCTGATCGCCTCGATGTATCTCGGCAACCTGGTCGGGCTCTTCGTGGTGCTGACCACCGTGCCCTGGTGGGCGGCCATCCTGCGCATCCCCTTCCCGGTGATCGCGCCGGTGATCATCTTCATCTGCGCCATCGGCGCCTATACGGTGCATAGTTCGATTTTCGACGTGATCATGATGCTGGTGTTCGGCGTGCTCGGTTACCTGTTCAAGAAGCTGCGCTACCCTATGGCGCCACTGGTGCTTGCGCTGGTGCTGGGCGACATGGCGGAATCCTCGTTCCGCCAGTCGATGCTGCTGTCGCAGGGCGAGGTCAGCATCTTCTTCGGCAACTGGCTGGTCGGCAGCCTGATGGCGGTATCCATCTTCCTGCTGCTGGTGCCCATGTGGAGCGGCCTCAAGAACATGCTGCGGCGGCGCGAAGCCTCGGCGCACCTGGGATAGGGAGGCAACTATGAAGATCGCCATCGTCGGCGCCGGCGCCATCGGCGGCTACCTCGGAGCCCGCCTCGCGCTGGCCGGGGAAGACGTTACCTGCATCGCCCGCGGACCGAATCTGGCCGCAATCCGGGCGAACGGCCTGAAGCTGATCGAGGAGGACGGCAGCGAGCATCATGCCGCGTCCGTCAGGGGCGCGACCATGGCCGAGGCCGGAGTGCAGGACGTGGTATTGCTGACGCTCAAGGCCCATCAAGTCAAGGACGTGCTGCCCGACATGCGCGCCCTGTTCGGCCCAGACACGGTCGTGGTGACCATGCAGAACGGCATCCCTTGGTGGTACTTCCACAAGCTGGCCGGCCCCTGGCAGGGCCATGCGGTGGAATCGGTGGACCCCGGCGGCATCGTCGCCGCCAACATCGAAGTCGAGCGCGTTATCGGCAGCGTGGTCTACCCGGCCTCCGAGCTGGCCGCGCCGGGCGTGATCAAGGTCATCGAAGGCAGCCGCTTCACCTTGGGCGAACTCGACGGCAGCAAGTCGCCGCGCCTGGAGATGCTGGCGCAAACGCTGATCCGCGCCGGCTTCAAAGCGCCGGTATCGACCGACATCCGCTCCGAGATCTGGCTCAAGCTGTGGGGCAACCTCAGCTTCAACCCGCTCAGCGCGCTGACGCACGCCACGCTGGTCGACATCTGCCAGTTCCCGCTGACGCGCGAACTCGCCGCCAACATGATGCGCGAAGCGCAGGTAGTCGCCGAGAAACTCGGTGTCAGGTTCAAGGTCTCGCTCGACAAGCGCATCGCCGGCGCGGAAGGTGTGGGCAAGCACAAGACCTCGATGCTGCAAGACGTCGAAGCCGGCCGACCGCTGGAACTCGAAGCCCTGGTCGGCTCGGTGCGCGAGTTGGGCCGCGTCACCGAAACGCCGACACCGACCATCGATGCCGTGTATGCCTGCGCTTCGCTGCTGGCGAAGACGCTGGGCGAGCAGAACGGCAAGCTGGCAGTTACCACGCGCTGACGGCAGAAAGTCGGCGCAGGCGACACGGCGAAGGGGCTCCTCGCGGAGCCCTTGTCTTTTTCAGCCCGAGGATTTGTGCGCGTCGCCCGGACTCCTTGTCGGCCTGAGCGAATATTGGAGCTGACCGTTAGAGTTGGATTGTTGAGCGTCTGCACCTCAAAATCCTGAACTCACCCTCTGTGCCCATTCCGGCCTGATGACCTATGCAAGATCAATGACCGCTCCTGTTCGCATTCCGGTCATGTCAGGACTCTACGGTCTCCACCTTGCCCCGGACGAAGAGCGAACTGGCAATTCCTTACTACGTAGTGGTTGCAAGAACTCCGATCTAAATTTTTAGCGCCATCGTGCCGTACTGCTTCACGACGCAGCTCCACTTCTGATCCTTGAGCGGTTAATACCTCGGACAGACAATTACCTATGCGCCCAATGGTGCGACGTATTGCCGCAGCTTCCGGGGCACTTTTTCGTGATCTGTGCCGGATAATCCGCTCATGGTCAATGCGCCCCCTTTTGAAGGCAGTTCCAATCTTCGGCTGAACCAGCGCCGAGCAATCACGTTACGCTGGTGGCTGTTGGTCGCTATAACTCTCGCCGTATTGTCAGCATCGACTCTGCTCGATATCGCCCTGCCGCGATTGCCTATGTGCGCGGTTCTCGCCTTGATGGCGGCCTTCAACGGTTATGTTCATTGGCGCGCGCTGACCGATGACCCGGTAGGCGCAAAGGAACTGTTCGGCCAGTTGTGCGTCGATCTGGCTGCACTGGCTATCCTGTTGTACCTATCGGGCGGTGCAGCCAATCCGCTGATCTCTTTCCTGCTGGTGCCCGTCGCCGTGGCTGCGCTGTCGTTGCCCGGAAGGTTGACCGCTGCGATTGCTTTGCTGGCCGTCGCCCTCTACTCGCTGCTGATGTGGCGGTTCTTGCCGCTGTCTGTTGCAGACCCCGAGCGTGCAACACGCATGCATCTGGCGGGCATGTGGCTGACCTTTGTCGTCTCCGCGACCATGATCGCCTGGTTCGTGGCGCGCATGACGGCTTCGATCCGCGAACGTGACAGCCGCTTGAATGCCGCCCGCGAACAGGCGCTGCGCGATGAGCGCGTAGTGGCGCTAGGTGCTCTGGCAGCCGGTGCTGCCCACGAACTGGGGACGCCCCTGGCGACCATGGCCGTAGTCATCGGCGAACTGGAGCACGAAACCCGTCTCGACGCCGATGCACGTGACGATCTGGCTCTGGTGAGGGAACAGATCGTACTGTGCAAGGGAATCATCAGCAGCATGGCGGCACGTGCCGGAACACTCCGGCCGGAGCAGGTTCAGTTGCAGGATGCGCGTGTCTGGCTGGAAGGCGTTCGCGCGCGCTGGCACACGCTGCGGCCGCGGGCGACCAGCCGGCTAATGCTGGACGGCGCCGCTGGGGTACCGCAGATTGTGGCCGAGGCGACGCTGGAGCAAGCCTTGGCCAGCTTGCTCAACAATGCGGCTGATGCCAGCGACACTGAAATTGATATCAGGCTGGATTGGGACGAATCCAAGTTGAGGATTGTGATCACGGACGGCGGCCCCGGCTTCCCTTCTCAAGTGCTGCGCCAAGCCGGAAGCATGCCCCTGCCCACACGCAACGGCGGCGCCGGCATTGGCCTGTTGCTGGCGTTCTCGGCGATCGAGCGACTGGGCGGACGTATTGTGCTGGACAATCCGCCGGGCGGGGGAGGCTTGGTCAGCATCGAATTGCCGATCGCCAGCCAAACCGAGAAATAGCGAAGAACACGGGAGCAACATGAGCGAGACAATACTGATCATCGAGGACGACGACACCTTCAGCGCAACTTTGATGCGCGCCTTGAAGCGGCGCGGCCACACCGCGGTTGCTGCAAAGAGCGTGGCGGCAGCGCTCAGCCAGGCGCAAACGGATGCACCAGGCAGAGTAGTACTGGACCTGAATCTTGCGGGCGAGTCCGGTCTGAACCTGATTCCCTGCTTGCTCGAACTCAACCCCGCCTGCCGGATTGTCGTGTTGACGGGCTACGCCAGCATCACCACGGCGGTCGACGCGATCAAACTGGGAGCCGTGCAATATCTGGCCAAGCCGGTGGACGTAGCTGCGCTACTGGGCGCATTCGACCATGCACTTCAGGCCGATGAGAACTCACCCGCGGCCAGCACACCGGCAGCCATTCCGCGTGCGCCGATGTCCGTGGACCGATTGGAATGGGAGCACATCCAGCGTGTCTTGCGCGAGAACAAGGGCAACATCTCCTCGACTGCGCGTGCTCTCAACATGCATCGGCGCACCTTGCAGCGCAAGCTTCTGAAGCGACCGGCCAACCGGTAGAGATTGCTGTGGTGCAGGGCTTGGATTTGCTGTGTTTCAATGACTGGTGTCGAAGCGAAACGGCACCATGATCCGCTGCCGCTCGGTTGTGATAATGACTGTTGCCAGCCAGGTCATGCCACCGGAAACGCAGACCGGTAGCGAGATTGTGCTGGCATAGCGTCCGGGGCCGGTGGCGGCAAGTTCGCTACGGTTGTAGCCCATGTTCATGCTCTCACCGGCAAAATCCACTTCGATCTTCGTCGGGTCGACTCCAGTGACAATTGCTTCAACGCGCAAGGGTTGAAGCAAGGGTATTGGACGCGGCGAGACGGAAAACACCAGGCGTTGTCCCAGTGGCAATGTTGCCGTGCAGGCCTGCTTCTGCAAGTCACATCCGGGTTCCACCACGCCGGTTACATCTCCCTCGGGGAGCAGCAACGGGGAGAAATAGTGCCCAGCGACAGCCGTCGCAAGCAGTGCGGCGATCATCGCTAGGTTGACCCAGTGAGATTTGCTGAATTTCAAGGCCGAGCCCCACAGTTGTGGGTGATGTCATCAGTGCGGAGGTGGATCCAGATCAATACCATAGCGGCTCGTGATGGAAATAGATTTTCGGCTTTGTTCATTGCGCTACCGGGCTTCGTCCGGTGACAGCGTTGACGGCATTATCAACCGGTGCTTGCGTGAATCGTAGCAGCATGGCAAGTCTTGTTCAGCGCGATGAAACCGGCAGAACTCGCTCCGTCGCCAAAATTGTCCATCCGCCCCGCGAGCACCTACCACCTGTTGTCGGCCATCATTCCTGGCGGGGGTAGCACCTGACATCGTCGTCGCTTGATGCTGATCAAGAAGTTCGACGATTGATCTCAACTGCGACACTATGTCGCAGGGCTCTGCGAGTGCGCAGTCTTATGATTCCACACACGCGAATCGAATTGAGGGAGAGGCCCGATGACACAGAACCCACAGGATACGGCGACCGACAAGGGCGAGATTGGATCGTTGCTGCTTGGCGCGGGCTTCGCACTCGCTTCCCTGATCATCCTGCCGGCCGTGGCGCAGCGCATCGGCCTCGGCTCCAGCCTGACCATCGCCCTGCGTGGCGCCCTGATGCGCGCCGCCAACCGCGTTTAGCCAGCCGCTTCCCCCTCCTGATCCGGCCGCTGCGGCCGGTGGACGCTCGTGTCGGGCGTTCCTTCCGGCACCTTAAAATGGCGCCGGAGAGCGAATGAAATGAAATCAACCAGTCAGTTCCTTTGCGGCCTTGCCGCAGCCCTCGTCGTCTTGGTCGTCTCCGCCTGCTCCGATTCCGGCGTGGGCGAGCGTGTGCTCGCCGCCCGCCCGGAGGGTGGCGACTTCGTCCTGCAAAGCGCTGCCGGTCCGCTTGACACCAAAGCCCTGCGCGGCAACGTGCTGCTGGTGTATTTCGGTTACGTCAATTGCCCCGACATCTGCCCTGTGTCGATGGCCTCGGGCGCTGCGGCGCTCAATGCCCTGACCGCGGAGGAGCGGGCGAAGACAAGAATGATCATGGTCTCGATCGATCCCGAGCGCGATACCCCGGCCAGGCTGAAGGAATACGTCGCCTATTTCCATCCGGCGATGGTCGGCGCCGTCGGCACGGCGGCGGAGACCGCCGCGATCGCCAAGTCCTTCGGCGTCGGCTATGTGCGGCAAGCGACGCGTCCCGACGGTGGCTATGCCGTGGATCACAGCTCCCTAACCTACGTCATCGGCCCGGACGGGAAGCTCGCCGACATGCTGCCGCTGGGAGTGACCAGCGACAAGGTGGTGGCAACCGTGCGCAAACTGCTCTGATGCGCCCCGCCGATCGCGCCCTGTTGCTGCTGGTCGCCGGGATCGGCGCGTTCGTGCTGTGTTTTGTCGACGCTGCCCGCCTGCGCGCGGCAGCCGGGGCGGACGATGCCGAACGCACGCGCCTGGTGGCGCAACTGCGCCTGACCGACCTCGCGCTGTTCACCGAGGCGCGCTACACCCGCCATCCCTCGCAGGCCGACCTGCATTCGGCCTTCCAGGACCATCCGCTGGCGCTGGAGCATTTCCCCACCGGCTCGCTTATTGCGCCTCCGGCCGGATTGACGGATTCCAGCTTGAGAGTCGGCGCTGACGGTACGGCGACAGGTGACGCGAAATGAAACTCTGGCTGGCGAGGCAGCGCTACCTGATCGACTTCACGCTGGCTTCGCTGGCGCGGCGCAAGACGCGCAATCTCGGTCTCCTGTTGGTCTACACCGTGCTGGTGTTCATGCTGGCTTCGGTCACGCTCTACACTCACGCTCTGCGGCAGGAGGCGGCTCGCGTGCTGGCGGCTTCGCCCGAGGTCATCCTGCAGCGCATGGTCGCCGGCCGCCATGACCTTATTCCGCCCGGCTACCAGGAGAAGATCGGCCGCATCCGCGGCGTGCAGAAGGTCGAAGGCCGCCTCTGGGGCTATTACTACGACGCGGTGACCAAGGCCAACTACACTTTCATGGTGCCAGCCGAGAACGCGCCGGCCGCGGGTGAGATCATCGTCGGCCCTGCGCTGGAGCGCTCGCGTGGCCTGGCCAGGAACAACGGCATCTCCTTCCGCTCCTATTCCGGGAAGCTGCATACCTTCATCGTCGCCGACGTGCTGCCACAGGCTTCGGAACTGGTCAGTGCCGACTTGGTGCTGATGAGCGAGGCGAGCTTTCGGGCCTTCTTCGACTATCCCGTCGGGCATTACACCGACATCGCGCTCTCGGTCGCCAATCCGCAGGAAGTGCGCAACGTTGCGCTGAAGTTGGCCGCCGCCTTGCCCGACGCGCGGCCCATCCTGCGTGACGAGGTGCTGAGGACCTATGCCTCGATTTTCGACTGGCGCGAAGGCATCGTGCTGGCGCTGCTTTCCGCCGCCATCCTGGCCTTCGGCATCCTCGCCTGGGAAAAGGCGTCCGGCCTTTCCGCCGAGGAAAAGCGCGAGATCGGCATCCTCAAGGCGATCGGTTGGGAAACCGGCGACGTGATCAAGATGAAGTTCTGGGAGGGGCTGCTGATCTCGCTGACCGCCTTCCTGGTCGGCTTCGTCGCCGCCTATGTGCATGTGTTCCACTTCGCCGCCTCGCTGTTCGAGCCGGTGCTGAAGGGCTGGGCGGTGCTGTATCCGCGCTTCCAATTGACGCCGCACATCGACGGCGTACAGGTGGCGACCCTCTTCTTCTTCACCGTCGTGCCCTACGCGGCGGCGGTCCTGGTGCCGATCTGGAAGGCGGCGATCACCGATCCGGACTCGGTAATGCGGGCATGATCGAACTTCACCGCATTCGCAAGGCCTTCAACCAGGGCCGCGACAACGAGTATTGGGCGCTCGACGGCATCGACCTGCTGATCGAGGCCAACAAGGTGACAGCCCTGCGCGGACCCAGTGGCTCGGGCAAGACGACATTGCTGACGATCGTCGGCTGCCTGGCGCGGCCGACCGAGGGCCGCGTCCGGCTGCTGGGCGAGGACATCTCGGGGTTGCCCGAACGCTTCCTGACCGAGATCCGCCGCAAACGGTTCGGCTTCATCTTCCAGCAGTTCAACCTGATCAAGGGCCTCACCGCGCTGGACAACATCATCCTGCCGGCCTACCCGACCGGGCGGCCGCGCCATGAACTGCTGGCTCGCGCCGAAGAACTGCTGGCCGGTCTCAAGCTCGGCCACCGTCGTGATGCCAAGGTTGAATGGTTGTCCGGCGGCGAGCAG
>CAJBYR010000012.1 GCA_903959855.1 uncultured beta proteobacterium
GATGTCATGCTTGAGCGACATTGTCGAGAATCCTCTTTGTCATGTTGTGGATCATTTCCTTGCGGTACCAGGCCGTGGCACGCACGTCGTCGATCGGGTTGACTTCGTCACGCGCGGCGATGGCGGCGGCCTCGATGGTGGTGGCGTCGAGGCGGCGTCCCTCCAGCGCCGACTCTGTCGCGGTGGCACGCAGTGGCGTCGGCGCGACGGCGCCGAAGGCGACGCGCACGTTCTTCAGCACGCCGTCGAGGAGGTCGGCAGCGAATCCGATGGAAATAGTCGAGATGTCCAGTGCTGGGCGCGTGCCGTGCTTGTAGAAGCGTGAAACGTGGCCGGCAGCGGGCACCGGAATGCGCACCCCGGTGACCAGTTCGCACAGCGACTTGCGGGTCTTGCCGGGGCCAGTGAAGAAGGTGGCTATCGGCATGCAGTGCTGGTAGATGCTGCTTTCCGGCATCGAGGCCAGTTCCACGCAGGCATCCAGTACCAGCAGCGGTATCAGCATGTCGCCCGCCGGCGAGGCATTGCAGATATTGCCGCCGATGGTGCCGGCATTGCGGATCTGGTCGCTGGCGAAGTGGTCGCAGGCCTCGGCCAGCACCGGCAGGTGTTCGCGCACCATCGGGTGTTCCATGATCTCGGTGATCGTTGCCAGGGCGCCGATGCGAATCTCCTTGCCCTCCAGCGTGATGCCGGACAGCTGCGGGACGTGGCGGATGTTCATCAGGGTCTCGCGGAACTTGATGCGGCCCGCCTGGCTTTGCGGCGTCAGGTCGGTACCCCCGGCGAGTATGGTGACATTGCCGCCCTTGAGGCACTCGACCGCCTGGTCGAGGCTGGTCGGGGCGAAATAGCGTTTCAGTTCGGTCATTTGTTTATTGTCCTCAAAAGCGGATAGGTTCCTGGTAGCGCCCGAAAACATTGACAAGCTCTTTCGTCATTTCGCCGACGCTGGCGTAGGCCTTGACCGCTGCCATCAGGGCCGGCATGACGTTGGTTCCTGTTGCCGCGTCCGCACGCAGTCGCGCCAATGCTGCATCGACCGCCTTGTTGTCGCGCTCGGCGCGGATGCGCTGGAGGCTCTCGATCTGCACACGTGCGTCGTCCTCGTTGTAGGGGTGGAACTCGACCGCGTGCTCTTCCTCCTGCTCGTTGCGGTAGCAGTTGACGCCGACCTTGGGGAACTCGCCGGATTCGATCTTGCGCAGCATGCCATAGGCCTGGGTCGAGACCTTGGCCTGGATGGTGCCTTCGGCCACCATCTTGACGATACCGCCCTGGGCATCGACCTCGGCCATGATCTCTTCCATCTTCTTGCGCATCTCGTTGGTCATGGTCTCGACGTAGAACGATCCGGCCAGCGGATCGACGGTTTCGGTGAGACCCATTTCCTCGATCAGGAGTTGCATGGTACGCAGCGAGATGCGTGCCGAGTATTCGGTCGGAATCGTGTAGGCCTCGTCGTAGGAACACAGGGCCATGGTCTGCGTGCCCGACAGCGCCGAGATCAGCGCGTAGTAGGCGCCGCGCATGATGTTGACCTCGGGCTGCTCGAAGGTCAGGCCGCCGCCGCCGCCGGCGGCGATCATGCGCAGCCACATCGAGCCGGGCTTCTCGGCGCCGTACTCTTCCTTCATGATCTTGGCCCACAGGCCGCGACCGGCGCGGAACTTGCAAACCTGCTCGAAAATGTTGCCGAAGATGTTGAAGTTGTAGGACAGGCGTCCGGCGAACTCGTCCACCGGCAAGCCGCGCCGGATCGCGTCGTCGGCATAGGCCTTGGCGATGCAGAATGCATAGGCGATTTCCTGCGCCGGCGTCGCACCGGATTCGCGGATGTGGTAACCGCAGACCGAGACCGGGGTGTATTTCGGCGCTTCCTTGGCGCAGTACTCGATGGTGTCGCCGACCAGGCGGATCGAGGGCTCGACCGGGAAGATCCAGGTGCCGCGGCCGATGAATTCCTTGAGGATGTCGTTTTGCGCCGTGCCACGCAGTTCCTTGATGTCATAGCCGCGCTTTTCGGCCATCGCCAGGTACATGGCGATCAGGATCGCCGCCGCGCCGTTGATGGTCAGCGATACGGTGATCTTCTTCAGGTCGATGCCGTCGAAGGCGATCTCGAAATCACGCAGGGTGTCGATCGACATGCCGACGCGGCCAATCTCGCCTTCGGCCAGCGGGTCGTCGGAGTCGAGGCCGATCTGGGTCGGCAGGTCGAAGGCGACGTTGAGTCCGGTCTGGCCGTTGGCGATCAGGTACTTGAAGCGCTGGTTGGTGTCGGCCGGATTGCCGAAGCCGGCGTACTGGCGCATGGTCCAGGGCTGCTTGCGGTACATCTCGCGGTGGATGCCGCGGGTGAAGGGATATTGGCCGGGCTCGCCGACCATCTCCATGCCGCCGCTGGCCTCGACGTCTGCCGCCGTGTAAAGCGGCTTGACCTCGATGCCGGACTCGTTGATGACCTTTTTCGTTGCGGGTTTCTGGGGAGCGTTCATTTCACATTGCTCCGGATATATTCGGTAATGGCGTCGAGCTTCGAGCCGGAGGGGAAGATGCCCTTGAAACCGAGTTCGCGCAGCGCCTCGTGGTCCTGCGCCGGCAGGTTGCCGCCGATCACCCAGAGCTTGTCCGTCAGGCCGGCTTCTTCGAGCAGGGGCTTCAGCTTGCGGCAAAAGGGGATGTGCGAGCCGGCCATGCTGGAAAGCGAGATCACGTCGACATCCTCTTCGAGCGCGATGCGCGCGATCTGTTCCGGCGTCTGGCGCAGGCCGGTGTAGATCACCTCGAAGCCGGCGTCCATCATGGCGCGAGCGACGACCTTGGCGCCCTGGTCGTGTCCGTCCAGCCCCGGTTTGCCGAGCAATATCTTGATCGGGCGTTGTCTGTCTGTCATGCGGAAACTTCCTTCGCAATAATCAATTTGAGGATCTCGCTGGTGCCGCCACCGATCAGCGTGAAGCGCACGTCGCGCAGGTAGCGTTGCACCGGGTATTCCATGGCGTAGCCGTAGGAGGCGAAGACGCGCGCGGCCTTGTCGCAGACCGTGGCCGCGGTTTCGGTGGCGAACAGCTTGGCCATCGCCGCTTCCTTGTGATAGGGCTTGCCGGCGTCACGTCGCCAGGCGGCGTAGTACACCAGGTGCTCGGCGGCTTCGAGTTCGGTGGCCATTTCGGCCAGCTTCATCTGGATCGCCTGGTAGCGGTTGATTGCTTTGCCGAACTGCTTGCGTTCGCCGGCATAGCGAACGGCTTCGGCCAAAGCCGCATGGGCCACGCCGAGGCCCATGGCGCCGGTGATGATGCGAATCTCGCCCAGCGTCTTGCGCAAATGGCCTTCGCCGTCGCCTTCCTCTTTCGAGAGGCGATGGCTGTCGGGCACGAAGCATTCGTCGAAGGCGACTTCCGAGGTGGGGAGCGCCCAGACACCCATCTTGTGGATTTCGCGGCCGACGGTGATTCCCTTGAAATGCTTTTCGACGAGGAAGATGGTCAGTTTCTTCTCCTCGCCAGCCCGGGCGAAAACGGTGAAGAAATCCGCCACCGGGGCCGAGGTGATCCAGGTCTTCTGGCCGTTGATGACATAGCCGCCCTCGACCTTTTTCGCCGTAGTTGCGATGGAATCCAGGTCGGAGCCGGCATTCGGTTCGGTCATGCAGATGGCGCCGATCTTCTCGCCGCGCAGCGCCGGCTTGAACAGGCGCTCGATGATGTCTTCGTTGCCCAGCAAATGTAGGAACTTGGTACCCATCAGCGACTGCATGGCCACGGCGCCCGCGAGCGACATCGAGCCGCGCGCGATTTCCTGCAGCGCGAGGCAGAACTCGGTCAGCGCCGTACCGCTACCGCCGACTTCTTCGGGATAGCGCATGCCGAAGAATCCGAGCGCGGCCAGTTCCTGGAACAGGGCGTGCGGATACTGCTTGGCCTCGTCCAGCGCCTCGGCCTGCGGCGCGATGCGCTCGTCGCAGAAGCGGGCGAAGGTGTCGCGGATCTGTTGCTGGTCTTGGGTGAGTTCGAAGTTCATTTTTGTAGTGCTGTCGACTGTGCGGCGCCCGGGGTGTCGGGCATCCGATTCCCTACATGTCCTCCGAACCTCGCTCCGCTCGGTTCTCCCCCTTTACTTACGGGAATCGGATACCCGACACCCCGCGCGGGATACGCCTGTGCCTTGCAACCGCAAATCGGCACGGCGCTTCTGAATCGTGACGGTAGGGGGTCCTGCGCAGCGAAGTAAAGGGGGAGGAGGGGGCCGCAGGCCGCCGACGGAGGACATGAGCGGAGCAGGACCCCCTGCCGGCGCGATCGTGCGCTCGCGGCTGCACCGGAGGGTTTCATTTCAGCATTCACTCGCTATACCCGTAGTCCCGCATTGCCGCGTCCTTCGTAATCACGCCATTGCGAATCTCCTCGGCCAGGAGCTTGCGGTCGCGTTTCTTCGGATCGCCGTAACCGCCGCCGCCGCTGGCGACCTGGTGGTAGGTGGTGCCCTTGGGTACGCCGGTGATCAGGTCCTTGTTCTTCGGCACCACGGTCTGGCCATTGGGGTAGTGCAGCCGGATGAAGTTGAGGCCGCCTTCGCCGCCGCCGAACAAGCCAAATGCCGGTTCGAAATCGCCGTCACCGAAGGTCACCAGTTGCGTGTCGTCTGAGCCGATGGTGAAGATGGTTTCGACGCCAAGCCCGCCGCGCCATTGCCCGGCGCCGGCCGAATCGGTCAGCAGTTCATGGCGGATCAGGGTGTGCGGCGTCTGCTGTTCGAACATTTCATAGTCCTGGTCGAGCACGCCGCCCGAAGCGTCGATCATGCCGATGTGGTCGTAGCCGTCGGTGCCGAGCATGGCGCCGGAGCCGCCCTTCAAGCCCATGAAGCCGATGTCCACGTACTTCTCGTTGTTCTTTGGGTCGAGGCCGGTGGTCAGCGAGGCCAGCAGGTTGTTCCAGCCGGCGGTGACGCGGTCGGGCATCACCGGGGCCAGGGCGCGCTGGATGGCGTCGGCGTTGGGCGGGCAGAGGTGGTTGCCGAAGGTGGTGGCCTTCGGGTAGGCGGCATTCAGGATGGTGCCGCTGGGGATGATGATCTCGATCGGCTGCACCATGCCTTCGTTGTGCGGGATGTCGGGATTCACCATCTGCAGCAGCGTGAGTATCGTGGCCGAGGCGCTCGACGTGAA
>CAJBYR010000013.1 GCA_903959855.1 uncultured beta proteobacterium
ATGCACGACCTTGGCACCGGTGCCGGCATCGATGCGGATGGCGTCGACCGGGCAGGCGTTCAGGCACCAGGCTTCGGCGCACTGCGTACAGGTATAGGGCACCTTGCGTCCGGCGTGTTCGAAGTTGAAAACCTTGATCCGCGATTTGGAGATGTTGAATACCCCGTGGTTCTCGAATGAGCACGCCATCTCGCACTGCAGACAGCCTGTGCATTTGTTGGGGTCGATGTGCAACGATTTCTGCATGATGCCTCCTGATTGAATTGCAGGCTTGGGGCCGGGGGCCGTCACAGTGGCGCCCTTGTCGTCCGTGTTCCGCCATGGAAGATATGCGAAACATTGCCTATTCTAGGTCGACAAATATTCGCCCATGAAATATTTCGATGCTGCAATGCAACGGGAAATGAAAACGGCCACTCAGGCCAGCAAAAACTCCCGCACCGGGCCCACTTGCGCATCGTCCAGCAGCATCGGTGCATGGCCGACGTCGGGAACTTCGACCAAACTCGCCTTCGGTCCGCGCCGGGTCATCTCATGGGCAGAGCCGGCAGTCAACAGGTCGGAGTTCGCACCGCGCACCAACAATGTCGGGCACGAGATCGCATCGTAGAGCGGCCAGCTCTCGATATCCTTGCCGCCACAGGCGGCATAGACCTCCTTGAAGGGCTCGGCGATGCCCGGGTCGTAGGCGAACTCGAACTTGCCGTCGGCCGCCTGGCGCGTCACATGCACGGTGAGGTGGCGCCACTGTGCATCGGTCAGCGTGCCGAAGGGCTGGGAAACGAAGCGCACGGCGGACTCGACCTGCTCGATGCTGTCGAAGCGCGGAGTACGCCCCAGGTACATGCCGATGCGTTCCAGTGATACCGCGGTGATGACCGGACCGACGTCGTTCAGCACCAGCTTGCGGATCGGCGTTTCCGGCTGGATCGCCAGCGCCATGCCGATCAGGCCGCCCATCGAGGTGCCGACCCAGTCCACCGTTTCGGCACCGACCTTCGCCAGCAGCGTAGCGATGTCGGCACAGTACTGCGGAATCGAATACAGCGACTTGTTGCGCAGCCAGTCGCTGCGCCCGCGCCCGACGATGTCCGGGCAGACCACGCGATACTCGCCGGCCATGGCCTGGGCAAGGAAATCGAAGTCGCGCCCGCAGCGGGTCAGCCCATGCACGCAGACCAGCACCCGCGGATTGGCCGGATCGCCCCACTCCACATAGGCCATGTGATGAAAACCGGCGGCACTCAGGCACTTCACTCGCGCTTCGCGCATGGAGAACTCCTCGGGTTGAAGCGGTCGATTCTAGCGAGCGGCGCGTGCCATGCTCAGGGCATCACAATGCGCAGGCCGCGAAACTCCTGCATGGCGGCAATCTGCTCCCGTAGTTCGAGGATGCGTTCTTCCCAATAGCGCTGTGTGGCGAACCACGGGAAAGCGGCGGGAAAGGCAGGGTCGCCCCAGCGCCGTGCCAGCCAGGCCGAATGATGAATCAGGCGCAGGGTGCGCAAGGCCTCCACGAGTTGCAGCTCGCGGTCATCGAACTCGCGGAACATCTCGTAGCCCGCGAGCACGTGGCCGAACTGCTGACCCATCTCCTCCGGCTCGCCCGACAGCAGCATCCACAAATCCTGGATCGACGGGCCCATGCGCGCATCGTCGAAATCGACGAAATGCGGCCCATCCGCCGTCCACAGCACGTTGCCAGCGTGGCAATCACCATGCAGCCGCAGTTGCTGGACCGCGCCGGCACGGGCGAAGGCCTCGGCCACCCGGTCCAGCGCCTCATCGGACACGCCAGCCCAGATGGATTCGAGTTCCTCAGGAATCGCCTGGTTGTCGAGCAGCCAATCGCGCGAGTCCGTGCCGAAGCTGGTGATGTCCAGTGTTTCGCGCAGGATAAAACCGGCCCGCGCCCCGACCGTATGGATGCGCGCCATCAGGCGTCCCATCCATTCCAGGGTTTCGGCCCGGTCGAACTCCGGCGCACGGCCCCCCTGGCGCGGAAACAGCGCAAAGCGGAAGCCGCCGTGGGCAAACAGGCTGCGCCCGTCGATCACCAGGGGCGTCACCACCGGCAATTCCCCGCCAGCCATGGCGGCGGTGAAATCGTGCTCCTCCGCGATCTGGGCATCGCTCCAGCGCCCGGGGCGGTAGAACTTGGCGACCAGCGGCGCCCCCTCGTCGATGCCGATCTGCCAGACGCGGTTCTCGTAGCTGTTGAGCGCCTGCAGCGCACCGCTGCAATGAAAGCCGACGCTCTCGACGGCATCGAGGATGGTCTCGGGGCCGAGGCCGGCAAAGGGAATCGTATTCTCGGCAGTCATTGCCCCGATTATGGCGCGTCGCCGTGCCAGTAGCGCCGACTTTCGGCACGCTGATGGTGAATGCCGATGCCCTCAGGGGCCAGATCGACGCGGATCGCACCGTGCTCATCGCTGCGATGCAGGCGCGCGCCGCTGGCGACATACCTCGCCACGACATCGTCCTTCGGATGACCGAAGCGGTTGCGATAGCCGACCGGAAAAATCACGTCGTGAGCGCCGACCGCAGCGATGAATTCGGGCGTCGAGGAGGTACGGCTGCCGTGGTGCGGCACGGTCATGACCTCGGCGGCAAGGCGCTTGTCGTGGCGCGCCAGCAGTGCCTGCTCGGAAACCGCCTCGATGTCGGAGGTCAGCAGCGCAGTCCGGCCGCCGGCAATCACGCGCAACACGCAGCTGAGGTCGTTCGACTTGCGCGACACAGGTTCAGCGATCGGATGCAGCATCTCGAAACGCACGCCGTCCCATTCCCAGGCGTCGCCATCGACGCACAACTCATGGCGCACCGGCTGTGCCGACAAGGGATGTTCGAAGGGCAGCGAGGTCTTCAGCATGTCCACCGGCAGCGCCGCCAGCACCGAGGCCGCGCCGCCTTCATGATCCTTGTCGGCATGGCTGATCACCAGCGTGTCGAGCCGGCGCACGCCCATCGCGCGCAGGTAGGGGGCGATGATGCGATTGCCACTGTCGGCATCGCTGGAAAACGCCGGTCCGGCATCGAACAGCAGGTCGTGGCGAGCGGTCTGAACGTGGATCGCCAACCCCTGGCCGACGTCCAGCACGGTGATCGCCGCGTTGCCCGCGGCCGGTCGTGGCGCCTCGATCGTCAGCAGCGGCAGAAAGGCCAGCAGGCCGAGCCAGCGGCTAGGGAAGCCGCGCGGCAGCAGCGACCAGGCACCGCCGGCCAGAGCCAGCACGACGGCCCAGCCGGGCGGTGCCGCCTGCTGCCAGACCGCCAGCGGCAGGGCCGCCATCCAGTCCACCGCGTGCATCATCCCCGCCGTGATCCAGTGCGCCAGCGCCAGCAAAGGGTCGAGCAGCGGCAGGCAACCAGCCAGCGCCAGCGGCGTGATCAGGAAGCTCACCAAGGGGATGGCCAGGGCGTTGGCCAGGGGCGAGACCAGCGAGAACTGCTGGAACAGCGCGAGCAGGGCCGGCAGCATACCCAGGGTGATCGCCCATTGGGTGCGCAGCCATTCGTACCCCCAATGCGCTGAACCGAGCCGGCCGCCAAGGACGAAGAACAGCAGCCCGACGGCGCCAAAGGAAAGCCAGAAGCCCGCCGCCAGTACCGCCCAGGGATCGAGCAGCAGCACCAGCAGCAAGGCCAGGGCCAGCACCCGCGACCCGGAAATTTCGCGAGCCGACAGATGCGCCACGGCCACCACGCCCAGCATGTAAAGCGTGCGCTGCGCAGGCACCGCGAACCCGGCCAGCAGGCAGTAGGCAAAGGCGGCGCAAAGGCCGCCGAGCGCCGCCGCGTGCTGTGCCGGCAGCCACAAAGGCAGGCGCGACGAGCGTCGCCACAGCCAGTTCACCAGTGCATAGGCGAGGCCGGCAAGCATGGTCACGTGCAAGCCCGAGATGCTCATCAGGTGGGTGATCCCGGTGCGACCGAAAACCTGCCACAGTTCCGGTGCGATGGCCTGCTGGTCGCCGATGGCCAGCGCGATCAGGATCCCGACGTAGGGCGCCTCGGGCAAGGCGCTGCGGAAACGTTCGCGGATCCCCTCGCGCAGCATTTCCACCGCGTAGCCTGGTCGCCAAACGCGGGCATCGAGCCGCTCCGCCTGTGCCTTGGGGCGCACGTAGCCGGTGGCGCGGATGCCACGTTCGAAAAGCCAGGCCTCATAGTCGAAGCCGTGGGGATTCATGTTGCCGTGGGGCCGCTTCAGGCGCACCGTGAAGCGCCAGCGTTCACCGGCGCGCACCGGCACACGCAGGCTTTCGTCCTCGGCTTCGTCGCGGCCGCGATACCAGGCCAGCGAGATGCGTGGCGGCACCCCGGGCAAGGCCTGCTCGACGTCAAAGGTGAAGCGCACGCCACGCTCCAGTTCCTGCGGCAGGCCGGCGACGACACCGGTCATTGCGATGTCGATGCCTTCCAGCGCGCCGGGCAACTCATCCGCCATGCGCCAGTGCGCAAAGCCCGCGGCCCAGACGAAGCCGAGACCTGCCGCGCCGGCCACAAGCAGCATCCTTGAAAAATATCGCCGTAGTGCGGGCGCCGACTCCCGGCGGTAGCCGGCTGCGCCCAGCATGATCAATGCCGTCAGGCACAGGCCGGCAAGACGAGTGGCATCGGGCAGGCTCGCCTGTTGCTGCAGCCACCAGACCCCGCCGGCAAAAGCTATGACGACTAGACGCATGACGGCATTATCGGTGACGGATATCCCTTGCGCCAGCTTCCGGTTCCAGCCATACACCCCGTGGCGGGTGATAATCGGGCAATCACTTCAGGAGCCGCCATGAGCCACGTTTTCACGCCCGATCCCCTGCCCTGCGTTCCGGTTGCCGGCAGCAGCGACGATTTTCCGGTGCGCCGCATCTACTGCGTCGGCCGCAACTACGCGGCACACGCCCGCGAGATGGGCTCGGACCCGACGCGCGAGCCGCCCTTCTTCTTCTGCAAGCCGGGCGACGCCGTGGTTCCGGTGGCGAGCGGTGCCATTGGCGATCACCCCTACCCGTCCGAAACCGCCAACTACCACCATGAAATCGAACTTGTGGCGGCTATCGGCAAAGCCGGCAGCAATATCAGTGCGGCAGACGCCACAGCCCACGTCTGGGGCTATGCCGTCGGCCTGGACATGACCCGGCGCGACCTGCAAACCGCGCTCAAGGACAAGGGGCGCCCCTGGGAACTGGGCAAGTCATTCGACCATTCGGCGCCGATCGGCCCGCTTCATCCGGTCAGCCAGATCGGCCATCCGGCTACGGGCCGCATCTGGCTTACGGTGAATGGACAGCTCAAGCAACAGGGCGACCTGGCGGACCTGATCTGGTCGGTGCCGGAAACCATCGCCCACCTCTCGAAATACTTCGAACTGCGCCCCGGCGATCTGATCTTCACCGGCACGCCGGAAGGCGTCGGCCCGGTGCTGCGCGGCGACATCGTCGCCGGCGGCATCGATGGCATTGGCGAACTCACGATTCGCATCGTCTAACGGAGGCCGGCAACACCCCGACAATGCGCCGCGAAATCCGCAAGTACCTGCCCGACCACGAGGCGATCCGCAACAACCGCTGGCTCGCCCCATTCGAGAACACCCTGCTGCATCCGCGCCTGTGGGACCTCAATCGCCGCTCGGCGGCAGGCGCCGTGGCCGCCGGCATGTTCTGCGGCCTGATCCCGGGGCCATTGCAGATGCTGGGAGCGGTAATCTGCGCCGCGGTCTTCCGCGTCAACCTGCCACTGGCGATGCTGACGACGTTCTACACCAACCCCTTCACCATTGTTCCGCTGTATGTCGTCGCCTATGCGATCGGCCAGTGGGTGATACCGGGGCCGGGGCAGCGCTTTGTGCCGCCGCCGGACTGGGGCGACGAAAGTTTCACCGCATGGATCAGAATTCTTATCGACTGGATGGCCGGACTGGGGGCGCCGCTGGCACTCGGTCTGGTGCTTTTGGCCTCGGGCCTTGCGCTGGCGGGCTATGTGCTGGTCAAGCTGGCCTGGCGCATTTACCTGGTGCGTGCCTGGCGCCATCGCCGCCGCGAACGCGCCGCGCGCGAGTCAGCCGCTTAGGATGCCATCCTGCAACTGCATCACGCGGTCAGCCCGCGCTGCCAGGTCGGCATCATGCGTCACCAGTACCAGCGCCGAGTTGCGCTCACGGCAAAGCTCAAGCAGCAAACCGAAAACGGCGTCGGCGGCGACGCGATCCAGATTGCCGGTCGGCTCGTCGGCCAGCAGGCAGGCCGGCTGGGTCACCAGCGCACGCGCCACGGCAACGCGCTGACGCTCGCCGCCCGAGAGTTCGCCGGGACGGTGCGTCAGGCGGTGACCGAGGCCCACACGCTCCAGCACCGCCGCCGCCTGACGTTCGGCCTCGCGTCGCTCCAGGCGCCGGATGAACAGAGGCATGGCGACGTTTTCCACCGCCGTAAATTCCATCAGCAGGTGGTGGAACTGGTAGACGAAGCCCAGGCTGCCATTGCGCAAGCGCCCGCGCTCGGCTTCGTTCAGGCTCGCCATGTCACGCCCCTGCAACTCCACGTGCCCGGCGCTGGGCGTATCCAGACCGCCCAGCAGGTGCAGCAAGGTGCTCTTGCCGGAACCGCTGGCGCCGACGATGGCCACCGTCTCGCCAGCGCCGACTTTCAGGTCGACGCCGCCCAGCACCGGCACCTCATCCCCGCCCTGGCGGAATACCTTGCTCAGGCCGGAACAGGAGAGAACGAGCTCACTCATAGCGCAGCGCCTCCGCCGGCTGGGTGCGCGAGGCGCGCCAGCTCGGATACAGCGTCGCCAGCAGGGTAAGGACGAAGGACACCGCGCCGATGGTGCCGACGTCCGACCAGTGCAGATCGGATGGCAGGTCGCTGATGTAATACACGTCCTTGGCGAGAAACTGCATGCCCAGCGCGCGTTCCAGCGCCGGCACCACGACGTCGATGTTGAGCGCCAGCGTGACGCCGCCGGCTATGCCGGCCAGCAGGCCAATGACGCCAATCAGCGTGCCCTGGACCACGAAAATTCCCATGATGCTGCGCGGGCTCGCGCCCAGGGTGCGCAGGATGGCGATGTCGGCGCGCTTGTCCTGCACCGCCATCACCAGCGTGGACACAATGTTGAAAGCGGCGACGGCAACGATCAACAGCAGGATCAGGAACATCATGCGCTTCTCGATTTCGACCGCGCGAAAGAAATTGGCGTGGCTGCGGGTCCAGTCGCTGATCCAGATTTCGCCCTCCAGGTAGCGCATCAGTTCGCGACCGATCTGCGGCGCGGCGAACAGATCATCGACCTTGAGCCGCACGCCGCTGACGCGGTCGTCCATGCGATACAGCTTTTGCGCGTCTTCAAGGTGGATCAATGCCAGGCCCGAATCGAATTCGAACATGCCCGCCTCAAAAATGCCGACCACGCGGAACTGCTTGATGCGCGGCATGATCGCCGCCGGGGTCACCATGCCTTGCGGCGCCAGCAAGGTGATCTTGTCACCCTTGCTGGCGCGCAGGGCACGCGCCAGTTCGCTGCCCAGCACCATGCCGAACTCGCCGGGGCGCAAGGCATCGAGCTTGCCCGATTTCATGTAGCCGGCAAAGTTCGCCACCTTGTCCTCCGCCTCGGGCAGGATGCCGCGCACCATCATGCCCCGCACCTGGCCGTCGAAGCTCAGCATGCCCTGCGCCTGCACATAGGGCGCCGCCGCCTTGACCCGCGGGTGGCGCGCCACGCCCTGCAGCACCTTGGTCCAGTCCGCCAGCTCGCCGCTCTCGCCGCTGACCTGGATGTGCGAAACCACACCGAGGATGCGCTCGCGCAGTTCCTTCTGGAAACCGTTCATCACCGACAGCACCACGATCAGCGCCGCCACGCCGAGCGCCAGCCCCAGCATGGAAATCAGCGCGATGAAGGAGATGAAGCGGTTGCCGGCACCTTCGCGCGGTTGGGCACTCGTGTAGCGCAGGCCGATGAGCAGTTCGTAGATCATTCTTGCAGGCTACCCGGATTCAGTGAATGAAAATGCATTGTGCCGCGTACAAATATCAGTGGATACGTCCTTGACCGACTGAGTGACTCCTTTGGCCCAAAGCAGCCGCTCGGGATTCTTCATTCAACGCATGGAGCAGAGTGTGACCGACCATTTGCATCAGGCCGCTTTGGGTTGCACGCTTACCGCTTAACTAATCGGACTTTATTGGGCTTACCTGCTGGCATCAGTTCAAATTGATCTGGGAATCTTTTGAACAGCTTCGTCGAAGTCGCACTCTTTGCGAGAAGTTTTTTGTCGTGGAGTATTTTGGCAACCTCGGATAGTTCAAGCCAATCCCCTGCCTGAAAATTGGGAAGCGCCGCGACAATTGCTTCGGGAGTTACGACTGTTTTGGTTGCTTTACTTGGGGTCTTCTTTGCTACCTTATTTGCAGGTGGCTTTTTCTTCGCGGCCGGTTTGGGTGTGGTCGCCTTTACAGGAGGTGTCTTCGCTACCGCCTTTTTAGGGGTCGTACGACTAGCTTCAACCGCGCCTGACATAGTTTCCGGTTTTTTCGGCGTCGGGCTAAGAGCCTCATCTGCACCTACATAGATGACCTGATCGTAAGCGGGTATAGCATCCTGTGCCATCTTGCTACGCTCGCTTACACACACAACTCTGATGCCTCGCTCCCGAAGGCGCACTACCAAAGGGACGAAGTCCAAATCTCCCGATGCAATAATCATTAGCTTCGGCCGTGGAGTTAGACAGGCCAACTCCATCGCATCTACGGCCAACGACATATCAGTGGTGTTTTTTGGGAGGGGCAGATTCACGAATGGGCGAATGGCCCGCAAACGCAACACCTCTGCCAACCCCTTCATATTTTCAGCACTGCCATATGCGCGACGAATTGCAATGGAGCCTTCACTTCGCTCAAGCATCGCAACAGCTTCAACAACCCATGCTGGCGACGAAAGATTATCGGCATCAATCAGTAATGCAATCATTGTAGGTTCACCTATGGCGCTTTCAACGGTCCGACTGGTTCTGGTCTAGTTGCCGAGGACGACAATCATATCGCATACCAATTGGCTGCTTCTAGCCGATAGCGCCCTGAGTGCAATCATCCTGACACGCCTATCAACCTTCACTTGCTGCCTGACGCGCGTTGCTTCTTCCAGTCGCGGAACATCAACTCGACCTCTTCCTGAAGGTTCTTGATGGCGCTGGTAAGCGCATCGGTTTCGCTGCCGGAATATATGACGGGCATGCCGTGATACTCGGCGTTATTGCGATCGCGATGCGCTTTTTCGAAAACCGGCTTGTCCTTCTCTGTTGCCGGTACGGCGTGTTCCAGCGACGCAAACAGGTTTTGACGGTGTCCGGCGCCATCCCCAGATCGGTACCCCGATATCTTGAACGCCGCCAGCATAAATTGATGTCCCGCGTTGTACAGGCCGATGAATCGTCCCGACGCGGATGTCTCCTTCAACCCTGCATCATGCAGCGCATCACGCGCCAGGCCCAGGTGGGTTTCGAGTTCGACGAAGCTTGGCTGATGCGGGTGAAAAACGCTGGCGGCGAGCAGGTTGCGTAGATTCGATGGCTTCGAGACCATGAGCGTTGCCTTTCAGAAATATTTTGGGCCCGTTGATGATGCCGATCGCAAATGCATTCCCCGATCTTGCCAGCGCCTGGAATTCATCGGCCCGAAAATGTTTTATGTTGACGGTCCGGCCTATTTGCTTCTCAATGGCCATCGCCCGGTCGAGGGCGTCGCGATAGCCGGTATTCGAAATGATCAGCACATCCACGTCGCTGTGCGCGGATTCCGAACCTGTCGCGACTGATCCGAAGATCAGCGCCACGTCGATAGAGAGGCCATCGAGCGCCGCACTGATAACGTCGGCGATGCCAAAAGTCTTGCGTGCGAAGCCACATAATTCGTCAAAGAGCGGACATTCTCTATTGGCCTGGAACTCCTGCAGGTTTCCTCGCGCAACCTTGGTGACAATCCCTGCTTCGACAAGCGTTTGCATTTCCCTTTGAATCGACGAGGCGTTCACGCCGGCAATTCTGGCGAGCTCCCGCAGATGTACCGCGCGATCGGGTTGTGAAAACAAAACCCCCAGAATGCGCTGCTTGGTACGAGGGAAAAGGGCATCGGCAAGGGTCATAAAGACGTTGCTATATAGCGTACAAGTGTTGCCAATAATGCAACACTTGTACGCGTAGGTCAAGGCAAAGCCGGTAAGATTCCACCCATTGTCCCATGCCCGCCCCCGACCCGAATGCTGACACTCGTCGTACCCGGCCTGATCTGGCCACGCCAGGCGCTGGCCGACCTCAGCGGCGGGCTGCCGCTGCCTGCATTCTCGCTGCTGCTCGGGCGCGGCCGGCTGCAACCGGGGCCGGCGGCCGATACCACGGCGATGCTGGCCGGCTCGCTGGGCGTCGCGGGGCCACTGCCGGCCGCTGCGTTGCGGCGGCTTGCCTTCGGCCACGCCGCGGATGATGCCGAGTGGCTGTGCCTCGACCCGGTGCGCCTGCGCTTCGAAGAGCGCAGCCTGGTGCTCGACGATCCCCGAGCACTCGCCCTGGAAGCGGCCGAAGCCGAGGCGCTCGCCATGGCGCTGGCGCCGACTTTCGCTGCGCTGGGCGAACTCGATGTGCTCGCCCCGCAGACCTGGAACCTGCGGCTGTCGGCCAGTTCCCCGAGCTTCGCCGAGCTGGAGCAATCCCTGGGCCGGGCCGTGGTACCGCTGCCGGTACAGCCCGCCTACTCAGCCTGGCGACAGACCTTGAACGAGGCGCAGATGGTGTTGCACGCCCATCCGGTCAATCAGGCCCGTGAAGCCGCCGGCAAGCCCCTGGTGAATTCACTCTGGCCCTGGGGCGGTGGTCGGCTGCCGGCGCCGACCTCGAGCCACCACGATCGGGTCTGGTCTGCCGATCCCGTGGTCCGGGGCATGGCCCAGATGCAGCAGATCGACGCAAACACCCTTCCGGCCGCCTACGCGGCCGGCCCCGGAAAATCGATCCTGGCGTGCTTCGACGAACTTGCCGCTCCCTCGCATCTGGGCGATGCCCTGGCCTGGCGTGACGCCCTTTTACGGCTCGAATCCGCCTGGCTGGCACCGGCACTGGCGGCCATGCGCAGCGGACAGCTCGACAGCCTGCGCCTGCTGGCCCCGGGCGAGCGCAACAGCGTCGAACTCCTCGTCGACCGCACCGGTCTCTGGAAATTCTGGCGCAAGCCGCGTCCGCTGGCGGATGCCTTCGCGGCAGCAAAAGCACCATGACACGCATCGTCGTCCGCGAAGTGCCGACCCGCGCCACCTGGACGCTCGAACAGGGCGGCATCCATCCGCTGCTGGCGCGCCTGTATGCCGCACGCGGCATCCGCGCCATGGATGAACTCGACACCCGCAGCAGCGCCCTGCTGCCCCCAGAGCAGCTCAAGGGCATTGCCGAAGCCGCCGTGCTGCTGGCCGACGCCATTGCCGCGAAACGTCGCCTGCTGATCGTCGCCGACTACGACTGCGACGGCGCCACCGGCTGTGCCATCGGCCTGCGCGCATTGCGCATGATGGGCGCCACGGTGGATTACCTGGTGCCCGACCGCTTCACGCTCGGCTACGGGCTGTCTCTCGGGGTGGCGCAGCTCGCTGCGGCGCGCAAACCGGATCTGGTGATCACGGTGGACAACGGCATCGCCAGCGTCGAGGGCATCGCTGAACTCAAGCGCCTGGGCATCGCCACGCTGGTCACCGACCACCACTTGCCGGGCTCCGAGTTGCCCGATGCGGCTGCCATCGTCAATCCCAACCAGCCCGGCTGCCGCTTCCCGAGCAAGGCGCTGGCCGGCGTCGGCGTGATGTTCTACCTGATGCTGGCGCTGCGCGCCGAATTCCGCCGGCGCGGCGCCTATGCCACTGCACCGGAGCCGAACCTTGCCACCCTGCTCGACCTCGTCGCCCTGGGCACGGTGGCCGACGTGGTGCCGCTGGACCACAACAACCGCATCCTGGTCGCCCAGGGGCTGGCACGCATCCGTGGCGGACGCATGCAAGCGGGGTTGGCGGCGCTGCTGGCAATCGCCGGGCGCGAGCCGGCGCGCGCCGCCGGCTTCGACCTCGGCTTTGCACTCGGCCCGCGCCTCAATGCCGCCGGACGGCTGGCCGACATGTCGCTGGGCATCGAATGCCTGATCACCGACGACCCGGCGCGCGCCATGAACATTGCCCAGCAGCTCGACGCCATCAACCGCGAACGCCGCAGCATCGAGGCCGACATGCGCGAGGACGCGGAGTTGCTGCTGGCCTCGGTCGATCCTGGCAGCCGCGCCAGCCTTACCCTTTACGATCCCGCCTGGCATCAGGGCGTGATCGGCATCGTCGCCGGGCGCGTCAAGGAAAAGCTGCATCGCCCGACCTTCGCCTTCGCCCGCGGCAACGATGGTGAACTAAAGGCCTCGGGACGCTCGATCCCCGGGCTGCACCTGCGCGATGCGCTGGACCTCGTTGCCAAGCGCCATCCCGACCTGCTGCTGCGCTTCGGCGGCCACGCCGCCGCCGCCGGCCTGACCCTGCTTGAGCGCGAACTGCCGCGCTTCGAAGCCGCCTTCGAGCAGGTTTGCGGCGAGCTGCTGTCGCCGGCAGACCTTTCGCGCACGCTGGAAACCGACGGCGCGCTGGAATCCGGCTACTACTCGCTCGATGCCGTACGCATGATTCAGCAGGAGGTCTGGGGCCAGGCCTTCCCGGCGCCGCTGTTCGCCGATCGCTTCGAGGTGCTGAACCAGCGCATCCTCAAGGACAAGCATCTCAAGCTCAAGCTGCAGAAAGGTGGCCTGCGCTTCGACGCCATCCGCTTCAACTGCGCCGAGTCCGTGCCCAACCGCATCGAGGCGGCGTTCCGCCTCGACATCAACGAATGGAACGGCACCCAGACGGTGCAACTGCTGCTGGAACACCACGAGGCGGCCTGAGGGGCCGCCACCACTCAGGTGGCACTGCCTTCGGCGGCCAGATCACCGAACAGTTCTTCGGCGTCGCGCGGCATGCCGAACAAATTGCCCTGGAAGGCATGGCAGCCGTGCAGGATCAGGAAATCGCGCTGCCCCGCCGTCTCCACGCCTTCGGCGATCACCGCCAGGCCCAGGCTTTGCCCCAGGGCGATCACGGTGCGGGCAATCGCGGCATCGTTGGCATCGGTGAGGATGTCGCGCACGAAAGACCGGTCGATCTTCAGCTGCGCCAGCGGCAGGCGCTTGAGGTGGAAAAGCGAGGAATACCCGGTACCGAAATCGTCGAGCGAAAAGTTGATGCCCTCGCCCTTCAAGGCAGTCATGCGTGCAACCACGTCATCGATGTCCTGCAACAGCAGGCTTTCGGTAAGCTCCAGTTTGAGCCGCCGCGGGTTGGCGCCGGTGGCGGCGATCACGGACATGACCTGATCGACGAAATCGGCCTGGTGGAACTGCCGGCTGCTGACATTTACCGCAATATCGAGGTGTTCCCGCCCGGGCTCACCGGCCCATTTCGCCAACTGGCGGCAGGCGGCGTCGAGCACCCAACGCCCGAGGGGCACGATCAGGCGCGAATCCTCGGCCTGGTCGATGAATTCTCCCGGATACACCAGGCCGCGGCGTGGATGCTGCCAGCGTACCAGGGCTTCGGCACCGGTGATGCGCCCGCTGCCATCGACCTGTGGCTGATAGTGAAGAATGAACTGGCTTGCAGCAATTGCCGCGCGCAAGTCGGTGTCCAGGGTCGCCCGTGCGGAAACCGCCGCCTGCATCTGCGGATCGAAAAAGCGCAGCGTATTGCGCCCAGCCGACTTGGCCTGATACATCGCCGTATCGGCGCGCTTGAGCAACTCATCCACGGCGACCTCATGGCCGCGAAAAAGCGTGATGCCGATGCTGGACGTGCATTGGTAGCTGCGGGTATTCAGGTCGCCGCCGGTGATCGTCAGGTCCAGCAGGTAAGGCTGGTTGAGCGCGCCCTGGATCTTGACTGCCACGCTTTCGGCCTGCATCGCAGCGAGGAAGCCGGTATCCAGTTCCTCGAGGATGACCACGAACTCGTCGCCCCCCAGGCGGGCCACGGTATCGCATTCGCGGATGCAGGATTCCATGCGTGCGGCGACTTCGACCAGAAACTGGTCGCCAACATCGTGTCCGAGGCTGTCGTTCAGCGTCTTGAAATCGTCGAGATCGAACAGCATCAGGGCGCCGTGCCGCCCATGGCGCGTGCCCGCGGTGAGCGCCTGGCGCAGGCGATCGAGCATCAGGCGGCGATTGGGCAGGCGCGTCAGCGCGTCATAGAAGGCCAGGTGGCGGATCTCGTCCTCGGCGGCACGGCGCTGGGTGATGTCGGTGAAGGTGCCGACATAGTGGGTGACACGGCCATCACTGCGCTTCACCGCGGTAATCGTGGTCCAGGCCGGAAAGATCTCGCCACTCTTGCGCCGGTTCCATATTTCGCCGCTCCAGTTGCCATGCGCGCTCAATTCGGCCCACATCGCCTGGTAGAACGCCAGCTCGTGACGCCCCGACTTGAGCAGGCGCGGGGTCTCGCCCACTGCCTCATCCAGCCGGTAGCCGGTAATTTCGCAGAAGCTGCGGTTGACCCGCAGGATGCGCGTTTCGGCATCGGCAACCAGCATGCCCTCCTGCGATTCGAAGGTGATCGCGGCGACCTGAAGGTCGGCGTCGACCCGCTTGCGCTCGGTGATGTCGATGAAACTGACCCGCACCAGGCGGCGATCAGCCGAGGGCAGGCGAACCATCCGCATCTCGCAGCGCACCAGTTCGCCGCGGGCATTGCGCAAGGTGCGATCGAACAGCACCTGTTCGCCCGACATCGCCCGTTGCAGCATCTCCCGCGCGTTTTCCGCCGCACTCTGGCCGACATACTCACCCAGGGGATAGAAGCGTTCGGCGCCACCGGCCAGCAGTTCGTCACGCGGGCAGCCGAACAGCTGCTCGGCCTGGGGATTGGCATCGACGAAGCGTTCGCGCTCGGCGTCATAGACGACGATGGGATCCGGCGCCATGTCGATCAGCACGCGCATACGCGCCTCCGACTCGCGCAGGGACCGTGTCATGTCGCGTGCCAGGGCCAGGGCCCGATCATGCATGGTGGACAGTGACCAGGCCACCACCGCAGCCAGCAGGCTGAACATCAGGCCACCGATCAGCAACTGGGTCGGATGGGAGTCATCTACCCGGGCATCGAGTTGCGGGGTACTGGAGAAACTCAGCAGCCAGGTGCGTCCGCCGAAGGCAAAGGCCTCGCTGCGGGTCAGTCGCGCCGGGAGCAGCCGTCCCGCATCGTGACTCTGGTAATACAGCGATTCGGGGCGCACGGCGTCGCCGTCATGAACCGTCAGCGCCAGCCCGCGCGGCGCGATCCTGAACACGTCATCCATCAGCACCGACATGCGGAAGGGACTGAGAACGAAGCCGGCCGGGCTGCCTTGGGTGCGTGGCATCACCGGCAAATACAGGATGAATGACGGTGTCTGGCGGCCCGACTCGTCGATGGCCAGCACGATGCGCGACGTAATTGCGGGCTCTCCCGTATCGCGCGCCCGCTGCATTGCCTCGCGCCGGTTCGGGTCCTGCCACATGTCGAAACCCAGCGCGGGCCGATTCTCGGCATCGTCGGGTGCGGCATAGACGTTGATCACGTAACGCTCGCGACGACCGGGCGGCCGGTGGGCAAACTGAGGAAGTCCCCCGGTCCGCATCTCGCGCACCAGAGGATCGAGTTCGCGGTCCGTGACTTCGCGCGCAAAGGCCAGTGCCCGCATCGCCGGGTAGTCCTTTTCCAGGCGAAGGTTGCGCACGAAATCGGCCCAGTCCTGGCGAGTCACGTCCTCGCTGGCGGCGAACAGCGCGCTGGACGCCCGCAACGCCCGTGTATAGCCGATGAGGCGCGAATTCAGGTCGGCCCGAAACTGCGCCAGTTCCGCATCGAACTCCAGTTGCAGGTATCTCTCGGTCTGGTGCAGACTAAAACGCCAGACCGTCAGCGTGACCGCCAGCCCGCAAACCAGGGTGATGAGGGCCGGACGCATCCGGCCGTACAATCGGCGCAGGCGGTCGGAAGATTCGGAAGTCGGTTCGGAAGGCATCGGAAGCGGCACGGGCTATGCAAGACGGATTTTACACGCTGTCGCTGCCGCCCTGCCGGATTTGAGAGCTTTATCGACGGCACAGCAGGGCGGCAATGGTCTCCCTGTTCACTTGGCACCGTATAATCGCGGCCCTTCGCCCCGCCCATGCCCACGCCGTGTCCCAGCTCGACCTCGAAACCGCCCGCCGCCGCACCTTTGCCATCATTTCCCACCCGGATGCCGGCAAGACCACGCTGACCGAAAAGCTGCTGTGGTTCGGCGGCGCCATCCAGGTCGCCGGCGAAGTCCGCGCACGCAAGGCCAGCCGCCACGCGACGTCCGACTGGATGGAACTGGAAAAGCAACGCGGCATCTCGGTCACCAGCTCGGTGATGCAGTTCCCCTATCGCGAATGCATGGTGAACCTGCTCGACACGCCGGGCCACGAAGACTTCTCGGAAGACACCTACCGCACCCTGACCGCCGTCGATTCGGCGGTGATGGTGATCGACTCGGTGAACGGCGTCGAAGCGCAGACCATCAAGCTGCTCAACGTCTGCCGCCTGCGCGACACGCCGATCCTGACCTTCATCAACCAGCTCGACCGCGAGGGCCGGCCACCGATCGAACTGCTCGACGAAATCGAATCCGTGCTGGAAATCCAGTGCGCGCCGATGACCTGGCCGATCAGCATGGGCAAGCGCTTTCGCGGCGTCTATCATCTCTACGACGACAGCATCAGCTTCTTTGACCCGCAGGCCGACAAAGGCACCGCCGAGGTCATCAAGGGCCTCGACAACCCGCGCCTCGACGAGCTGATACCCGACCAGGCCGAAGAACTGCGGATGGAAGTCGAGCTGGTGCGCGGCGCCTCGCACGCCTTCGACCGCGAGGCCTATCTGGCCGGCCGGCAGACGCCGGTGTTCTTCGGCTCCGCGATCAACAACTTCGGCGTGCAATCGCTGCTCGACGCGGTGGTCGATCTGTCGCCGCCGCCGCAGCCGCGCGATACCGAAACCCGCAGCGTGCAACCGGGCGAGCCGAAATTTACAGGCTTCGTCTTCAAGATCCAGGCCAACATGGACCCCAAGCACCGCGACCGCATTGCGTTCGTGCGCGTCTGCTCGGGCAAATTCGAGCGCGGCATCAAGCTGCGCCAGCGCTCGACCGGCAAGACCCTGGCGGTGAACAATGCCATCACCTTCATGGCGCAGGACCGCAACACCACCGACGAAGCCTGGCCCGGCGATATCCTCGGCATCCCGAATCACGGCACGGTGCTGCTTGGTGATGCCTTCAGCGAAGGCGAAGACCTCAAGTTCACCGGCATCCCCTGCTTCGCGCCCGAACACTTCCGCCGCGCGCAGATCCGCAATCCGCTGAAGATGAAGCAGTTGCAGAAGGGCCTCCAACAACTGGCCGAGGAAGGTGCAACCCAGCTCTTCAAGCCGATCCACAGCAACGACCTGATCCTCGGCGCGGTCGGCACCTTGCAGTTCGATGTGGTTGCCCATCGCCTCGAATTCGAGTACGGCGTCGACGTCATGTTCGAGCCCTACCCCGTCGCCACCGCGCGCTGGCTGCGCGGCGATGACCAGGCGATCCGCGCCCTGGCCGACAAATCAGGAGTTAACGTGGCCCTCGACGGTGCGGGAGACTATGTCTATCTGGCGCCCAACCGCGTCAATCTGACGATGACGCAGGAGCGCCATCCGGACGTCGTATTCCTCGAAACCCGCGAAATCCACTAGCACGACCAAGGCCGGCCTCCGGCCGCCGCTCCCTCACTCCAGCACCAGGCGGTACTGGTCGCCACCGTGACCGCCGAAGAAAATGGTGTCGCCGTCCAGCAGCGCCACCTCGCTCACCGGCACCTCCATCTGCGCGTTGAGGAAGGTGCCGTTCAGCGACTGGTAGTCGCGCAGGGTCACCTTGCCGGAAACCAGTCCGATCCAGGCGTGGTGCGAAGAAACTCGACCGTCGATGATGATGACGTCGTTGTCATCCGCGCGCCCGATGGAAAGTCCGATCCCGGCAATCGGATAGCGATGCCCTTTCTGCCTGCCACCGAGGCAGACCAGCACGGGGCTACCGTGCAACGGCCCGCTCGGCGCGGCGCGATTGCGCAGATCCTGGGGCTGCGCCGCGGATTCCGGTCGCACATGGATCCGCGTCGCGGCCGGATCGAACTCGGCGGCCTTTTCCGCCAGCGCCGCCTTGCTGACCGACGGGTCCGGAGGCGCAGCGGCATTCCCTGTCGGCTCGGCGATTCGCATGGGCTCGGGTACGGCTTTACGGGCCGCGTTGTGCCGGTGGTTCTGCACCAGAGTGTAGATGACACCGAGCAGAACGGCGCCGAAGGCACCCCAGAAGACATATAGCTTCACCATCAAAAACCTTTCCAAAACTCAGCATTGCGCCGTGGGCCCGGCGCCGGTTTCTGCTCGGCTACGTCCGGCCCGGCCACAGCAGCAGTTCAAGCAAATGCATTATTTTAAGCTTTAACCATGCAAGGCCGCCGCCGAACCCGCTCACTCGCCGGATCGCCCGCCATAGCCGGAGAAGAAAAGCACCCGCCGCACGTAATCGCGCGTTTCACGATACGGCGGAATGCCCTTATGGCGATCTACCGCCCCCTCACCGGCGTTATATGCCGCAGCGACCAAACCCCAATCGCCGTTGAAACGCCGCTTGAGCCACTTCAGATAGGCCACGCCACCCTTGATGTTGGATTCCGCGTCGAAGGCATCCTTGACCCCGAATCGCACCTGCGTTGCCGGGATCAGCTGCATCACGCCCTGGGCATTCATCGGCGATACCGCGCTGGCATTGAGGTTCGACTCGGCCATTGCCACCGCCAGCACGAACCGCTCATCGACCCCGCTAAGCTGCGCATGGTGCCGGATCAACTCGGCAACCCGACGACGCACCGGTGACAAGCCGGAAAGGTAGGCGCCGAGGTCGAAGCGCTGCCGTTCGAAGCCGATGCTGAAGCTGCCGCAGGATTCCTCCAGGGGCGCGCTTTCAATGCCCTGATTGAAGGCATCCATCGCCGCGCGATGCCCAAGACGGGCTGCCAGCGCAAAATAGGCATTGGCCAGCGCCGGATTGCGCAGGTAGGCCGGCCCGATGGTGAGGATGCGCCCGATGCGAAAGAAGCCCTCGGAACTGCCGAGCGTGCCGGCATCGCAGTAAAGCGCGATGGCGAGTTCCGGATTGCGCCCGAGCCCGGTGCCGATCTCCGCCGCCAATCCCTGCTCGAGGGCGGCGACAACGCGCGGCGGCTCCGCCTCGAGCGCGTGTTCGTCCGCTGCGGCGGAGAATCCGGGCAGAAGCAGCCAGGCCGCCAACAAGACCAGATGCAGCCGAAGGAGTCGCAGAAAACGCAAAAACATCGGCACTAGCCTAGCCGATTCCGGCCGGAAAATCTCCTCGTACTTTCCACGAGCTACTTGATTCCACTCAGCCTTTTGACTCCGGCCACAAAGCGCTGCAGGGTACTGGAAAGCACGCCCCTGGGCAGCGTCACCTCGATCAACTGGAATCGCCCACGCGTCGCCAAGGCCTTATCCAGCGCGGCCTTGAGCTCGGCACGCGTATTCACCCGCACGCCGTCGCCGCCCATGCCGGCAGCCATTTCGGCATACCCCCAATGCCCGAGGTCGTTGAAGCCGGACTCGGGCTGAAAAGTGCGCAGCATCTCCCAACTGGCGTTGTTGAACAGAATCACGATCGGATCCCAGCCGTAACGGCGGCAGTTGCCGAGTTCCCAACCCGTCATCTGGAAGGCACCGTCGCCGACCAGGATCAAGGGCCGCTGCCCGGTGGCCGCCTGCAGCCCGAGGCCGGCAGGCACGCCGAAACCCATGGTGGCGTAATAGCCGGGAGCCACCAGCGCCGTATGTTCGATTTCCATGGCGGTAAACAGGCAATCGCCCATGTCGGAGGCGATTGGCATCTTGCCGTGTGCGGCCATCAGGTCATTCACAGCAGTGGCGATGTCGGTCGGGGTGATGGTCGCGGCGTCGGCAAGCATTCCATGCGGATAGCCCGGGCGCGTGATGGCGAAAGGCTTTTCGTTTTCGCCGACGCGCGTCAGCATTGCATCGACCAGCGCCGTCAGGGGCAGTTGCGGATACACGTGGTAACCCATGGTGACGCGACCGTCCAGCGCCTGGATGGTCTTGCGCAGGTCGATCTTGGTTTCCGAGACAGCGAAATTGGTGTCGCAGACAATCTCGCCGAGCAGGAACAGGCCGTCCGACGCTTCGACAAGTTGCGTGATTTCCGGCAGCCCCGCCACGCCCATGTAGGTGCCAACCAGAGGCGCATCGTGTTCGGCGAGCAGGCCGCGGCCCATGAAGCTGGTCACCACCGGCAGGCCAAGGCGGCGCGAGAGCATGGCGACCTTGTCCTCCAGCCCGTAGCGGCGCACCTCGATGCCAGCCATCAGCACCGGCGACCTGGCCGCCGCCAGGCGCACCAGAATCTCGCCGACGCAGGCATCGAGCGCCTCACGATCGATGGCCGGCTCGGCTTCGCGCCGCACCGGGGCGCAGGGCTGGTCCACCATGTCACGCGGAATCTCGATGTACACCGGCTCGGAATTGCGCAGCGCGCTCGCCAGTACGCGGGCGATGTCGGCCGGCGCGCGGGCCGCATCGTCGAGCTTGACCTGGTCGCAGGTGATTTCCCTGAACATCTGGAATTGCGAATCCAGGGTCTTGGCCTGATGGTGGAGCAGCAGCCCCGAGCGCGACTCGCCCTTGCCCGGGCCGCCCGAAAGCACCACCAGCGGCGATTTTTCGGCAAAGGCCGCAGCCACGGCATTGACCATGTTCAGCGCCCCGGCGCCGTAGGTCACTGCCGCCACGCCGAGGCCCTGGTGGGCGCGCGCCGAGGCATCGGCAGCAAAGCCCACCGCCGGCTCGTGCGAGAGCGTGTACAGCGGCAGGATCTGCGACTGCTCGATGACGCGGAAATACGGCAGGGCGAAGTCGCCGGGAATGCCGAAGATCTGGCGGGCGCCGTGCGCTTTGAGGGCGTGAAGCAGGGATTCGACGAGGTTCATGACGGGCTTTCTGGCGGCAGGGTGAGTGATACATTTTCCCGCGCCAACGATCCACAATGTGTTCATTTAGGCCACAATATTGGCCTCGCCATGCACGTATCACGCGTAGAACAGCGTATTTATGCCAGCAATCACCATCGACCGTTACGACCTGATCCTGCTGGATGCCGTGCAGCGTGACGGGCTCGCCACCCATGCCGCGCTGGGAGAAACCGTGCATCTGTCAGCCTCGCAGATCAGCCGCCGCCTGCAGCGCCTGTCGGAAGCCGGCATCATTGCCGGACATGCCGCCCTGCTCGACCCGGCGGCGATCGGCCTCGGCGTTACCGCCTTTGCCCACGTCACCCTGGAGCGCCACGGCCGCAGCCAGTCCGACGCCTTTGAAGGCGCCATCGCCGACCTGCCGGAGGTGCTCGACTGCCATGCGGTCAGCGGCGACGCCGACTACCTGCTGCGGATCGTCGCACCCGACCTGCCGGCCTTCTCGGAATTGATGATGAAACGCGTGCTGCGCCTGCCCGGCGTCGCCCAGGTCAAGACCAACATCGCGCTGCAAACGATCAAGCAATCGCACGTGCTGCCGCTCGACCACCTGACCCGGCCGGCACAGGCCAGGCAACAGCTGCGCTACGCCGGCGGCGGCACATGAAACTCGCCCGGCTCTGGCAACCGCGCAACCCGGCCTTCTGGCTGATGGTGGTGCTCAACCTGCTGTCGACGCTGCTGGCCTGGGTAGCCCGTAGCTACACCCTGGCGCCCCTGGCCATGCTGGTCGTCATCGGCTTTGCCATCGGCAATGCCGTCTATGGCGTGCGCCTGATGTGGCTGCTGGTACGAGACGACCCCCCGGTTACTTGACGCCCGGCGGGGGACGCTTCTCGCGTCCTTCCTTCATCGCCTCGCGTCGCTTCTGCACGTTTTCACGGATCTGCGCCTTCTTGTCGGCGCAGGCCTTGGCATCGGTCTCGCACAGCTTGCGCAGCTCGGCGCGCTTGGCCTGGTGCTCTTCCCGGCGCTTTTCCCGGTTCTCCTTCATCTTGGCGCAGCGCTCGGGATTGGCCTGGCAGCGCTTCTCGCGTTCTTCAGCGCTCATGCGCTGCCCCGGCCCCATTCCTGGTCCTGCGCCAGGCCCGGCACCCGGCGCAGGAGGCGTTTGGGCCAAGGCCGTACCCAATCCAAGTGACAGCAGCGCTGCGAGTACAAATTGACGGATGTTCATTTGGCTTGCTCCTTCAAGGTTGAACCACGGTATCAAACGACAAAGGCCAGGGGCTCGAAGCCAGCCCCCAATACGGATCGGGAATCCATTCCCCACCAACGCTCAAGTACGGTGGCATAGACGCGCCGGTAGTCAACGCTAAAAACGGGATTGCCGCTAGCATCCAGCCGCGCCAGGTTCGGCGGCTCGCCATGAAAGCCGCCACGCACCGCGCCCCCCATCGCGAAATGTACGTTGCTGGTGCCGTGGTCGGTACCGTTGCTCTGGTTCTCCTTCGGGCGGCGGCCGAACTCGGCATAGCTCAACACCAGTGTCCGCTCCCAGAGTTTGAGTTCGACCAGCGCCGACCGCAAGGCCACCAGCCCCTCGGCCAATTGCCTGAGCAGATTGGCATGAATACCCGGCTGGTTCTGGTGGGTGTCGAAGCCGGAAAGACTCAGGCGCAGCACGGCAAGGTCGGCGCCGCTGCCCAGCACCTGGCAGGCGGTACGCACCGACGCGCCGAAGCCGCTTTGGGGAAAACCGGTTTGGAAGGCGAAAGCGGGCCCGCTGGTGTTGATCTTCGCGGCCGCGGCAACGATGTCGGACTCGACGCGGCGGATATGCGCCAGCGCGGCGCCGCCGGAAGCGCCACCCTCCTGCGCCAGACGCGCCAGGCGTGAAAACTGTTCCGGATTGCTGAGCGCGACCACGCGACCGCCGCCGCTGAAAGGCCCGATGTCCTGGCTGCCGACCACCACCGCATCCGCGGCATAGGCGGCCGGTGGCGGCTGGCGCAGGAAGCTGCGCGCCAGCCAGCCCTGCTGCAGGTATTCGTCGCTGTTCGACGCCGTATCCCAGATCTCGATCGAGCGGAAATGCGAAAGGTTCGGGCCCGGATAGCCGACGCCCTGCAACAGCGCCAGCTCCTTGGCCTGCCAAAGCGGCAGCAATGGCTGCAGCGAGGGATGAAAGCCAAGGCCTTCGCCAAGCGGCAGCACCTCCTCGCCACGGATCGCAATGCGCGGCCGCAGGCTGTAATAGTTCGAATCGGTATAGGGCACAAGGGTGTTGAGGCCGTCGTTGCCGCCCTTCAGCTCGACCAGGATCAACAAGCGCCGGTACGGCGCCGCCGCCGCGGCTGCGGCGAGCCCGGGCATCAGACCCAGCAGGCCGGCTGCACCGATGCCGCCAAGGAAATCACGTCGCTTCATTCCGGCATCCTCACTTGAGCTGGTACGCCGGATCGAGCATCACCTGGCGCAAGTCCTCGCGGCCTTCACGCCGCAGCAGGCGCTCGGCCATCTGCTTGCGCGTCAGCAAGGTGCTGCTATTGATCCAGCTTTCCCCGCCTGGCCAGCCCTTGACGTTGGGCGGCGCAAACAGATCCTGCCCGAGCTGGCGCAGCAGGCCTGCCAGCGCTGCCGCATCGGGCGGCTCCATGCCCAGGGAATTGAAACTGCCGACCACGAAATCGACCGGCGACTTGATCAGCGTCTGGCGGTTCTCGCCGGCCCAGAAGGCGCGGCTGCCCAGCAGTTCGCGCAGGGCCACGCGCAGGTCGTAGCCAGCGCCACGAAAGCGCGCGGCAATGCGCCGCACGTCGCGCTCATCGGGCGTCGGCGAGACAAACTCGCGCCACAACTTGCGCGTCAGGTGTTCGGCGGTCTGCGGCTGCGCCAGCAGGATGTCGAGCACTGCATCTCCGTCCAGCCTGCCGCTGACGCCCAGCACCGTCTTCTCGCCATCGTCGTGGATCATCGGCCGCCAGCGAAATGCGCCGGTCGCCGGCTCGATGCTCCAGCCGGTAAACGCGCGCGCCGCCTGCTTGACGTCCTGTTCGCTGTAGTTGCCTTCGCCGAGCGTGAACAGCTCCATCACTTCGCGGGCAAAGTTTTCGTTGGGGCTGCCGCGCCGGCTGGAGGCCGAATCGAGGTAGACCAGCATCGCCGGATCCTTGCCCACGGCATGCAGCAGTTCGCCGAAGTTCCCCGTTGCATGCTGCCGCAGCAAGCGGTTCTGATCCAGCATCAGCCTGGCGCTCTTCACCTTCTGCACGCTCGACACAAAATGGTTGTGCCAGAACAGGGTCATGCGCTCGCGCAACTGCTCGGCCGGGCTTTCCGCTGCCAGCATGCCGTCCAGCCACCAGACGCGCAGCGCGATACCGGTGCGGCGCTGCAGGTCCCTGCGTTCCTCATCGGAGAGCTCGCGCAGCTTTGCCGGCGGCTGATAGTCGGCCAGTTCCGGCGGGATCGGCAACACGGCGGCGCGCGGGGTGTCCGCCAGCAGGCGCTCGATGGCCGCCGCGCGCGACAGTTGGGAGAAAGCGGCGAGGTCGCCGGGACGGGAGCCGAAGCCGGCGCGGCTCAGCAAGTGCCGGGCATCCTCGACACCCATGGGTGGAGATGCGGGCGCCGCAACGACGCTCAGGGAGGCGGCGGCAAGCAGGCCGGCAAGGAGGCGCATCAGCAATTTCATGAAGGAATTCCGGAAGCGAATGCTGCGCATCATCACTTTCGACTGTAAGCGATTTGTTGTCCTAGCCGGCGTATATGTAAGGCCATGTTTCGGGGAAGGTCGGCGCCGGACGGCACGGGCAGCGGCGGGTGTTGTCGGGAACCCCGGCGCAGCTTATAGTTTGCCCCCCATGACAGACCGCATCATTCCCATCTACCTGCCGCCGCGTACCACGCTGCCGCCCGCTCGCGACCTCGCCGCGCTGCCCGAAGGCGAACTGGTCGACCGGCGTAACCGGCGCGTGCGCGACCTGCGCATCTCGGTGACCGACCGCTGCAATTTCCGCTGCGTATATTGCATGCCCAAGGAAGTGTTCGGCGACGACTATGCCTTCCTGCCGCGCAAGCAGTTGCTCAGCTTCGAGGAAATCCTGCGCGTGGCGCGCATCTTCGTCGATGAGGGTGTGGAAAAAATCCGCATCACCGGCGGCGAGCCACTGCTGCGCAAGTACATCGAAAACCTGATCGAACAACTGGCAAAGTTGCCGGTGGAGATCACCCTGACCACCAACGGCTCGTTGCTGCGCAAGAAGGCCCAGGCGCTCAAGGATGCCGGCCTGCATCGCGTCACGGTCAGCCTCGACGGCATCGACGACGCCGTGTTCAAGCGCATGAACGATGTCGATTACGCCGTCGGCGACGTGCTCGACGGCATCGCCGCCGCATCCGCCGTGGGCCTGGCGCCGATCAAAATCAATTGCGTGGTCAAGCGCGGCAGCAACGACGACCAGATCCTGCCGCTGGCACGCCACTTCCGCAACAGCGGCCACATCCTGCGCTTCATCGAATACATGGACGTCGGCGCCTCAAACGGCTGGCGCATGGACGAGGTGCTGCCCTCGGCCGAGGTCGTCGCCCGCATCCATGAGGAATTCGCGCTCGAAGCCATCGACCCCAACTACCACGGCGAAGTCGCCGAGCGCTGGCGCTATGTCGATGGCGCCGGCGAGATCGGCGTCATCTCCTCGGTGACCCAGGCCTTCTGCTCCAGTTGCACCCGCATCCGCCTGTCCACCGAAGGCCAGCTCTACACCTGCCTGTTCGCGCAAAGTGGCCACGACCTGCGCGCGCTGTTGCGCAAGGGTGCCGGCGACGAAGCGCTGCGGCGCGAGATCGCCGCCGTCTGGCAAAGCCGCGACGACCGCTATTCCGAAATCCGCACCGCCGCCACCGCCCTGCCGGCGGCGAAGAAAATTGAAATGTCCTACATCGGCGGCTGAACCGCCCTTATCGCAATTCCCACCATGACCTCGATCCTCCAAGCCCTCTCCTGCGCCGACAACTACGACCCGAACTCGCTGCACGTTGAGCGCGCCCGCGAACTGATCCTCGGCCTGCTGCCGCCGGTCACCGGCATCGAACGCGTGTTCGTGCGCCAGGCGCTGGACCGCGTGCTGGCGGCGGACGTGATCTCGCCGATCGACGTCCCCAGCCACGACAACTCGGCGATGGACGGCTGGGCGCTGCGCTTCGCCGACCTTGCCGCCGGTGACGAAACCCGCCTGAAGAACATCGGCACGGCGTTTGCCGGGCGCGCCTTTGACGGCAAAGTCGGCGCCGGCGAGACGGTGAGGATCATGACCGGAGCGGTGCTGCCGGAAGGCGTCGACACCGTGGTGATCCAGGAAGTCACCAAAGTAGATGGCGACAGCGTGATCATCCCTCCCGGCCAGCAACGCGAGCAGAACACGCGCCGTGCCGGCGAAGACCTGCAGGCCGGCAAGCCCGCCATCCCCGCCGGCCGCAAGCTGCGCCCGGCCGAGATTGGCATCGTCGCCTCGCTCGGCGTCGGCGAAGTCTCGGTGCGACGACGCGTGCGCGTGGCGCTGTTCTCCACCGGCGACGAGCTGTGCAGCATCGGGGAACCGCTGGCCGAAGGCTCGGTGTATGACAGCAACCGCTACACGCTGTGGGGCATGCTCACGCGTCTGGGCTGCGAGGTCATCGACATGGGCGTGGTGAAGGACGACCCCGCCGCGCTGGAAGCCGCCTTCCGCGACGCCGCGTCCTGCGCCGATGTCATCATCACCAGCGGCGGGGTCTCGGTCGGCGAGGCCGATTTCATCAAGCAGCTGATGGCGCAACTGGGCGAAGTCGCCTTCTGGAAGATCGCCATGAAGCCCGGCCGGCCGATGGCCTTCGGTCGCATCCAGCCTGACGGAGCAGATCGTCCCGGCGCCTGGCTGTTCGGCCTACCCGGCAACCCGGTGGCGGTGATGGTCACCTTCTACCAGTTCGTGCGCCCGGCCATCCTCAAACTCGCCGGCCTCGATCCGCTGCCGACCGTGCCGCATTTCCAGGCGCGCTGCATCGAAGCCATGAAGAAAAGCCCCGGCCGCACCGAGTACCAGCGCGGCATCCTGTTCCGCGAGAACAACGAGTGGTGCGTGCGCCCCACCGGCGCCCAGGGTTCGGGCGTGCTGCGCTCGATGGCCGATGCCGACTGCTTCATCGTGCTGGAACACGAGCGCGGCAAAGTCGGCGCCGGCGACACGGTGACCGTGCAGCCGATGGCCGCGATCGTCTAGTTGCCGGGTCCTAGTCGGCGACTTCGGCGCCGCGCAACTGCCCGCGCAGCCGGTTCGCCGCGTCGCCAAGCTCGGCCGCGCGCAGGTTCATCCCCACCAGTACCGACTGCCCCGGCTGCAGCACGCCCGTGGGCGTGTATTCCCGGCCAAAGCCCGGCGCCACGGCCGCAATGCGCAGCTTGTGCAGGCTCGCCGGGCTGCGGTTGGTGACGCGCAGGGCGAGGTTGCCGGCCTTGTCGGCCACCGGTTCGACCAGCACATAGGCGGCCGGATTGCGCGGCAGATCGAGGCGCACCAGCGCCGTGCCGGCGCGCTTGCCGACCTCGGAATCCGATCCCGCCGCAAGCCGGTAGTGCTCGATGGCCTTGGCCGGATTGCTCGCGCCCTGCGCCAGGTTGCCCAGTACGTAATGTGCCGCTGCCGTCGGCAGCAAACTGTTGGCCCGTTCCAGGTCGCTTTGTGCGCCGGCCCTGTTGCCCTGCTGCTGCCGCGTCAGGCCGCGATTCAGGTAGTGCGCGAAGTAGTCTCCGTCGCGCCTGACGGCCTCGTCGTATTCCTTTTCCGCCTCGGCGACACGCCCCAGGCGCTTTAGTGCATCACCGCGCAGCCCGTGGAACAGGGCCTCCCGCGGCTCCGTCCGGAGCGCCTCGTCGGCCTTGGCCAGGGCCCTTTCCGGTTCCTTCTCCAGCAGCTTGCGGCCTTCGTCGTGAGCCATGTAGGCCGGCTTCGTCTTCACCAGGCCGGCGATCTTCTGCCGGTGTATCTCTTCGCCCCAGAACAGTTTGGCGGGCATGCCGGCGGCCTTCTTGCGGTTGGCATCGACACGTTCCTGCGACGGCGGATGCGTGGCGAACAGGCCGCCCAGCCAGTTCGACGACTTGTTGCCCGAGAGGCGCACAAAGGTCTCCTGCAATTCCACCGCCGCCTTCGGGTCATAGCCGGCACGCATCATGTAGTCGATGCCGTAATGATCGGCCTCCAGTTCGTGGTCGCGGCCGTACCGCAGGCTGAGCAAGGCCGCACCACCCTGCGCGGCAAACCCGATCAGGTCGGCACTGCGCTTGTCGGCCGTCGCGGCACCGATGATCGCCGCGCCTGCGGCAAGCAGCGTGCCCTGCTCCACCGAGCGGGCGCCGTGGCGCGCGGCGGCATGCACGATCTCATGCCCCAGCACCGCCGCCAGTTCGGCCTCGCTCTTGAGCTCGGTCAGCAATCCGCGGTTGATTGCCAGCTTGCCGCCCGGCAGGGCCCAGGCATTGGGCACCGAGTCATTGATGACGACGAACTCGAAGGGCAGGTTCGGTCGATCGCTGACTTTCACCAGCTTCTGCCCGACCTCGCTGACATAGGCCGCCAGTGCCGGATCGAGCTTGTACTTGCCGCCGGACGACTGCTGGCTTTGCAGGTATTGCTGGTTGCCAATGCTGATTTCCTGGGCCTCGGAGACAAACGCGATCTCGGATTTCTTGGTCACCGGATTCGTGGCGCAGGCGGTTGCCAGCAGTGCCGCCAGGATCAGAAATGAAGAAGGCCGCGACATGGAGCCGCCCGGGGCCGTCAATGAGTCACCGCTGCCGCGATGTCCAGCGAACGCAGGCGCAGCTCGGGATCGAAAATGTCGCAGACCAGGATGAACTCGTCGGCCTGTGTCGACTGCAACAGCGCATCGAATCCGGCGCGCACCGTTTCCGGCCCGCCGATCACGGCGGCACCGAGAAAGTCCGCGATGCCGGCGCGCTCCTGCGGATGCAGCCCGGCCATGAAATCGGCCATCGGCGGCGGCAGGCAGCGGCGATCGCCGTGCAGGATGCCGAGCACGCGCTGGAACACGCTGCTGGCGAGGAAGTGCGCCTCATCGTCAGTCGGCGCAGCAACCAGCGGCACGCCGATCATGACGTAGGGCTTCGCCAGAACCTCGGACGGCCGGAAGCGGCTGCGATACAGGTCGATGGCCTGATGCAGCAAGCGTGGTGCAAAGTGCGAGGCAAAGGCATACGGCAGGCCGCGCTCCGCCGCCAGTTGCGCCGAGAACAGGCTGGAGCCGAGCAGCCAGATCGGCACCCGGGTGCCGGCGCCCGGCATGGCGATCACTTGCTGGCCCGGCTGCGGTTCGCCAAGCAGGCGTTGCAACTCGGCCACCTCGCGCGGAAAATCGTCTTCGGTTTCGATGCGGTCGCGGCGCAGCGCGCGCATGGTCAGGCGGTCGGTGCCCGGCGCCCGGCCGAGGCCCAGGTCGATGCGCCCGGGAAACAGTTCGGCCAGCGTGCCGAAGGCTTCCGCCACCACCAGCGGCGCATGGTTGGGCAGCATCACGCCGCCCGAACCAACACGGATGGAATGGGTGCCACCGGCGATGTGGCCCACCAGCACCGCCGTGGCCGAACTGGCGATGCCCGGCATGTTGTGGTGCTCGGCCAACCAATAACGCGTGAAGCCAAGCTGCTCGACATGGCGCGCGGTGCGCAGCGAAATCGCCAGCGCCTCGGCGACGCTGCCGCCTTCGCGCACGGCGACCAGGTCGAGCATCGAGAGTTTGGTGCCTTTGAGTGTTTTCATATCCGCGAACTCCTGATTATTCGGTGCGCAAGGCCTCGACCGGGTCGAGCAGCGCCGCACGCCGCGCCGGCAGCACGCCGGCCGCCAGACCGATGGCGGCAGCCAGCGCTTCGGCGAGCAAAACGAAAGACAAGGGCGTATGCACCGGCAAGGCCGGCACGAACAGACCGATCACCTGCGCCAGGCCGATGCCCAGCACCAGGCCGAACAAGCCACCGATCGCCGCCAGCGCCACCGCTTCGCCGAGGAACAGCCCGAGGATGGTGCGGCGGCGCGCGCCCAGCGCCACCATCAGTCCAATCTCGTTGGTGCGTTCGGTGACGGCGATGGTCATGATGGTGACAATGCCCACGCCGCCCACCAGCAACGAGATGCCGCCCAGGGCGCCGACGGCCATGGTGAGCACATCGAGGATGCTGGACAAGGTGGTCAGCATTTCTTCCTGGCTGATGATGGTGACATCCTCGCGACCGTGGCGCTCCTTCATCATCCGCTTGGCCGCCTCGACCACCGTCGCCGCCGGCACGCCCTCCGCAACGGCGATGTCGATCTCGTTGAGGCCCTCGCGATTGAAAAGTTCCAGCGCCCTGGCCGCCGGCACAAAGGCCGTATCGTCAAGGTCGATGCCGAGGAACTGGCCCTTGCTTTCCATGACGCCGATGACGCGAAACTGCAGGCCGCCGATGCGTATCCGGGTACCCAAGGCATTCTCGGCACCGAACAGTTCGTTCTTCAGCTTCGGTCCCAGTACCACCTGGGCTCGCGCATTGCCGGCTTCCTCCTCGGGCAGGAAGCTGCCGCTCCGGACCTTGCCCTTGAATACCGTGAGCATGCCCGGGCCGACGCCATAGACCGATACCCGGCGCACGCGGCCGTTGCCATGGACCTCGGCATTGCCGAAGGTGCTGGGGGTCACCGCCACCACATTGGGCAACTTGCCCAGCGCCGCTGCGTCATCCAGCGACAGCGGCCGCGCGCTGCTCGGCAGGCCTGACAGGGCGCCGCCGCCGGTCTTGGTCTTGCCCGGATGCACGCCGACGACATTGGTGCCGAACTGAGTGAATTCGGCCAGCACATAACGATGGATGCCCTCGCCGATCGAGGTCAGCAGGATCACCGCCGCAATGCCAACGCCAATGCCTAGCAGCGTCAGGAAGCTGCGCAGGCGCTGGGCGACGATGGCGCGGATGGCGAGGGCGAGGAAGTCGGTGATGCCCATGTCAGTTGGCTGGTGATGCCGACAATTGCAAAGTACCGTTAGTCAAGGCTTCCTTGGCCGGATAGGTCTGCGCCTTGCTACCGCAAACCCGCGACGACGTCACTTGATCAGGAGGGCGGGGTGTTCTGCGCAGCGAAGTAAAGGGGGAGGCGGCGCCCGCAGGGCGCCAACGGAGGACATGAGCGGAGCAGAATGCCCCGCCCTCCCGATCTTCCGCCAAACTCAAAACTGTAGGCGGTTTCATGCTCAATGCTTCATCAACGCCTGCACAGGATCAAGCTGCGCCGCGCGTCGCGCCGGCATGATGCCGAACAGGAGGCCCGTGCCCAGCGCCGTGCCCAAGGCCGCGATCACCGCCCAGTCGGGCGGATAGGCGGGGAACACCGGGTACATCTGGCGCAGCACGAAGGCGCCGAAGAGGCCCAGCCCGTAGCCGGTCAGCGCGCCGACAAACGAGAGCATTGCGGCCTCGGCCATGAAGGCGTTGCGGATGGTCGCCGCCCGGGCACCGAGCGCCTTGAGCAAGCCGATCTCGCCGGTGCGCTGGGTCACCGCCACCAGCATCACGTTCATCACCAGGATGCCGGCTACGGCCAGGCTGATCGCGGCGATGCCGGCCACGGCG
>CAJBYR010000014.1 GCA_903959855.1 uncultured beta proteobacterium
GTGAGGTTGGTGACCTTGCCGAACAGGCGCGTGCCCTGCGGGTAACGACGGGCGATTCCCACCCACGGATCTTCGCCCAACTGCTTCATGCCGAGCGAGATGCGGCGACGGTCTTCGTCGATTTCGAGGATCATCACTTCGACTTCGTCGCCCAGCTGGACAACCTTGGTCGGGTGAATGTTCTTGTTGGTCCAGTCCATTTCGGAGACGTGAACCAGGCCTTCGATGCCCTGCTCGATCTCGACGAATGCACCGTAATCGGTGAGGTTGGTGACCTTGCCGAACAGGCGCGTGCCCTGCGGGTAACGACGGGCGATTCCCACCCACGGATCTTCGCCCAGCTGCTTCATGCCGAGGCTGACGCGGTTCTTTTCCTGGTCGAACTTGAGTACCTTGGCGGTGACTTCGTCGCCGACATTGAGCACTTCGCTGGGGTGACGCACGCGACGCCAGGCCAGGTCGGTGATGTGCAGCAGGCCGTCGATACCGCCGAGGTCGACGAACGCGCCGTAATCGGTGATGTTCTTGACGATGCCCTTGATGACGGTGCCTTCCTGCAGGTTCTCGAGCAGCTTCTGGCGCTCTTCGCCCATGCTGGCTTCGAGCACGGCACGGCGCGAGACGACGACGTTGTTGCGCTTGCGGTCGAGCTTGATGACCTTGAACTCGAACTCGCGATTCTCGTAGGGCGTGGTGTCCTTGACCGGGCGCGTATCGACCAGCGAACCGGGGAGGAATGCACGGATGCCATTCACCATGACGGTGAGGCCGCCCTTGACCTTGCCGGTGACCATGCCTTTGATCAGGGCGCCATCGGTCATGGCCTTGTCGAGATCGTTCCAGGCGGCGATGCGCTTGGCCTTCTCGCGCGACAGGCGCGTCGCGCCATAGCCGTCTTCGAGCATCTCGATGGCGACCAGGACGAAGTCGCCGATCTTGGCCTCGACTTCGCCGCGCTCATTGTGAAATTCCTCGGCGGGAATCATGGATTCGGACTTCAGGCCCGCATTCACGACCACGAAGTTCTGGTCGATACGGACGATTTCTGCGGTGATGACTTCGCCGGCACGCATTTCCTGGCGCTGGAGGCTTTCCTCGAACAGGGCGGCAAAACTCTCCATGGGCGAAGCTTCGGCTATAGCTGCGGTAGACATTGATTGGGGGACCTTACAGAGGGGTGTCACCAGGGTGACGGGTTGGTTGGACTTTGCCATACTGGCCGGGCGGCCGGCACGACGCCGTTGCTGCTCTACTACTACGAAAAAACCTTTATCGGGATCACAAACCCTGCCGTTTGGCAATGGCCATCACGGCGGCGACTGCGGCTTCGATGGCCATCTCGGTGGTCTCCACCAGGTCGGCATCGTCGCATTGCCTGAGGGGAGCCACGCTACGCTGGGCATCGCGCGCATCCCGATCCTGCAAATCCTGCAAAAGGGCGTGCATATTAGCAGGCATACCCTTTGCGATCAACTGTTTATAGCGCCTTTCTGCACGCGCCGCGGCCGAGGCCGTCAGAAACACCTTGGCGACCGCTCCGGGGAACACCACGGAGGCCATATCGCGGCCGTCGGCGACCAACCCGGGGAAGCGCCGGTAAGCCCGCTGACGCCCCAGCAGTGCGGCTCTTACGGCCGGCAGAGCCGCCACTTTCGAGGCGCCGACCGAAATTTCCTCGCTGCGGATGGCGTCGGTAACGTCGTCCTCATTCAGATAGATGCGACCGGCGGAAAAGCGCGCCGGCAGGCTCGCGGCCAGCGTCGCCAAACCAGCCTCGTCATCCAGGGCCCTGCCGGTGCGCTGGCCGGCCAAGGCCGTCAGCCGATACAGCGAGCCACTGTCGAGGTAGTGGTAGCCAAAAGCGGCCGCCACACGCTCGGCAACCGTGCCCTTGCCCGAGGCCGATGGACCGTCGATGGCGATCACCGGCGCAGCGACTTCGGCAAAAGCATCGAAGTAGCCCGGAAAGGTCTTGTTCACGCAGGCCGGATCATTGATGGTTACAGGTACGCCGCCCAGAGCCGCGAGTGAAAAGCACATGGCCATGCGATGGTCGTCATAGGTATCGATGACCGCACCCGCAACGAAAGTTGGCGGTGGCGATACGGCGATGTGATCATCCCCCTCCTCCACCTTTGCGCCCAGTTTCCGCAGCTCGGTGGCCATCGCGGCGATACGGTCGGTTTCCTTGACCCGCCAGGAGGCGATGTTGCGCAAGCGGCAAGGGCCATCGGCAAACAGGGCCGCCACGGCGAGCGTCATCGCCGCATCGGGAATGTGGTTCAGGTCGAGGTCGAAAGCCTTGAGCTTGCGGCGCGGAGCCGACGCTTCGATCCAGTTGTCGCCCCAGGTAATCGTGGCGCCGAGTTTCTCCAGTTCGTCGGCAAAACGCAGGTCGCCCTGTATCGAGTCCCTGCCGATACCCTCGACACGCACCGGACCGCCACCGATGGCCCCCGCCGCGAGGAAATAAGAGGCAGAGGACGCATCACCTTCCACGTGCAGGATGCCCGGGCTCCGATACCGCTGGCCGGCAGCAATGGTGAAGCGCTGCCACCCTTCGCGTTCGACCTCGACCCCGAACCGCGCCATGAGCTTGAGTGTGATCTCGACGTACGGCCTGGAGATCAGTTCGGTGGTCATTTCGATCACCGCCTGGCGGCCCGTCAATGGCAGTGCCATCAGCAGCGCGGTGAGGAACTGCGAGGACACATCGCCGCGCAGGCGTATCGGCGCATCGAGTCTTGCCTCGGCCGGATGAATGGCCAGCGGCGGAAAGCCGGCGTTGCCGGCATAGCGAACGTCGGCGCCGATCTGCCGCAGGCCATCGACCAGATCGCCGATCGGGCGCTCGTGCATGCGCGGCACGCCGGACAATCGGTAGTGACCGCCAGAGAGCGCCAGCGCCGCAGTCAATGGGCGAATGGCAGTCCCGGCATTGCCCATGAAGAGATCGGCATCCTTGACCGGGAATACCCCGCCACACCCCGCGATACGCCACGCATTGCCGCCGAGCGCCGTGATCCCGACGCCGACTCCTTGCAGCGCCGCGAGCATCACGCGCGTGTCGTCGGAATCCAGCAGATCGCGGATTTCGGTTGTGCCGTGCGCCAGCGCCGCAAGCAGCAGCATGCGATTTGAAATGCTCTTCGATCCGGGCAGCCGGATTTCGCCGGAAGCCGTTCGCAGCGGCGGCAGCTTAAACGTATCCATCATTCCCCCGGCGGCAACAGGGAATCGAGCCATGCATCCCGTCGTGCGCGTGCGGTGGAGAACAACTGTTCCAGACCGGCCGCGTCGGCTCCGGCCAGCAGCACGCGGGTGCGCATCAGTTCCATCATGTAGGCGTCAAGTTCCTGCAGCAGCGCATGGCGATTGGCAACGCAGATGTCGCGCCACATCTCGGGGTGGCTGCTGGCAATGCGCGTGAAGTCGCGGAATCCGCCGGCGGCAAAACCGAACAACTGGTCGGAGTTCGGGCGCTGCGCAAAATCGTGCACCAGGGCAAACGCCAGAAGGTGCGGCAGGTGACTGACCGCAGCGAATACGCGGTCGTGCTCTTCGGGCGCCAGGCGCGAAACCTTGGCGCCGCAGGCTTCCCACGCCGCCTGTACCTTGGCCACATCGGCGGCGGAATTCTCGGGCAGCGGTGTCAACACCACGCGCTTGTCGACATAGAGATCGGGCTTGGCAGCGGCAACGCCACTCTTTTCAGCCCCTGCGATCGGATGGCCGGGAACAAACTGGCTGATCTTTCTGCCAAGGCCGAGACGGGCTGCTGCAACGACGTCGGACTTGGTGCTGCCGCCATCGGTGATGACGGTGCCCGCGGCCAAATCGGGGGCCAGCGCAGCAAACACCGTCTCCATCTGGCCCACCGGCGTAGCCAGCAGCACCAGGTCGGCACCCGCAAGCGCATCCGCCCAACCGTCCGCAATGCGATCGATCACGCCAAGGCTGCAAGCCTCTTCGAGTGGAGCGCGGGTGCGCCCCAAGCCGACCACCTCGCCAACCTTGCCGGCGGCTTTCAAACCCTGTGCAAACGAACCGCCGATCAGGCCGACGCCACAGACAACAAGCTTCTTCAGCATCAGGCGTGCAGCGCTTTCTCCAACGCGTCGAGGAATATGCGATTTTCCGCTTCCAGACCAATGGTGACGCGCAAGTGGTTGGGCATGCCATAGCCCCCGATGGGTCGCACGATGACGCCCTGCTTCAACAGGCGGGAATTGACGCCGGGGGTGTCGGCCACCTCAAAGGTGACGAAGTTGCCATGCGACGGAATGTGCGCGAGTCCAAGGCGCTTGAGGCCGGCGACGATCTGTTCCATGCCGCTGCGATTCGACTCATAGCTGCGGGCGAGGAATTCATGGTCGTCCAGGGCAGCAAGGGCACCAGCCAGGGCCAGATTATTGACGTTGAACGGCTGACGCACACGATTCAGGAGGTCGATCACCTCGGCGCGGCCGATGCCATAGCCGACGCGCAGGCCCGCCAGGCCATAGATCTTGGAGAAGGTGCGGACCACCAGCAGGTTGGGGAAATCGCGCACCCAGGCCACCGTGTCGGCACGATCGGCAGGCGCCAGGTATTCGGTGTAGGCCTCGTCGAGCACCACGCAGATGTGCGCCGGAATTTTCTCGATGAACGCCCGCACCTCAGCCTGCGGTAGAAAATTGCCGGTCGGGTTGTTGGGGTTGGCGATCCACACGACATGTGTATCGGCACGGATCGCCGCCAGCATCGCCGCCGGATCGTGGCCGTAGTTCTTTGCCGGAGCAGCCAGACACTCGGCACCGGCCGACATCGAAGCCAGGGGGTAGACCGCGAAGGCGTGGCGCGAGAACACCGCCGATCGCCCGGGAGCGAGGAATACGCGGGCCGCCAGGTCGAGCACATCGTTCGAGCCGTTGCCCAGCACCACCTGTTCCCCAGCGACGCCGTGGCGTTCGGCAATCGCCGCGATCAGGTCGAACTGGTCCGGGTAGCGTTCGACGCCGCCATTTTCGCCAATGAGCGCCGCCTCGATCGCCGCACGCGCCTTGGGGCTCATGCCCAGCGGGTTCTCGTTGGAGGCCAGCTTGACGATCTTCTCCACCGGGATGTTCATCTGGCGCGCCAATTCCGTGATCGGCTTGCCGGGAATGTAAGGTGAAATCGCGCGCACGTAGGAAGGCGCCTGATCAACGATATTCATTGCTGTGCCTCTCAGTAAGCGGCCATGGGATAGGAGCCCAGTATCTTGACGAAGCCGGCCCGGCCGCGCAGTTCTTCGAGCGCCCTGGCGACGGCCGCTGCGGTCCGATGCCCCTCGATATCGATATAGAACACGTATTCCCAGCGGCTGCCGCCGAAGCCCCGCGCCGGCCGCGACTCGAGCCGGCTCATGGAAACCCCGTTGTCGGCGAAGGGCGCCAGCAACTGGTAAAGGCCACCCGGCCGGTTCTGCGCCGAGCAAACCAGCGACGTGCGATCAGATCCCGACGGGCCGGCATCGTGGCCGGCGATCACGGCAAAGCGCGTGGTGTTGTTGGGGTCATCTTCGATGTTGTCGGCAAGTATCCTCAGGCCATACAGTTCCGCAGCGGCGTCACCGGCGATCGCCGCCGTTCCGGCCTCGGCCGCTGCCAGCCTGGCCGCCTCGGCATTGCTGGCCACCGGTATACGCTGTACTTGCGCCAAATTGCGATTCAGCCATTCGTGGCATTGCGCGAGCGACTGTGCATGCGAATACACGCGGGTCACTTCGGATTGGCTGGCGCCTTGCCCCATCAGTTTGTGGTGAATGGGTAGATTGATTTCGCCGCAGATCTGCAACGGCGATGAAAGCAGGAGATCAAGCGATCGGCCAATGGCACCTTCGGTCGAGTTCTCGATCGGCACCACACCATAGTGCGCATTCCCGGCCTCGACGGCACGAAATACGTCATCGATGCCGGGACAGGCCAGAAGCGTCGGCGCGCCGCCGAAATGTTTGCGCGCGGCCGATTCCGAATAGGTACCGGCCGGTCCGAGGTAGGCGATATTCAGCGGCTGCTCCAGTGCCAGGCAGGCCGACATGATTTCGCGCACGATGCGCTGCGCCGCCGCGGCCGGCAACGGCCCGGGATTGCGCTCGGCGACGCTGCGCAATACCTGCGCCTCGCGCTCCGGACGATAGATGTTGCCCTGCTTGATTTCGCCGATGCGACGGGCGAGCGTGGCGCGCTCGTTGATCAGGCGCAGCAGGTCGCCATCGATCGCATCGATCTGGTCACGCAGCTGTCCCAGTTCCCGGGAATCGTCAGCCACCCTCAGTCCTCCCGTGGCAGATACCGGACGGCAAGCACGCCTTCGATCCTGGCGATCTGCTCGATCACCGTCTTCGGCACTTCGCTATCAACATCCACCAGCGTGTAGGCCAAATCCTTTTTCGACTTGTTCATCATGTTGTGGATGTTGAGCCTGGCCTCGGCCATGGCGGTCGAGATCTGGCCGACCATGTTGGGCACATTGGCGTTGGCAATGGCGATGCGGAAGTTGGATTCGCGCGGCATCGCGACGTTGGGAAAATTCACCGCATTCACGACATTGCCGTCCAGCATGTAGTCGCGAACCTGGTCGGCGACCATCATGGCGCAATTCTCTTCCGCTTCGCGCGTGGACGCGCCCAGGTGCGGCAACGCGATTACCTGGGGATGCGCATTCACCTGCGGGCTCGGAAAATCGCAGACATAGCAACCGAGCTTCTTCGCCTCGAGCGCGGCAAGCACAGCGGCCTCGTCTACCACGCCATCACGCGAGAAGTTGAGCAACACCGCGCCCTGCTTCATCTGCTCGATGCTGCCAGCATTGACCATCTTGCGTGTGGCATCGACCAGGGGCACATGCAGCGTGACGAAATTGCAGCTCTTCAGGACCTCGCCCAGCGAATTGGCCCGGCGCACTTGAGACGGCAGGCTCCAGGCTGCATCGACCGTGATCTCGGGGTCATAGCCGACGACATTCATGCCCAGCTTGATGGCGGCGTCGGCCACCAGGCAGCCGATCTTGCCAAGGCCGACAATGCCAAGCGTGTGGCCGGAGATTTCATAGCCGGCAAACATCTTTTTGCCATCCTCGACCTTCTTTTCCATCTCCGGATCCTTGGGATCCAGGGCCGCAACGAATTTGATCGCTCCACCGATGTTGCGTGCCGCGAGCAACATGCCGGCGAGCACCAGTTCCTTGACGGCGTTGGCATTGGCGCCCGGTGCGTTGAACACCGGTACGCCGCGCTTGGTCATCTCGCCCACGGGAATATTGTTGGTGCCGGACCCGGCGCGACCGATGGCCATCACCGACCTGGCGATTTCCACCTTGTGCAGGTCGGCCGATCGAAGCAGGATGGCGTCCGGCTTGGCGACATCCTTGGCACAGGCGAAGCGCTCGACCGGAAGACGCTTGAGGCCGTTCTGGGAAACGTTGTTGAAAATCAGAACCTGAAATTGGTCGGCCATGATCTCAAGCCTTCTGCGCCGCGAATTCCTTCATGTACTCGACCAGCGCCTGAACACCGGCCATCGGCATGGCGTTGTAGATCGAGGCGCGCATGCCGCCAACCGAGCGATGTCCCTTCAACTGGGCCATGTTGCGAGCCTTGGCGCCCTTGAGGAACTCGTCATCCAGGGCGGCGTCCTTGAGGGTGAACGGCACGTTCATGCGCGACTGGTCTTCCTTGCGCACCGGGTTGCGGTAAAAATCGGTGGTGGCGAGATAGTCATACAGCAGATTCGCCTTTTCGACGTTGTGCTTCTCCATCGCGGCAACACCGCCGTTCTTCTTCAGCCACTGGAACACCAGACCGGCGATATAGATGCCGTAGGTGGGTGGCGTGTTGTACATCGATTCGGCATCGACGTGGGTCTTGTAGTCGAGCATAGCCGGCGGCGTGGGCTGCGCCTTGCCGACCAGGTCCTCGCGCACGATGACGATGGTCAAGCCGGCCGGGCCGATGTTCTTCTGCGCACCGGCATAGATCAGGCCGTACTTGCTGACATCGACCGGCTTGGAAAGAATATTGGAGGACATGTCGCAAACCAGCGGCACGTCACCCGAGTTTGGCGTCCAGTGGAACTCGACGCCGCCGATGGTTTCGTTGGCGGTGTAATGCAGGTAGGCGGCATCCTTGCTGACTTTCCAGTCGGACTGCGCCGGTGCATAGGTAAAGCTCTTGTCCTCGGCGCTGGCCACGACATTGACATTGCAGAACAGCTTCGCCGCCTTGATCGCCTTCTTTGCCCACTCGCCGGTATGCACGTAATCGGCGACCGGCTTGCCGCGCAGCAGGTTGATCGGGATCATTTCGAACTGGGCGGAGGCACCACCCTGCAGGAACAGCACCTTGTAGTTCGCGGGGATGCCCATCAGTTCGCGCAGGTCGGCTTCGGCCTGGGCGGCAATGCTCATGAATTCCTTGCCACGATGGCTCATTTCCATGACCGAGGTGCCGCTGCCATGCCAGTCGAGCATCTCGTCGGCGGCCTGCTTGAGAACCTCCTCGGGCAGGGCTGCAGGTCCTGCGCTGAAATTGAAAATACGTGCCATTACGTGCCTCCTGAAGTTTTAGTAGATGAATTGGTGAAAATTGGCGGAGTACAGAATACCGTATACATTGGCAAGCTTATTGATGCCGGATACTTTCAGAACAAAGTGACACTCGGCGTTGTCACTCAGCCTCAGGGGACTCGCCCGCCGCATCGTCATCCTCCGTCTCGATGACTTTCTCGAGGCCCGCCAGGAAGGTGCCGTCGTCCAGATTGATCAGCGTCACTCCCTGGGTCGAGCGGCTCATGACGCGAATGTCGGCAACACGGGTACGGATCAGGACGCCCCCGGTGGAAATCAGCATGATTTCCTCTTGCGTTTCACCAAGTGCGGCAAGCACGGCGGCAACCACTTTGCCATTGCGCTCGGACGTCTGGATTGCGATCATGCCCTTGGTGCCACGGCCATGGCGGGTGTATTCGGCGATCGCCGTGCGTTTGCCGAAGCCGTTCTCGGTCGCAGTCAGTACGGTGTAGTTCTCGCTGTCGGCAACCAGCATCGATATCACCTGCTGCTCATCCTCGAGCGTCATGCCGCGCACGCCGCGGGCTTCGCGCCCCATCGGGCGGACATCGTCCTCGGCGAAGCGCACCGCCTTGCCGGCATCGGAGAACAGCATCACGTCACATTCGCCGTTGGTGATGGCGACGCCGATCAGGTGATCGCCATCGTCGAGACCGACGGCAATGATGCCGGCCTTGCGCGGATTGGCGAAACTGGTCAGCGGGGTTTTCTTCACGGTGCCCATGGAGGTGGCCATGAAGACAAAATGTTCCTCGTCGAACTCCTTGACCGGCAGGATCGCGGTGATCTTCTCCTTGTCTTCCAGCGGGAAAAGATTAACGATGGGTTTGCCGCGCGAATTGCGCGTGCCTTCCGGCGCTTCGTAAACCTTTAGCCAGTAGACACGGCCACGATTGGAGAAGCACAGGATGTAATCGTGCGTGTTGGCAACGAACAGCCGGTCGACGAAATCATCGTCCTTGATTGCCGCCGCCTGCTTGCCACGACCGCCGCGGCGCTGGGCGCGGTAATCCGCCAGCGGTTGGCGCTTGACATAGCCGGAATGCGACAGGGTAACCACCATATCCTCGCGAACGATCAGGTCCTCGAGGTTGATTTCGGTGGTACTGAGAATGATTTCCGAACGGCGGGCATCGCCAAACTGCGCTTTGACCGCTGCCAATTCTTCGCCGATGATCACCGTGATGCGCTCGGGACGCGCCAGGATATCGAGCAGGTCGGCGATCTGATCCATCACCTCTTTGTACTCGGCAACAATCTTGTCCTGTTCGAGGCCGGTCAGTCGCTGCAAACGCAGTTCGAGGATGGCCTGGGCCTGGGCATCCGACAGCAGGTAGCCCGCCGCCGACAGGCCAAACTCCGGCCCCAGTCCATCCGGGCGGGAAGACTCCGCCGCCGCACGAACCAGCATGCCTTCAACCAACTCCGATCGCCAGGTGCGCGCCATCAGGCCGCGCTTGGCTTCCGCCGGCGTCTGGGCCGCCTTGATCAGGGCAATGATCTCATCGACATTCGACAGCGCGACGGCCAGGCCTTCGAGGATGTGGCCGCGCTCGCGCGCCTTGCGCAGTTCGAACACGGTGCGCCGCGTAATGACCTCGCGCCGATGCGACAGGAAAGCCTGAAGCATTTCCTTGAGGTTGAGCAGGCGCGGCCGGCCATCGACCAGCGCCACCATGTTCATGCCGAAGGTATCCTGCAACTGCGTCTGCTTGTAGAGGTGATTCAGCACCACCTCGGGCACTTCGCCCTTCTTCAGTTCGATCACCAGACGCATGCCGGACTTGTCCGACTCGTCCTGAATATGGGCGATGCCGTCGATCTTTTTTTCGTGGACCAGCTCGGCGATCTTTTCCTGCAAGGTCTTCTTGTTGACCTGGTAGGGAAGCTCATCCACCACGATGGCCTGGCGACCGTTGCGCGGCAGGTCCTCGATATGGGTACGGGCGCGCATCACCACGCGGCCGCGCCCCGTCATGTAGCCGTCGCGCACGCCGGAAACACCATAGATCAGCGCCGCGGTGGGGAAGTCCGGCGCCGGGATCACCTGGATCAGTTCTTCGATGGTCGTATCCGGCGCGCGCAATAGCAGCAGGCAGGCATCGACGACTTCATTGAGGTTGTGCGGCGGAATATTGGTCGCCATGCCCACCGCAATGCCCGAGGAACCGTTGATCAGCAGGTTGGGGATGCGTGCCGGCAGGATCAGGGGTTCCTGCTCCGAACCATCGTAGTTGGGCCCGAAGTCGACAGTTTCCTTGTCGATGTCGATCAGCAGTTCGTGGCCGATGCGGGCCATGCGCACTTCCGTGTAGCGCATTGCCGCGGCATTGTCGCCATCGACCGAGCCGAAGTTGCCCTGGCCATCGACCAGCATGTAGCGCAGCGAAAAATTCTGCGCCATGCGCACGATCGTGTCGTAGACCGCGGTATCGCCGTGCGGGTGGTACTTACCGATGACATCGCCGACGATGCGGGCGGATTTTTTGTAGGCCCGGTTCCAGTCGTTGTTCAGTTCATGCATGGCGAACAGCACGCGGCGATGAACAGGCTTAAGGCCATCGCGGACGTCCGGCAGAGCCCGGCCGACGATCACGCTCATCGCATAGTCGAGGTAGGAGTGACGCATCTCCTCTTCAAGGCTGATCGGCAGGGTTTCTTTGGCAAACGAGTTCATTTAGGCGGGCCTCGGCCGACGCACGACGGGCAATGACATGAAGCCTGCAATTTTAGCATGTGGAGGTAGCTCGGACGGGTTGTCCGGAGCCCCCGAATCTGGTTGAATCCAGCGATGATGACCCCAGACGACGCCAGTCACACGCCGGTCGGAATCGACCTCCTGATCCGCCCGCAGTGGATCATCCCCATCGAACCTGCCGGGCTTACCCTCACCGGGCACTCATTGGCGGTCGACAAAGGGCGGATTGTCGCCCTGCTGCCGGATGCCGACGCCCGCCGGCGTTTCCAGGCCCGCGCGACGGTCGAGCTTCCCGGTCAGGTGCTGATCCCGGGCCTGATCAACCTGCATACCCACGCCGCGATGAATCTCATGCGCGGCTTCGCTGACGACCTGCCGCTGATGCGCTGGCTCTCGGAACACATCTGGCCTGCCGAGGCGAAACACGCCGACGCCGAATTCGTGCATGCGGGTACCCTTCTCGCCTGTGCCGAGATGCTGCGCGGCGGTATCACGACCTTCAACGACATGTATTTCTTTCCCGAAGCAGCGGCAGAAGCCGTGCTGCGAAGCGGCATGCGTGCCGTTCTGGGAATGATCGCGATCGAATTCCCCACCCGCTATGCCGCCGACGCCGATGACTATCTGGCCAAGGGGCTGGCGGTGCGCGACCGCTACAGCGACGAAGCGCTGCTCGGCTTCAGCCTGGCGCCGCACGCACCCTATACCGTGGCCGACAAGACGTTCGAGAAGCTGGCCACCCTGGCGGCGCAACTCGAAGTACCGATCCACATGCATATCCATGAAACCGCACATGAAATCGAGGAGAGCCTGAAGCTTCACGGCGTGCGCCCGATCGAACGCCTGCGGCGCCTGGGCCTGCTGAGTCCGCAATTGATCGCGGTGCATGCCGTTCATCTTGACCCGGCCGAAATCGAGTTGCTGGCCCGCGAAGGCTGCCATATCGCACATTGCCCGACATCGAACATGAAACTGGGCAGCGGCATTCCTCCAATTGCCGCGGCACAGGCACGCGGAGTGAACTTCGGCCTGGGTACCGATGGTGCCGCCTCAAACAATCGCCTCGACATGTTTCACGAGATTCGCCATGCCGCCTTGCTGGCAAAGGCGGCCACCCTCAATGCCGAAGCCCTGGATGCCCATGGCGTCCTGGGCGCGGCCACTTTAGGCGGCGCCAAGGCGCTCGGCCAGGAGGCGCATATCGGCTCGCTGCTCCCCGGCAAGGCCGCTGACTTGTGCGCCGTGCGCCTCGACGAATGGACGATGCAGCCCTGCTACGATCCCGCTTCCCATCTGGTGTATGCGGCAGGCCGGGAGCAGGTCACACATACCTGGGTAGCAGGGAAACTCGTGATGAACGGCGGTATTCCCACACAGATCGACGTTTCGGAATTGCTTGACATCGCGGGTTTATGGCATACTCGCCTGACGTCCTGACTCGCAGCATCCGCTCAGGGAAAAGTTGAAACACCGAATCCGTAACTATCTAACCCATCCAGGGGGACCTAATGATCAAAAAATCGCTACTGCTCACCGCCATGCTCGGCCTTTCCGCCGCCGCAATCGCTCAAACGCCCGGGATCAACACCAATGACGTCGTTGGTTACGCCATCGACCAGCGTGGCAACGTCGTCAAGAGCGGCACCGGCCTTTGCTGGCGCACCGGCTACTGGACCCCGGCGATGGCCATTGAGGAATGCGATCCCGACCTGGTGAAGAAGGCCGCTCCCGCTGCCGCTCCGGCCCCCGCTGCTGCCGCTCCGGCCGCTGCTCCCGCCGCCGCACCGAAGCCCGCCGCACAGAAAGTGACCCTGGCTGCCGACGCCCTGTTCGACTTCAACAAGGCTGACCTGCGTGCCGAAGGCAAGGCCAAGCTCGACAAGCTCGCCACCGACATCAAGGGTATCAAGCTGGAAGTCATCATCGCCGTCGGTCACGCTGACCGCATCGGTACCGATGCCTACAACCAGAAGCTGTCCGAAAAGCGCGCCGAAGCCGTCAAGGCCTATCTGGTCAGCAAGGGTGTCGAGCCGAACCGCGTCTACACCGAAGGCAAGGGCAAGAAGCAGCCGGTGACCAAGGCCGATCAGTGCAAGGGCCCGAAGAGCAAGAAGGTCATGGATTGCCTGCAGCCTGACCGTCGCGTCGAAATCGAAGTCATCGGCACCAAGTAATCCTGCCTGACTCCGGAAAAAGCCCTGCTCCGCAGGGCTTTTTTTATATCCGCGCCAAAGGCGCGGACGGTATCCAGAGGACTTTGGTCTCCTTCATTCACCTATCCGAGCCTGTCGCGATGAATGCTGCAATTAACGCCGACCCCGCCGAACTCGACAAGTTCGGCGAAGTTGCCCATCACTGGTGGGATCCCAACTCCGAATTTCGCCCCCTGCACGATATCAACCCGGCGCGGGTCGCATGGATCGACTCCCATGCCGCGCTGAAGGGCAAGCGCGTGGCTGATATCGGCTGCGGTGGCGGACTGCTCAGCGAGGGCATGGCCGCGATCGGCGCCGACGTCACCGGCATCGACCTCTCCGACAAGGCGCTCGGCGTCGCCCGCCTGCATCTTTACGAGAGCGGGCACAAGATCGACTATCGCCTGGTCTCGGCCGAGGCACTGGCAGAAGAGTCACCCGGCAGTTTCGACCATGTCACCTGCCTCGAAATGCTGGAGCACGTGCCGGATCCGGCCAGCACGGTGGCCGCCTGTGCGCGCCTGGTGAAGCCGGGCGGGCAGGTTTTTTTGTCGACACTGAACCGCAATGCCAAGGCCTATATCGTCGCCGTACTTGGCGCAGAATACCTGCTCAATCTCCTGCCCCGCGGCACTCACGACTACACGCGCTTCCTCAAGCCGGCCGAATTGGCCCGCCTTTGCCGCCACGCCGGGCTCGAGGTGCTGGAGATCACCGGACTGCGCTATAACCCCTTCAAGCGCGAAGGCGTGGTCGGATCGGATACCGACATCAACTATCTGCTGCGGGCGCGGCGCAATGCCTGAAGCGGTACTGTTCGACCTCGACGGCACGCTCGCGGATACGGCGCCCGACCTTGGCGGCGCCTTGAACCAGTTGCTGTGCGAGCAGGGGCGATCGTCCTTGCCCATGGCCCAGTTGCGGCCTCATGTCTCGTCGGGCGCACGCGGATTGATCGGCGCCGGGCTCGGCATAGGCCCGCTCGACACCACCTACCCCGCCCTGCAGCAACGCTTCCTAGCCATTTACCAGGACGCTCTCTGCGTCGGAACGCGACTTTTCGATGGCGTCGCCGAACATCTCGATAACCTTGAGGCGCGTGGCATCCCCTGGGGCATCGTCACCAACAAATCGCAGCGCTTCGCCATTCCGTTGCTGGAACAGCTCGGCTTGCGCCAGCGCAGCGCCTGCATCGTCTGTGGCGACAGCGCGCGCCGCGCCAAGCCCCACGGCGACCCGATGCAGCTCGCCGGCGCGGTACTCGGCATTGCCACCGAGGCCTGCATCTACGTCGGCGACGACGAGCGCGACATCATTTCGGGGCGTGCCGTCGGCATGCGCACCGTGATCGCCGCATGGGGCTATCTCGGCAACGGCCGCGCCCCCCACGACTGGGGTGCCGATGCGATTGCCGCCACGCCCGATGAAATCCTCGGCGAGGTCACCGCAACGCGCTAGAATCCGGCTTGCAATTCGTGGATCGGATACCACCTGATCCACACCATCCAGGGGGCGACATGGCTTCGACATGGGTGACAAAGCATGCAGGGCATACCGAGGATCCGGGTACCTCGTAAATCCATTCGGAACGTACTAACTGCCAACGACGAGCGTTTCGCTCTAGCCGCTTAATTGCGGCTGGCTTCCGAACTGGCCTTCCCGCGGGCCAGGCAGCGTAAGCTGCATCGGAATCATTCAGCGGGATAAGGCTGTGCAGAGTCGCGATGCATGGTTCGAAAATCAAGCGAATCGCCTGAAGCCAGCCTGTCCGTCGGCGGGTAGCGGGTTAAATCAAACGGCGAGACTAAGTATGTAGAACTGTCTGTGGCGCACTTATGGACGCGGGTTCAATTCCCGCCGCCTCCACCAAATAAAAGGCATTAAATTAAGTAGTTAAGAATGGCCAGCAAAAAATTGCTGGCCATTTTTTTGGGTCTTTTAAGGTAGGATGGTCAGCTTTTGTATTGGCATTATTGGAGATTTTAGTGGGGGCGGAATATGGAACTCTCTCACCATGCCTACGTACAGATCGGGAATATGGCGCGTACGACCCATATTCGAAATCGCCGGCATATCATGCTTATTTCTGGCATGTTCATGCTATTATTTGGCTATGTCGATCGCCACTTCTCTTTTTACCGACAGCCAATCCCGGGTCTTTCAGTGGCTTTTTGGCCAGCCTGAACGTGGCTATCACCTGAGCGAATTGAGACGCCTCACAGGCTTGGGCAGTGCCTCCCTGCAAAGAGAATTGAACCGGTTGGCTGATGCGGGTCTGGTCCACTCCGAGCGAGTTGGTAACCTGAGACGATTCCAAGCCAATCCACAAAGCCCAGTTTTTAACGAGTTAGTCGGGCTGACGCGAAAAACGCTGGGGGTGGAACCCTTGTTGCGCAATGCGCTGCTGCCTCTGGCCCCCTTCCTGCAAGGGGCGTGGGTTTATGGCTCCGTAGCGAAACAATCCGACACCGCGCAGAGCGACATAGACGTGATGCTTGTCGGCGAGAACCTGTTGCTGAGTAGTGTCCTGGAATTGCTGATCCCGCTGGAAGTCCAATTCGGACGAAAAATCAATCCAACCTGCTACACCCCGGCCGAATTTGAGCGCCGTCGTGCCGAACCTGATTCATTTGTGAATCGCGTCCTGGCGCAGCCCATTCTTCCATTGATTGGAGATGCCCATGAGCCTGCCCGCGCTCGATAATCTGGTGCGCATCGGCCAACTCAAGGCGGAACCGCGCAACGAAGCCGAGGCCAGGCGGATGTTGGCCATGGCGAGAACCCGCCTCGAAGATGCTCGA
>CAJBYR010000015.1 GCA_903959855.1 uncultured beta proteobacterium
AACTTTGAAAGCCTGGCACTGTCCACCGTCGCCGCCGTGACCAGCGTCACCGACGACAGCGATGTCACCACCGTCAGCCTCACGGCCGGCGGCAGCGTGGTGGAAGGCGGCAACATCACCTACACCGCCAGCCTCACCAGTGCAGCGCAAAGCCAGGTCCTCGTCAGCCTCTCCGGTGGCGGCGTGATCACCATCGCCAGCGGCGCCAGCAGCGGCACGGTGAGTGTCGCCGCGCCGACCGACGACGTGTATGTCGATGCCGGCACGGTGAGCAAGACCATCAGCAGCGCCAGCGGCGGCAACTTTGAAAGCCTGGCACTGTCCACCGTCGCCGCCGTGACCAGCGTCACCGACGACAGCGACGTCACCACCGTCAGCCTTAGTGCCGACAGCACTGCGCTTGAAGACGGCAACATCACCTACACCGCCAGCCTGACCGGCGCGGCCCAGAGTCAGGTCCTGGTGACGCTGTCCAACGGCGGCGTGATCACCATCGCCAGCGGCGCCAGCAGTGGTACGGTGAGTGTTGCGGCGCCTACTCTTCCAGGCACGGCCAGCGCTACGCTAAGCGCTGCCAGCGGCGGTAATTTCGAGAGCCTTGCGTTATCTACTGCCGCTGCCGTGACCAGTATTGTTGCGGCGAATGATGCCCCTGTGAATACCGTGCCGGGATCGTCATTTACTACCAATGAGGATAGCGGCATCGCGATTACCGGGCTTTCCATTGCCGATGAGGATGTGGCCGCTGGCGTGATGAGCGTGACTCTGAGTGTCTCCAACGGCGCCTTGATGGTCAGCGGCGGTAGCGCAACGATTTCCGGAAACGCTTCATCCAGCGTGATCCTGACCGGTACCCTGGCACAGATCAACGCCACCCTCGCTGCGACTGTCAGTTTCGTACCGGTTGCCGACTTTAGCGGTACGGCGACGCTGACGATGACAACGAACGATCTGGGCAACACCGGGTTGGGTGGTCCAAAGACCGATATCGATGTTGTTTCCATCACTGTGAATCCGGCGGTCGATATCGCCAATGACTCCGCGTCCACGATCGAAGACACGCCGGTCACCATCGATGTTCTGGCGAACGACAGTTTCGAGGACTCGGGCCGAACCATTACAGCTGTGAATGGACTGGCGATCACGGCCGGCGGGCCGGCGGTGACTGTGACCAACGGCAGCGTGACCCTTACTACCGGTGGTCAACTGGTCTTCACTCCGGCGGCGAACTACACGGGATCGGCGTCTTTCACCTATACCGTGACTGCCGGTGGGGCAACGGAAACGGCCACGGTCAACATTACCGCGATCACCGCGGACAACGATGCCCCGGTGCTGGCTACCGGTTCGACCCTGGCGTACACCGAAAATGGTGCTGCCGCCGCAATCAACAGCACGATCACAGTTGCCGATGTGGACAACACAACCCTGTCCACCGGTACGGTTTCGATCACAGGGAATTTCGTCGTCGGTCAGGACGTACTCAGCTTTACCAGTGTGCCGCTGACCATGGGCAACATCACGGGCAGCTACAGCGCTGCCACGGGTGTCATGAGTCTCAGTTCGGCAGGCAATACGGCGACAACGGCACAGTGGCAGGCCGCCTTGCGCGCTGTGCAATATTCCAATAGCTCAGAGGATCCTTCCGGATTGGTGCGGACCGTCAGCTACACAGTGAATGACAGCGCAGCAAATTCGAACACCGTTACCTCGACAATCAATGTCACGCCGGTGAATGACGCGCCGACTCTGACGGCAACAGGAATCAGTCCGAGCTTCACCGAGGCGGCAGGCCTGGGCGCGCAAGCTGCGGCAGTCAGTGTCTTCAGTGGTGCCGCCACCGGTGTCGTGGAAGGCGGGCAGACGATCAAGGGCCTAACCTTCACAGTTAGTGGACTTGTCGATGGGTCCAATGAAAAGATCGTGGTCGATGGAACTGCTATCACCCTAGGTGCCAACTCCTCGGGCACGACGACCACCAACGGTCTGAGTTACTCCGTCACTATCGTCAGCGGCACCGCCACGGTTGCGCTGACCAGCGCGAGCGGCGTTGCTGCGGCGACGATCAATACGCTCGTCAATGGCATTACATATCAGGATACCAACACCGACAACCCGACGCCGGGCAACCGGGTGTTCACGGTGACGCAAGTGCAGGACAGTGGCGGTACGGCGAGCGGTGGCGTGGATACGACTGCACTCAATATCGTCAGCACGGTTGCTGTGGCTGGCCTCAACGACGCGCCTGAGATCGATCTGGATGGTAGCGCCACGGGGCTGAACTACGCGGCAACCTTCTTTACGGTAAATGGCACACCGGTGCCGATCGCCGACGTCGATCGCGTCGTTACTGATGTGGACAATGCAAATCTGACCGGTGCAACGATCACACTCACCAATTTCCAGACAGGTGACTTGTTTGTCGTCGGCAGCATGCCGGCCGGTATTACCGCGACGATTTCCGGCGCGAACAACCAGATCGTCACATTGTCCGGCACGGCCAGCAAGGCGGACTACCAGACGGCAATCGGCGCCATCAGCTTCGACCACACGGCATCGGCCAACGGAACGCGAACGATCAACGTAACGGTGACTGATGGAATCGCCCCCAGTGCGACGGCGGTTTCGTCCATTACGGTTTCCACTGCGGGCAGTACACCGGTAGCCGTCGCCACAAGTGCAACAGGCGACGAAGATGCGGTGGCCGGCATCGCTGTCACGCTAATGGCCAGCGATCCCAACGGTACGATCAACAACTTCCGGGTTACCACGCTACCGACCAACGGCACGTTATATACGGATGCTGCGATGACCAATGCGGTAGTGGTCAATACCAACATCGGCGTCACTGCGGCACAGACACAAAGCCTGGTGCTTTACTTCAAGCCAAATGCCAATTACAACGGCTCGGTGACGTTCCAGTATCGGGCGCGCGATAACGCCAACAATTCAAGCAACACTGCGACGGGCACTATTACCGTCAATCCGGTGAACGATGCGCCAATCAATACCGTAGCGGGGACTCAGGCCACAACAGAGGACGCGAACAAGACCATTACCGGGCTTTCGGTAGCAGACGTAGATGCGGGAACCGGCCCCATGACGGTCACCCTGAACGTGACCAATGGAACGATCACCCACAGCGGCGGTACCGGTGGCACAGTGAGCGGCAGCGGCACGAGTACCGTCACCATCACCGGCACGCTGACCGAGATCAACAGCCGCCTGGGCGGAACGATTACCTATGTTCCCACGGCCGATTTCAACGGCGCGGCGCTCCTCACCATGACTACCAGCGATGGCGGGAACACCGGGTCTGGCGGGACGCTGATCGACGTGGATACCATCACGATCAACGTTTCCGCGGTGGCCGACATCACCACCGATACCGTGAGCACCAACGAGGACACGCCGATCAGCTTCAACGCCATCACCGGTACAGGCGGGGCAACGGCCGACAGCTTCGAAAATGCCGGCAAGGTCGTCACCAGCGTGACCCAGGGCGCGAACGGCACGGTGTCCTTCACCGCTGCAGGTGTGCTTACCTACACACCCAATGCCAATTTTAGCGGCAGCGACAGTTTCACCTACACCGTCACCAGCGGTGGCGTGACCGAAACGGCGACGGTGAACGTCACGGTCGCGGCGATCAACGATGCTCCGGTCAATACGGTGCCGACCTCAATAACGGTGCCGGAGGATACGGTTACGGCGATCACCGGTATCAGTATTGCCGACGCGGATGCGGCATCCAGCACCATCAACGTGACCTTAAGCGTGCCGACGGGCAGCCTGCTGGCTTCCACCAGCGGCGGCGTCACGGTCACCGGCAACGGCACGGGCAGTTTGCTGCTGGCCGGTACCCAGGCCAACATCAACGCCTTCATCGCGGCGTCGAACGTGACCTACCAGCCGGTGGCCAACGCCAGCGGCACGGTGAGCATGACGGTCACCACCAGCGACCTGGGCAATACCGGGACCGGCGGCACCCTGACCGACGTCGATACGGTGGCACTCAACATCCAGTCGGTGAACGACGCGCCGGTACTGGATCTGGATGCCAACAACAACACGGTTGCCGGCAGCGGTTACAACACATTCTTCAGCCTGGGCGCGCCGGCAGCGGTGGCGATCGTCGATACGGACGTCAGCATCACCGATGCGGACAGCACCAATATCGTCAGTGCCACCATCACACTGAACGGCAGCGACCCGCTCGACTTCCTGTCGGTCGCCGGTGCGAGCCTGCCGCCGGGGATCAGCTATTCAATCTCCGGCAATGTAGTGACACTGACCGGCAGCACTTTCAAGACCGACTACCAGACAGCATTGCAGGCGGTGAGCTTCAACACCACCAGTACGGACACCACGGCGCGCACCATCACGGTGACGGTCAATGATGGATCGCTGACCAGCAATTCGGCGACCACGACCATCACCATGGTTGCGGCGAACACTCCGCCGGTGGCTGCCGATACCACGTCGTCCGGCACCGAAGATACGCTGGTCACGGTCACGCTGAGCGCCACTGATGCCGGCGGTTCGGTGTCCGCCTTCAAACTCACCAGCCTGCCTGCCAACGGCGCGCTTTACCTCGATGTGGCGATGACCACGCTGGCACCGATCGGTACCTCGATCGCAGCGACAGGCGCCGGCCCCTACACGGCGACGCTGTATTTCAATCCCAACCCGAACTGGAACGGCAGTACCAACTTTGCCTATACGGCCGTGGATGGCCAGGGCGCGCTGGATGCGACGCCCAACACGGCGACGATAACCGTGACACCAGTAAGCGACGGTACCACGGTGGCAAACGCCGACAGCTATACCCTCCCGGCGGGCACGCCATACACGTTCACCAAGGCGAGCCTGCTGGCCAATGATGCATTGTTCGACCGTGCGGCCATTACCGGTTCCGCCGGGGCGGTAACGCTGGCCAGCGGAAGCGGAACCTTGGTGGACAACGGCGACGGAACCTACACGTTCACACCTTCCGGCACCGGTGTCGCAACCTTTAACTATACGGTGCAGGAAGACACCGGGCAGACGAGCACGGCCCTCGTAACGCTGAACGTGGTAGCCGCGGCCGACGATTTCGCGACGGTCCAGGAATCCGCCCTTGCAGGCGGCACCGGCGGCGGGACTGCGGTCGTCAGCGGCAACGTTTTCAGCAATGACAGCGGCAATACATCGATTTCCAGCATCAACACGATCACCGATGCCGGCGTTGGCGACGTCGACACCCGCTCGGGATACATCGGCATCAACGACGGCTCAGGTGTCCTGACGGTCGACATCACCGGTGCCGGTGTCGGTGACTACAGCTACACGCTGAACAGCCGGGCCGCCAACGGCTTGCCCGGGAGCACGACGGATACCGCCGTGGTCAAGGACTTTGCCTACAATGCAAATGTCACGAATGCCACGCTGCATGTCACGATCCAGGATGACAGGCCGATTGCCACCAGTGCGACCATCCAGGTGCCGGAGAGCACCACGCCCAAGTTCAGCCTGGTGCTGTGCCTCGACATTTCGGGAAGTATGGAGGCCCCGTACGGAGAGGTGAAGCAGGTCAATGCCAATGGCACGGTGACCACCACCGACCGCTATACCTTGGCCAAGCAGGCGCTGGTGGCCCTGGTCGAGGAATATTTCGCGCAGTCGCCGGATGTTTCGGTCAAACTGGTCCAGTTCGCCGCTACCGCAAGCGTCATCGGCGGCGGCTCGGGAACTGCCTATACCGACCTTTCGTCTGCAGTGACCGCTATAAACAACTTTTCGGCGCCGAACGGCGGTACCAACTATTCCGATGCCCTGACCAAGATCCAGACGGCGATGGGTACGCCGGTGTCGGGCCGTGACAGCATCGTGTATTTCCTTTCGGATGGTGTGCCGTCCGTGGGCGACACTACCGACCCGGTGGGTGCCGGTTCGGGGTATTCGACCTACCTTAACAATAATCCGGACTTGAAGTCGTTTGCGGTCGCCATCGGCACCGGCATCAGCAACGTCAGCTTCCTCGACCAGATCAATCGCGTGGATACGCTGGGCGATGGCATCAACGATCCGGCCATCATGGTGCCGGACCTGAACCAGCTGTCCACCCAACTGCTCTCGACGGTACCGCAGGGCTTCGGCGGCAGCGTCGTCGCAGCGGGCGGAACGCAGACCGCCAGCTTCGGTGCCGACGGCGGATATGTCAAATCGATTACGATATCGCTCGACAGCAACAACGATCAGGTGCCTGACACGCCGGTGACCTTTACCTACAACGGCAGTACGCAGATCACCAACAACAACAACACGCTCGCCCTGGGCACCGTCACCGGCCACATGCTGACATTGGATGCCGGGAAGAACTTCGACTACGGTTCGCTGGTGTTCGACTTCTCCACCGGTGCCTACACCTATTACACCGGTGGCACCGCGGTCGATGGCACCAGTTTCACGCTGCAGTCGGTCATTACCGATGCCGATGGCGATCAGGCGAGTTCGGTGCAGACGATTGCCGTGGTCGACGGCAAGCCCGTGGCAAATAGCGATGCCGACACGATGTTCGCCAGGCAAACCTCGATGGAAGGCAACGTCCTCACCGGCGCGGGCACGGATGCCGGTATCGCGATCGGCAGCCAGGCAACACCCTTCACGGTGCAGGGTTCCGGTGTGGACAAGATCGTCGACAACGCCGTGGTGACATCTATCGATTTCAAGGGCGCTGCTATCGACCTGACAACGAACGCAGGCAGCACGGCACTGGCGGGCGGCACCTACACGGTGACCTACAACGCGACGACGGGCACCTATGAAATGAACTGGGCGAATGCGACGACCGGCAGCAGCCTGATCTTCGATTCGACGGGTTATTACAAGTACATCCCGCCGACGGTCGATCTTCCCAATCCGACGACCAGCCCGACCAACCTGACCGTCAACTTGACCAGTGGCGCCAACGTGACAGCCGGCAACCTGACACTGGAGGGGATGACCCCGAGCAGTACGGTGGCAAACGCCGTCGTGACCTACTCAGCCTCTGGCGCCGGGGTTACCGGCACGAATGCCACTGGCGGAAGTAACGCGTCGGTGGATGGCCTCGAATGGCTGAAAGTGACATTCAACTCGGCGACCTATACCAACGGGGTGCAGAACGTTTCCTTCACGATCAATGCGGCGAACAGCAACCTCGGGCCACCTGGAAACGGTGCCGACCCGGCCCTGACCTACAAGGTCTACGGCATCGACGGCAGCTTCCTCGGCCAGTTCAGCAGCGACCAGGAAAACACCGTCACCATTCCGTCGACCTACTCGCGCATCGGCTGGATCATCATCGAGGCGGCCGGCGACGCCTACGCCCGGGTTCAGTCCGTCACCTTCTCCGGGGTGCAGAACAATGCAGCGGCCACGGCGATTCCCGAGGAAATCATCGGCTACACCCTGACCGATAGTACCGGTGATACGTCGAGCGCCTCGTTGACGCTTGGCATCATCACCAACGAGTATGTGGATACGGCGGCAACCAACTCGATCACCGGCTCTGCCGGCAACGACCGCATCCAAGGCTTGGCCGGGAACGATACCCTGAATGGCGGATTGGGCAATGACCTGGTCGAAGGCGGCGACGGCAACGACTTGATCCACGGTGATGGCGGTAACGACACCCTTTCGGGCGGTGCGGGAAGCGATCAACTGTATGGCGATGGCGGCAACGACATGCTGCGCGGCGGAGATGGCGACGATACGCTGGACGGCGGGCTCGGCAACGACCGGTTCGAGGGCGGCGCCGGCAGCGACAGCCTGAGCGGCGGCGATGGCGCCGATAACTTGAGCGGCGGCGCGGGCAACGATACGCTGACCGGCGGCCTGTTGTCCGACACGTTTGAGTGGACGCTAGCCGATGCCGGGGCCAAGGGAACGCCGGCCGTGGATACGATTACCGACTTCAACACGGCAGCTGCACCTTCGGGCGGCGATGTACTCGACCTGCGTGATCTGCTGTCGGGCGAGAATCACGCCATCGGAACCGGCAACCTGGCCAACTTCCTGCACTTCGAAAAGGTCGGTGGCGATACCAAGGTCCACGTCAGTTCCAGCGGCGGTTTCGGTGGCGGCTTCAATGCGGGCGCCGAAGATCAGACCGTCATACTGCAAGGTGTCGATCTGTACGCTTCCGTCGGTGTCAATGCCACCGACCAGCAGATCATTCAGGACCTGCTGAACAAGGGCAAGCTGATTACGGACTGACCGGGACGTAGCCGCCAGCGTCGGGACTCAAGAGTCGGCGCTGGCGCTACGGCGATTTTCCGGTCCGGCGGCGTCCGGCGGCGGCAATCAGTGCAGCAGGCGGGTTGCCGTTGTCGCCGGATCGGCCATGCCTGTCCCGGGGCTCACGTCCAGCGTCAGTCCCCATTCGGCGGCGGTCGCCGTTTGCTGCATCAGGCGGGCGAGGATGTGCACCAGGCGCTCGTCAAGGTCGAGGTTAACGCCTTGGCCTTCGTTGGGAAGCAGCACCAGGGTTTGCGTTTCGCCGGCAGCCGGACGCAGGGAAATCTTTGCCAGCAGCACCGGGTCGGCACCCAGCGGGAATATGGTGCCTTCCTGATACTGGCTGCTGAAGTCGGCCTTGCCCACTGCCTCGCCATGGGCGAGTTCGGCAAGCGTCGAGCGCGTCAGCGGGTCGGCGGTCTTGCGGGCACTGAATCCATCGGCCATTTTCATCAGGATGGGCCAAAGCAGAATCAGGTAGCGTCGCGTGATCCAGAAGCGATACTCGGCGCCGTCGCTGGTGCGGATCCGGAGCAGTATCCGGTCCAGCATGGCGTCATAGCCGGCATTGAACTGCTCCAGCCGCGGCGGGCCGTCGATGGCGGTTGTCATGACCTGGGCTGCTTCCGGAATGCATTCAATTCATCGCGAACGCGGCTCATCAGATCACTGACGTGCCGGCCTTCCCGCTGGCGGAACAGCCGGGCGCTGGCATACCACGGGCTATCCTCGCGATCCGTCAGCCAGCGCCAGTCAGCAGCATGGGGGAGCAGGATCCAGACCGGCTTGCCCATTGCGCCGGCAAGGTGGGCCACCGACGTGTCGACCGAAATCACCAGATCCATCCGCGACAGGGCGGCGGCCGTATCCGTGAAATCGGCAAAATCCGCGCCGAGCAGCGTCAGTTTCGGCAGATCGCGAAGGAGCTCCCGGTCGCGTTCACGTACGTCCTTTTGCAGGCTGTAGAAGCGGGTGCCGGGAACGTCGAGCAATGGGCGGAGCATCTCGATACCCAGGGAGCGATTGGCGTCATTCTTGTGCGAGGGATTCCCGGACCAGGCCAGGCCGATTTTGCACTGCTTGCCGGCGGGCAGGCGCTTGTGCCATGCCTTCAGTGCCTCCGCCGGTACCCGGATGTAGGGCGGGTCGGCCGGTGGAATCGTTGCAACGGTGGTGGCGCAGGCGAGCGGAAGGCTGAGCATCGGGCAATGCAGGTCGAAGGCCGGCAATACGTCGTCGCCGGCGAACACCCCGGCCAGCGGGAAGCTGGTCTCAGCCAGGCGACGCAACGCCTCGGGAACCGCCACGATGAGCTTTGCGCCGCGCGCTTCGAGGGGGCGGACGTAACGTAGGAACTGCAGCGTATCGCCAAAGCCCTGCTCATAGTGGAGCAGGATGCGACGCCCGGCAAGGTCGGCGGAAGCCGAAAGCATGGGGACGTGAAACGTGCGCCGGTGTGGCGCCATTTCCGGACGTTTCCAGCGCCACTCGTAGTGCTGCCAGCCTTGCGGGTAGTCGCCCAGGGTCAGCTGCGACAAAGCCAGGTTCCAGTGGGAATCGACGCTCCCGGGGGCGATGGCGAGCGCCCTGTTGAAGTATTCAATCGCCTCGCTGTGGCGGTTGAGAGCCATCCACGAAATGCCCATGTTGCAAAGCAGGGCGGACGACTGCGGGTGCAATTCGAGCCCCTGGCGATAATTCTCGATGGCGTCATGGCCGCGCGCGAGTGCCAGCAGCGCAAGCCCGCGATTGCAGATGGCATCAACGAACCCGGGCTTGAGCCGCAGCGCATCGTCGATGCTGGCCAGGGCTTCGGCCGGCCTGCCGAGTTCCAACAGCATGGCGCCGCGATTGTTCAGCGCGTGCGTATCGTCGGGCTTCAGGGACAAGGCGCGATCCAGGTTCTCCAGGGCTTCGGCATGCCGTTTCAAGGCGATCAGGCTGAATGCGAGATCGGACCGGATTCCTGCGTTGTCCTGATCCATATCCGCCAGGCGCAGGCCGATCTGTAGCGATTCCTCGTGCTTGTCGGCATACAGCAGGGTGCGTGCCAGGCACTTCAGCGCACGCGGGTTCCCCGGGCGCAATTGCAGGGCGCGGCGGGAAAGCGATTCCGCTTCGGCATAGGAAGCTTTGGCGCGACAAGCGATCGCCAGCAGATGGGTGGCGTCAAAATTGTCGGGGTCTACCTGAAGCACGCCGCGATAGATTGCCGCGGCATCATCGAAATTACCGGCATTGTGAATATGAACCGCGGCCTTAAGCGCATCACCGGCACTGGTACGCACGTGCGCTGGCGGAGCGGCGGCCGGTGCGCGGAAGCCATGCAAGTCGTCGCAGAGGCGTCGGATCACGACATCCCATTCGCCATCCACCGGCCTGCGATAGAGCCTGGCCGTCGGGTACCAGGGGCTGTCGGTGCGCGCGCGCAGCCAGCGCCAGTCGGCCAGCAAGGGGAGCAGTATCCATACCGGCTTGCCCATCGCTCCGGCGAGGTGGGCGACCGAGGTATCGACGGCGATGACGAGATCCAGCGTGGATATAACGGCGGCAGTGTCGGAAAAGTCCCCGAACCGGTCGCCGACAACCGTAATTTCCGGATGCGCGTCAAGGATGCTCCGGTCATCTGCGCCGATCTCTTTTTGCAGGACAACGAATTCGCAGGACGAGATTTGAAGCAGCGGTTGCAGCATCGACAACGAGAGCGAGCGATGCATGTCGTTGGCGTGGGTAGGGCTTCCGGCCCACACCAGGCCGACCCGGGTGGCAGAGCGACGCGGCAGCTTTTGCTCCCAGGCAACCAGGCGGCCCCATGGCGGCTTCAAATAGGGAATTTCGGCAGGTATCGAGTCGAGTGTGGTGCCGAAGGCCAGCGGCAGGCTCAGCAACGGGATGTAGAAGTCGAATGGGGGTAACTCGGGCGTGGTGTTGAATGCCCCGGCAATGGGAAGGCTGGCGGCAAACAGTTCGAGCAAGCCCTGCGGCGCCAGAATCAGTACCGTGGCGCCGCGCCGAGAGAGCAGCCGGGCATAGCGCACGAACTGGATCGAATCGCCAAATCCCTGTTCGGCCGTCAGCAGTATGGTCTTCCCGGCCAAGGCTTGAGTGCCATCCCAGCGTGGCTGGGTGAAGCCGAAGATGAAGGTCTTGAATTTCTCCTTTTTCCAGCGCCACTCGTGTTCGCGCCAGCCTTCTTCAAATTGGCCTGTTCGCAGCAGCGTCAGGCTGAGGTTCCAGTGCGCGGATACCTTCCCGGGATCGAACTGAAGTGCCTTGCGAATGCTGGCTTCAGACTCGGCAAATCTGTCGAACGCTTCGAGCGTCGTGCCGTAATTGTTGAGGGCATCAGGGTAGTCCGGCTTCAGTTCAAGCGCGCGCTCGTAGCATGCCAATGCTTCCGCATAGCGTCCCATTCCCTGCAGCATGGCACCACGATTGTTGTGCAGGATCGGGTCATCAGGGTAGATCGCCAGCGCACGATCGTAATGGATCAACGCATTGCGATCCTGCTTCAACGCAAAGAGCATGTCCGGCTGGTTGCGAAGGGCATCGAGATAGGTCGGATTCAGGGACACCGCCAGCTTGAACGCCTCCAGAGCCTCTTCGCCGCGGCCGAGCTTCTTCAGCACCAGTCCACGATAATTGACGGCCTCGGCGAAATCCGGGCGCGCCGCAGCCGCCGTGTCAAAACATGCCAGAGCTGCCTCCAGATCACCCCGCCGCGACAGGATGAGTCCGGCATTGTGGTGAGCGTCGGCGTTGGCGGGCTGCAGGCTCGTCACCTGCTTGTAATCGGCCAAGGCCGAATCCAGGCTGCCAAGCACCTGATGCAAGGCCGCCCGCAACAGCAGGCAGTCGACATGGACGGGATCGACGTCGAGGGCGGCGTTCAGCGCGGCAACGGCTTCCGCCAGTCGTCCCAGAGAGAGCAGGATTTCTGCCTGCAGTTGCCAGGATTCGACGCTACGCGGAAACATCGCCACCAGTCGTGCGCCGGCAACCAGGGCCTCCGGCGCCTGTTTGCGTTCGAGAAGCTCGCGGGCTTGGTCGAGGAATGCTTTGTAGTCGTGGTTCATGGTCAGGTAAAGATAGTCGAATTTCCGTCAGCGTGGAGCCGGCCCCGGGAATCATGATTCCGCCGCGGGGTGCTGGTCACCGGTGCATCCGTGGTCGTTGCTCCCATCCTTAGTTAGCGAGTTTGACCCCCGGTCCGGTCGCACCATCGAATCCGATGTCCACCAGTACCTTGAACTCCGCGTCCGTGGCCACGCCCTCGGCGATTACCTGCAGGCCGATGGCGTGGGCGATGGTGGCGGCGCCCTTGAGGAAGGTCTGGTTGCCCGGGCTGGTATCCAGCCGGCGAATGAAGCTGGCATCGACCTTGATGTAGTTGAGGCCGAGGTCGTGCAGTTGTCCGATCTGGCTGAATTGCCGGCCGAAATGCTCGACCCCGACGCGGCAGTCATAGCTGCGCAGGGTGTGGCACAGAGCGCGGAATGCCTCGACCCGCTTGAGGACTCCGGTTTCGGCGACTTCAATCCAGAGCCGACGTGCGGCGGCGCGATGTTTCCTGAGCAGGCCATCGACACGCTGGAGGAACGTAGCATCACCGATCGAGCTGGCCGACAGGTTGATCGCCAGGCCGGTGAGCGCGGGCTGGCGGTCGAGTTCATTGAGGCCCAGTTCGAGCGCCGCGAGATCGAGATCCCGCACCAGCCCGAGACGCTCGGCCACCGGGAAAAAGCGCCCGGCCGGCAGCCATTGGCCGTCGGCCTCAAGCTTGAGCCGCAGCGGACATTCCTGGTGCAGCAGGCGCTGCTGGCGATCCACCACCGGAAACTCGACCAGGCGCAACCAGCGTTGTTGCAGCGCCTGGCGAATGATGTTTGCCCATTCCTCATTGCTTTCCGGAAGCTCGTCGCGGGCATCAAGCTGCGCCACATGCATGCAGTTGGCGTTCTCGGCCTCGGCGGCGATCAAGGCGGCATCGATCTGCGCCAGGACCGCACGCAGGCCGGCATCCCGACCGAAGCTGCCGAGGCCGATGAAGGCCGACGCGCCGCCATCGACATAGGGCTCCATGGTGGCCACCAGTGTGCGCAGCAGCTCCTCGGCCAGGTCGAGGCCGGATTTCCGGCCCGGCAGCAGCAGTGCGAAGTCGGCGCCGTTCATGCGCGCCGCCACGGCCTCCGGATTCGCCGTGGCACCGGCGCCGACTTCCCGGCCAACCCTGCGCAGCAAATCGTCAGTCGCTTCGCGGCCCAGCCGGTGGTTGATGCCGACCAGGTCGGCAACGCGTATCAGCAGCAGCGTGCCGCCCGTCGAGTTCTCGTCCTCCAAGGCGGAACGCAGCTCGGCGATCAGGAAATCGCGGTTGGCCAGGCCGGTAAGCGTGTCGCAGTTGGCTTCGCGGCGCAGGGCTTCCAGACGCGCCGCTTCTTCTTCAAACATGGCCTTGATCCGCGCCACAGTCGAGTTCATCGCCACCGCCAACTGGTGCAATTCCGGTACGTCGGGTTCCGGGATGGTGACAAAGCGCCGGTTGGAAATTGCCTCGGCCTGGTCGATCACGGCCTGCAGCGGACGGCGCAGTCGCCGCAGGATCAGGCTGCCCAGATAGCCGCCGATCAGGCTGGCCAGGGTCAGCGCCGCAATCATTTCCCGGGTGCTGGTCCATAGGGCCTCATAGCCGAAGCGGCTGTGGCTGACCAGGCTTACCGTACCCAACTGGGCCCAGCCGCTGGTAATTTGTGCTTCGCCCGGATCGGCGCGAATCGGCAGGCGACTGGCAAACCACTCCGGAGCGCCGAGGTCGCCGGCTTCGGCGACGCGCTCGATGATCAGCTTGCCATTGGGGTCGTGGACCCGGATCGATTCGTAATGTCCGCTGTCGAACAGAGCCGCCACCGCCAGTTCGGTGGTGACTGCATCGGGGTTTTGCTGGCTCAGCGACAGCGCGAGCGCCGATGCATTGTCGGCATTCTTCATGCTGAGCTGCTGTTCAAGGTAGGCGCGGGCCGACAGCAACGATGCCAGCAGGCTGCCGGTGAGGGCTAGCAGCATGCTGACGATGATGGCGAGCCAGAGTTGGCGATACATCGACATGGCGTTTCCTTCCTTAAATTCCGGGGTGATGCATGGTCAGTCGAATCCTTCCTTGCGGGCCCGCAACAGCAGGTCCTGCCAGCGCGACAGCTGGCCGATGCCGGCCTTGCCCTTTGCCGAGTTGCCGGCGACACCGTTCCAGACAGCCTCGCTGTTGAAGCTGAATACCGGTTGCAGATCCTTGCGTTGCGATGCCGGCAGGATTTCCGCCACCAGATTGTCGAGCACCAGGGGTTCCGCGTTCGGTGTTGCGTAGTAGGCCAGCACCATGTGGGCCTGAAGTCGCGGAGCACCGCCATCGTCGAGTCGCGCCTTGACATATACCAGGCGCAGTTTCGAAATGGCAACACCGGAATCTTTCAGCGAAAAATACTTGATGATCGCAAAGTCTTCGCAATCGGCGCGGCCATTGCCGACGGTTTCCAGGGGTGTCGCCCAATAGTCGCTGTAGTTGTATATCGACAAATCCTCATCGAACTCGACGTGTCGATTGATGAAATCGTTCACTTTCCGCAGTTTCTCCAGTTCGGCGGATTTCCGTGCATCCGCAAGGCTGGCCTGCCATTCGCGCAACAATCCAAGCCGCGCCTGGCCGTATCGGGCGAGGATCTGTTTCTCGAGAAATGGAAAATCAAAGGCCCAGGACAATGACAGGACCGCGGCAACGAAAATGCCGCCGAAAAGGCGGATCTGTCGGGGCCAATGGGTAAGCAGGAGTGGAATTCGGCCGATGTTCACGCGGCGGTCAATCTTTTAAGTTTGACTATAATCTCACGTCCATGGCCGCTGGTTGAGTGCATCATCGCGACTTATTAATGAAAGCGTTGAAGCGGGGAGGGAAACTCGTACTTGCCGTGCTCGCTTTTCAGGCGGGGCACGCGCTGGCTGCCGCCCATCTGACGTTGCAGGACGTCGTGCAAAAAGTCGTCCTCAGCAATCCTGAAGTTCTTGTCAAATGGCATACCTTCAAATCTGCAGCCGGCGAGGTCGATGTGGCCCGGGCCGGTTTCCTGCCCAAGATTGACTATACCTACGGTACCGGGCGCGAGTCCTTGAGGCAGCCGGGCGTTGCCG
>CAJBYR010000016.1 GCA_903959855.1 uncultured beta proteobacterium
ATTTCATACGGCATCGGAGCGCCAGCCGCCGTGTCGTCAGCGCCGACTCTTGCCACCGGGACGATGTCGTGCCAGGCGTCATACAGGGCCGGACGCATCAGGTCGTTCATCGCCGCGTCGACCACGGCGAAATGTTTTTCCTCGCCGGGCTTCAGCACCTGCACTCGCGTCAGCAACAAGCCGGCATTGCCCACCAGAGAACGGCCGGGCTCGAAGATCAGTTTTTCATGCCGTCCGGCGAACTTCGCCAGCATCGGCGCAAGGTAATCGGCGGTGGCCGGCGCCGGTTCTTCGCGGCGGTACTGGATGCCCATGCCGCCGCCGAGATCAATGTGTTCCAGCACGATGCCGGCGGCCGCCAGTCGATCCACCAGTCCCAGCACCTTGTCCGCAGCTTCCGCGGCGGGCGCCGGGTCGAGCAATTGCGAACCGATGTGGCAGTCGATGCCCCTTACCGCAAGATGCGGCAGCGAAGCGGCGCGGCGATAGGTCTCGAAGGCCAGGTCGAAGGCGACGCCGAACTTGGCGGTCTTCAGCCCCGTGGATATGTAGGGATGGGTCTTGGCGTCAACATCGGGATTCACCCGCAGCGAGACCGGCGCGCGACAATTCAGACTGCCGGCGACCTCGTTGAGCTGTTCCAGTTCGCTGGTCGATTCGACGTTGAAGCAATGGATGCCGGCTTCCAGCGCCAGGCGCATTTCCTCGCGCGACTTGCCGACGCCGGAGAACACGATCTTGTCCGCGCTGCCGCCGGCAGCCAGCACGCGGGCCAGTTCGCCGCCGGAGACGATGTCGAAGCCGGCGCCGAGCCGGGCAAACAGGTTGAGGATGGCGAGGTTGGAATTGGCCTTGACCGCGTAGCAGATCAGCGCGCGCTCGCCCAGGCCGTGCGCCTGCAGCGCATTCCGATAGCCGACGTAGGCGGCGGTCAGCGCGAGGCGCGAATAGACGTAGCAGGGGGTGCCGAAACGCGCGGCGATGTCTTCGAGTATGACGGCCTCGACCTGCAGGCCGCGCGCGCCGAGTTGCGTCAGGCTCATGGGCGGGACTCGGTCCGGGTTTGCACCGTCACCACGGAAGTCGTGGCGGAGGAAGGTACCAGGGACGCTTTTTGGGGGGCTTGCGGTGGTAGTGTCAGCGGGGTTTTGGTACCGCAACCGGCAAGCGCAGCAAGGGCTGTGGCGGCGATCATGAGGGTAGGCATCAGGCGCATGGTGTCGGATCCGGGGGCGGATGAGCGAGGACGGTAGTATATGCGGCACACGGCTGGGGCAGGCTTCCGTATCCTGCCGGGATCGAACACGAAAGGAAGGCGCAATGGACGAAAGGGAATTCACTGTCGCGGCGGATGCCGAACTGGCCCGCATCGAAGCTGCACTTGAGACCGCCAGCGAGAACGGGCCGGCCGAGTTCGACTTCGAGACCAAGCCCGGTGGCATCATCGAGATCGAGTTGGAGAACGGGTCGAAGATCATCGTCAATCGCCATACCGCGGCCCGGGAGATCTGGCTGGCGGCGAAGTCGGGCGGCTTTCACTTCCGCCCCGAGGGCGGACGCTGGCTGGGCACCCGTGACGGCGAGGAACTGATGGCGGCCTTGTCGCGAACCGTGTCGGAACAGGCCGGCGTCGTCGTGAAACTTTAGGGTTTCTTCTCCGCAGGCTTGGGGGCGGCCGGCTTCTCTGCCGCGGGCTTCTCGCCCGCCGCCTTTTCCGCCGCCGGCTTTTCAACCAGTTTGGGCTTCGCGTCCTGCACCGGTGCCGGCTCCTGCTTCGCGCTTTCCTTTTCCTCTTCCGCCGGCGGTACGGAGGGCAGGAGTTCCCTGTACACCAGTTCCTTGCTGGTTTTGCCCCCCGGTTCGTTGGCGACGACCGGCACCAGGCCTTCGGGTGTTTCCATCCAGCTTTCGGGTACGTTCTTCAGGGCGTGCTCCATGAAGCCGATCCAGATCGGCAGTGCCGCCGCGCCTCCGGTCTCGCCATTGCCCATGCGCTTGGGCTGGTCGAAGCCGATCCAGGCGACGCCGACGATGGTCGGCTGGTAGCCGCAGAACCAGGCATCGATGTAGTCGTTGGTGGTGCCGGTCTTGCCGGCAAGGTCGCTGCGCTTGAGCGTGGCGGCAGCGCGAGTGGCGGTGCCGCGCCGCACCACGTCGTGCATCATGCTGTCCATCAGCCAGGCATTGCGTGCGTCGATCGCGCGCAGGCTCTCGTCGCCGGCCAATGCCGGCTGGATTTCCGCCACCACCGTGCCGCTGTTGTCGAGGATCTGGCGCACGATGTAGGGCGTGATGCGGTAGCCGCCGTTGGCGAAGATCGAATACGCGGAAAGCTGCTGCCAGGGCGTCACGGCACCGGCCCCCAGGGCCATGGTCAGGTAGGGCGGGTGCTTCTCGGCCTCGAAGCCGAAGCGCGTCACATAGTCCTGGGCATAGTGTGTGCCGATCGAGCGCAACAGGCGTATCGAGACCATGTTCTTGGATTTGGCCAGGGCGGTGCGCATGCTCATCGGCCCCTCGTACTTGCCGTCGTAATTCCTTGGCTCCCAGCTTTGCGAGCCGGTTTCCTCGGCTGATATCGAAATCGGCTCGTCGGCAATCACCGAGGCCGGGGTGTAGCCCTTCTCCAGGCTGGCCGAATAAATGAAGGGCTTGAAGCTGGAGCCGGGCTGGCGCCAGGCCTGCGTGACATGGTTGAACTTGTTGCGGTGGAAATCGAAGCCGCCGACCAGTGCGCGGATCGCGCCATCCACCGGACTGGCGGCGACGAAGGCTGCCTCCACATCGGGCAGTTGCAGGATCTGCCAGCCCTTCTCGTTCTTCTGCACGCGGATTACCGCGCCGCGGCGCACGCGCTTGTTCGGGGCCGCCTTGTCGTCGAGCATGCGCGCCGCGAATTTGAGGCCCTCCTCACCGATTTTCAGGATTTCGCCACCCCGCAGGTAGGCGCGCACCAGTTTGGGCGTGGCTTCGAGAACAATCGCCGGGAGCAGGTCGTCGCTGTCGTCGAATTCGGTCAGCATTTCCTCCAGGTTCTCGTCCTGATCCGACGTCACGTCCTTCATGTCCGCATAGGCTTCGGCACCCCGGTAGCCGTGACGCTTGTCGTAATCCATGACGCCGCGGCGCAGCGCCTGGTAGGCGGCCTGCTGGTCGGCACGACTGACCGTCGTGATCACCCGCAAGCCGCGACCGTAAGCATCTTCGGGAAAGCGCTCGACGGCAATTTGTCGCGCCATCTCGGCAACATATTCGGCATGGACGCCGAAGTCGTTATAGTCGCGCTTGACCAGCAGGACCTGGGCCTGTGCCGTCTTCATCTGCGCCTCGTCGATGAAGCGCAGTTCGTGCATGCGACGCAGCACGTAGCGCTGGCGCAACTGAGCCCGCTTGGGATTGGCCACCGGGTTGTAGGCTGATGGCGCCTTGGGCAGGCCGGCGAGCATCGCGGCCTCGGCGATACTGACATCCTTCAGTGCCTTGCCGAAATAGATTTGGGATGCCGCCGAGAAGCCGTACGCCCGCTGGCCGAGGTAAATCTGGTTGATATAGATCTCGAGGATCTGATCCTTTGTCAGATTGTTCTCGATTTTGAAAGCCAGTAACATCTCGTAGAGTTTGCGGGTCAGCGTTTTTTCACTGGAAAGGAAAAAGTTGCGCGCCACCTGCATGGTGATGGTCGAAGCCCCCTGGCGCTTGCCGCCGCCGATAAAGTTCGAGTACGCTGCACGCAGCACGCCCAGGGTGTCGATACCCGGGTGCTGGTAGAAGCGCTCATCTTCGGCCGCAAGGATGGCCTGAGTCATGATCTGCGGGACATCCTTGATGCTTGCGAAATTGCGCCTTTCCTCGCCGAACTCGCCGATCATGTGTCCGTCGCTGGAATAGATGCGCAGGGGGATCTTCGGCTGGTAGTCGGTCAGCACCTCGACGGAAGGCAACTGGGGATAGGCGAGGATCAGAACGATCCCGGCAAGTGCCAACGCAGCCAGCACCATGCCGCCTATCAGCAGCAGGAAATAAAGAGCCCAGCGGACAGGAGTGTTCAAGGCGGGGAACGGCAAGGAAGTCAGGCTGGGAAGGCGGGGCGACGGATTATAGCTGTGGTACTGATGACACGGTTTTGCAGGCGGTAGCTATTAATTTTGCTTTACACTGGATATAGTTGCTGCTAGCATCTGAAGTAAATTATCCGTATAGCTTCTAACGCAATATTTTTAAAGGAAAAATCCTTTGCAGATCGATGTCTCGGCTCTAAAGTCGATCTTCAACCCGAAGTTGCGCCCTTTGATCGGCGTGGACATCAGTTCCACGGCCGTGAAGATGGTCGAGCTGGCTGATGCCGGCAAGGGGCAGCCGCGGGTCGAGCGCTATGCGATCGAACCCCTGCCAAAGGATGCGGTGGTGGACGGCAATCTGGCTTCGGTCGATGCCGTCGCCGAGACCTTGCAGCGCTGCTGGAAGCGACTTGGTACCACGACGAAGTTCATCGCCATGGCGCTGCCAAGCGCAGCGGTGATCACCAAGAAAATCACCTTGCCGGCAAGCCTGCGCGAGCAGGAGATGGAAGTTCAGGTCGAGTCCGAGGCAAACCAGTACATTCCGTTTGCCCTGGAAGAGGTCAACCTCGATTTCCAGGTCATTGGCCCCGCTCCATCCAGCCCGGACGACGTCGAGGTGCTACTGGCCGCGTCGCGCAAGGAAAAGGTAGAGGACAGGGTTGCCGCAGCCGAGGTCGCTGAACTCAAACCGGTGGTGATGGATGTCGAGTCTTACGCCGTTCAAGCTGCCTACGAACTGGTAACCAAGCAGTTGCCGGGCGAGGGCGCAGGGCAAATCATTGCCCTGGTCGACGTTGGCGCCGCGGCGATGAAGGTCACGATCCTCAAGGACAATCAACAGCTCTACGCCCGCGAGCAGGCCTTCGGCGGCGGGATGCTCACCGACGAGATCATGCGCGCCTACGGCATGGGGCCGGAAGAGGCAGAGAACCTCAAGCGCTCGGGAACCCCCCCCGACAATTACGAGACCGAAATTCTCCATCCATTCATTGAAAACATGGCGCAGGAGGTGGCACGCGCCCTGCAGTTCTTCTTTACCTCGACGCCGCACAATGAGGTGCATCACATCATATTGGCCGGCGGGTCAGCCCTGATCCCGGGGGTTGCCGACATCGTCGGGCAGCGCACCAACGTCAATACCATTCTTGCCGATCCCTTTGCCGGGATGGCGATTTCGCCGCGCATCCGCGCCAAGCAGCTTGCCACCGACGCCCCCTCGCTGCTGGTGGCCTGCGGGCTGGCCTTGCGGAAGTTCGATCAATGATACGGATCAACCTTCTTCCCCACCGCGAAGAAAAGCGCAAGGCACGGCGCCAGCAGTTCTATGTGATGCTCGGCCTCGTGTCGGTGCTTGCCGCCGTCATCTGGTTTCTCGGGTTTTCGGTCATCAACCGCGAGATCAACGTCCAGAACGAAAAGAATGAGTTCCTCAAGCGCGAAGTTGCTAGTCTCGACAAGGAAATCGCCGAGATCAAGAAGATCCAGGAACAAACCAATGCTTTGCTTGCCCGAAAGCGCGTCATCGAAGCCCTGCAGGCCAACCGGACAGAAACCGTTCATTTGTTCAACGAACTGGCCAAGCAGGTTCCTGAAGGCATTTATCTGCGAACCCTGATCCAGACAGGCAACAGGATCACGCTCACCGGCGTTGCCCAGTCGAACGCGAGAATCACCACCTTGATGAATAATCTCGACGAGTCGCCGCTGCTCGAGAACTCGACCCTGGTAGAGACGCGCTCGGAGGTGGTCAACAATCGACGTCTCAACGCCTTCAGCGTTACGACGGTGATATCCCGGCAGACCTCGGCACCTGGGAAGAAATGATGAAGCTGCCCGCCCTGCCCCCCAAGCTCGCATCCCTTTTCAAGCGCAAGACCGCCGCTGAAAAGCTGGCCGAAAAGCACGCCGCAAAAGCGCCTGCAGAGCCGACCGCACCCAAGCGGCCGCTGATAGATTTTCAGCAGCTGGCGATGGATTTCAAGACCCTGGATCCCAAGGATCCGGGGCTGTGGCCGCTGGCACCACGCATCGTTATTCTCCTAAGCCTGTTTGCCGGCTTGATTGCCGCTGCCTGGGGTTTTGGCGCGATCGGCTGGAGCGTGCAGCTTGAAGAACTGGAATCCAAAAAACAGCAGGAAGCCAAACACAAGGAAGATTGGCTGGCGAAGAAGAAGCAGGCCGTCAATCTTGACGAGTACCGGCGCCAGTTGGCCGAAATCGATCGCTCATTTGGCGCCCTGCTCAAGCAGCTGCCGAACAAGGCGGAGATGGGCGACATGCTGGTCGATATCAACAAGGCCGCGCAGGCCCGTGGCCTGGCCGTCGAACTGTTCCGCCCGGGTGGCGAGGCGCCGCGCGAGTTCTACGCCGAGGTTCCGATTACGCTGAACCTCACCGGCACTTACCACGATATCGGGGCGTTTACCGGTGACCTGGCGCGGCTGCCGCGGATCGTTACGCTCAACGATGTCGCTTTGACCGTTAATCCGAATCAGACACTTGCAATGCGGACGACGGCCAAGACCTTCCGCTATCTGGATGACGGTGAAATCGCCAGCCAGAGAAAGGGCAAGAAATGAAAATCTTGACCCTGCTGTTTAGCTTGCTCCTGATCGGCTGCGCGGCGGAAGAGCACCAGGATTTGCGCGAGTGGATGCGTGATGAGGCCAAGGGAATGAAAGGCAAGGTTGCACCCTTGCCGGAAATCACGGCCTTTCCCGTTGTCGCCTATGAAACTGAAACCCTGACGCCGCCGTTTGCTCCGGGCAAGATCGTGACGCTTGACGTCAGTTCGGACAAGAGTGCGCCCGATCGTTCGCGCCCACAACAGCCGCTTGAGGCGTTTCCGATCGAAGATTTACGTGTAATGGGCATCATCATGGCCGGCACCGTACCTTACGCCCTGATCCAGACGCCGCCGCCCAACAAACCCAAGCATGTTCGGGTCGGCGAGTACATGGGCCGTAGCTTTGGCAAGATCACGGCGATCACATCCGAGGCCATTACCGTGCTTGAAACCGTAAAGGATACGAACGGCGCTTGGGTGTCGCAGGAACGGCAGCTGAGCGTGCCGAAAGGAGGACGTTGATGAATACCAGGATTCAGTGGCAGCGGGGCGTGGAGTCATCCGCCGCGCGATTGTTGTCGGCGAGCAGAAGGTTCTGCGTTGCTGCACTTGTCTCGACCGGGGCGCTGCTTGCCAGCGCAGATTTGGCGCTGGCAGCGGAAAACTCGATCAAGCAGATACAGGTGCGGCGGGATGGAGATCAGGTTTTGCTCAAGGTGCAACTCTCAGCGCCCCTGAAATCCTTGCCTGGCAATTGGAGTGTGGTGGATCCCCCACGGGTGGTAATTGATTTTCCGGAAACTGACAATCAGACGGGACAGACGCTGCAACAGGTTGCGGAGGGCGATCTGAAGAGCCTCAATCTGGTGCAAACGGACAAGCTGACCCGCATGGTGCTGAATCTGTTCCGCCCGACCAAGTTCTCGACTGAAATGGTTGGCGATGCCTTGTTCGTGAGATTGCAGGGACAATCGCCAGAGGCCTCGGCGCGCGAGCCGGGCCCCAGCATATTCCAGCCCGCACCCTCGCCAGTGGCGGACGGAAAGCCTGCGGCTTCCCCCGCGGACAATGCCGCCGTTCGCGACATCGTGTTCCGGCGCGGCGAGGACGGTCAGGCCAACATCATCATCGACCTGACCGACGGCACCGTCCCGATCGATGTTCGCCGCACGGCGCAAGGGATTTCGGTCGAACTGCGCGATGTCGAATTGCCGGAGCGCTTGCAGAACCGACGCAACGTTAACGACTTTGCCACGCCGGTCTCAAGCATCACGGCGAAGGC
>CAJBYR010000017.1 GCA_903959855.1 uncultured beta proteobacterium
GCCGGCGTGATAGCTCGCCAGGGGATTGGCGCCGTTGCGATAGGTCAGCAGGAATCCAGGAACCAGCCGCAGCACCTCGGCCACGTCACGTGCGCCGGAACGGCGGATCAGTTCGCGATCAAGCACCGTGACGGCACCGGGGACTTCATCGAGGGGCTGCGCCAGGCGGCTGACCGACAGTACCACCGGCAGGTCGCCGAAATAGTCCTGCTCGGAAACCTCGGTCGGGCTGCGACCCTGGGCCACAGCAAGCAGCGGCAGCAGGCCTGCGCCGGCGATCAAGATCAGGCGGCGCACCAAGCGCATGGTTACGGTCTCCATACCGGAAACATCAGCGCCGCCTGCCGCCAAGAATGGAACCGAGCACGCCGCGCACGATCTCGCGACCCAGTGACGAGCCGATGGCGCGCACGGTGCTGGTCACCGCTGCCTCGACCATGGTTTGTCGACCGCGACCGCCGGATTGCTGACCGCCGCCGAGCATGCCGCCCAAGGCATCGCCGATGCCGCCAAAAATGCCACCGCCGGGTGCTTCTGTCGGCGCAGTCGCCGTGCCGCCAGCACCGACTTCTGATGCGGCCCTGGCCTGCGATGCCGCCGCACCCGTCAGTTTTTCGTAGGCCGACTCGCGATCCAGCAGCTTCTCGTAATGGCCGGCGATGGGCGAGGCATCAATCGCCGCACGCCGCTCCTCGGCGCTCATCGGACCGATGCGCGACGCTGGCGGCAACACCATCGCGCGTTCAACGATGCCGGGCCGTCCATGCTCGTCAAGGAAGGACACCAGGGCTTCGCCGACGCCGAGCTCAGTGATCACGGTCGCCGCATCGAAAGCAGAGTTGGCGCGCAAGGTTTCCGCCGCCGCCTTGACCGCCTTCTGGTCACGCGGCGTAAAGGCACGCAACGCATGCTGCACGCGATTGCCGAGTTGGCCAAGAACGGTGTCGGGAATGTCGAGCGGGTTCTGCGTCACGAAATACACGCCGACACCCTTGGAGCGGATCAGGCGCACTACCTGCTCGACTTTTTCCAGCAGCGCCGGCGGCGCATCGCCAAACAACAAATGTGCTTCGTCGAAGAAGAAGACCAGCTTGGGCTTGGGCAGGTCACCCGCCTCGGGGAGTTGTTCAAACAGTTCGGCCAGCAACCAGAGCAGGAAGCAGCCGTAGAGACGCGGCGAATTCATCAGCTTGTCGGCGGCCAGCACATTGATCACGCCACGGCCGTCCATGGTCTGCATCAGATCTTCGATGTCGAGCATGGGCTCGCCGAAAAAGCTGTCGCCGCCCTGTTCCTCCAATGTCAGCAGGCCGCGCTGGATGGCGCCGATCGAAGCCGCCGAGACATTGCCGTATTTGGTCTTGTACTCGGCGGCATTCTCACCGACGTGCTGCACCATGGCCCGCAGGTCCTTGAGGTCGAGCAGCAGCAAACCCTGGTCGTCGGCGATCTTGAACACCAGTTGCAGCACACCGGCCTGGGTATCGTTGAGGTTGAGCAGGCGCGCCAGCAGCAGGGGCCCCATGTCCGAGATCGTCGCCCGCACCGGGTGGCCGGCGGCGCCGAACACATCCCAGAACATGATCGGGCTTGCCTGCGGCTGCCAGTCGTCGATGCCGAGTGTATCGAGGCGCTTTTGCAGCTTTTCGGATGCCGCGCCGGCCACGCCGAGCCCGGAGAGGTCGCCCTTGGCATCGGCCAGGAAGACCGGTACCCCGGCATTCGAAAGCTGTTCGGCCATGCGCTGCAGGGTCACGGTCTTGCCGGTACCGGTGGCGCCGGTGATCAGGCCGTGGCGGTTGGCAAGCGCCGCCAGCAGCGCAAGTTCGGTCTCGCCGCTCTTGGCGATGGGCAGGGTCTGGGTCATGGCAGGGTATCCCCGGATGCTAAAATCACGGATTCTAAGAGCAATCAGGGAACCTACCATGGCCGGACATTCCAAATGGGCCAACATCCAGCACCGCAAGGGCCGGCAGGACTCCAAGCGGGGCAAGGTCTTCACCAAGCTGATCAAGGAAATCACCATTGCCGCCAAGCTCGGCGGGGGTGATATCGGCGGCAACCCGCGGCTGCGCCTGGCGATCGAAAAGGCCAAAGCGCAAAGCCTGCCCAAGGACAACATGGAAAATGCCATCAAGCGCGGCACCGGCCAGCTTGAAGGCGTCAATTACGAAGAGATCCGCTACGAAGGCTATGGCATCAACGGCGCGGCGGTGATCGTCGATTGCCTCACCGACAACAAGACGCGCACCGTGGCCGAGGTACGCCACGCCTTTGCCAAGCACGGCGGCAACCTGGGCACCGACGGCAGTGTCGCCTTCCTGTTCACCCATTGCGGCCAGATGCTGTTTGCCCCGGGGACCGACGAAACCTCCCTGATGGATGCCGCCATCGAGGCCGGTGCCGAGGATGTGGTGACCAACGAGGATGGTTCGATCGAGGTGCTCACGCCACCCAATGATTTCGCCGCGGTCAAGGAGGCGCTGGAAAAGGCCGGCTTCAAGTCCGAATTCGGCGAAGTCACCATGAAGCCGCAGAACGAAACCGAGTTTGCCGGCGACGATGCCATCAAGATGCAGAAGCTGCTAGACGCCATCGAAAGCCTGGATGACGTGCAAGAGGTATACACCACGGCGGTGATCGACGAGGAGTGAGCACCCCGGCGCTCACCCGTTTCGCCCCGCTGCTGTTCGTCGGCCTGTGGAGCACGGGCTTCATCGGCGCCAAGCTCGGCTTGCCGCATGCCGAGCCGCTGAGCTTCCTGCTGACCCGTTACCTTCTGGTGCTGGGCCTGATGAGCGTGGTTGCCGTGGCGACCCGCGCGCCCTGGCCGCGCGATGCGCGGCAATGGTTCCACATCGGCGTTTCCGGCCTGCTGGTGCACGCGATATACCTCGGCGGCGTTTTCGTTTCGATCTCGAAGGGGCTGCCGGCCGGCGTATCCAGCCTGGTGGTCGGCATCCAGCCCCTGCTCACCGCCGTTGGCGCCGGCTGGCTGCTGGGCGAAACGGTACTGGCCCGTCAATGGTTCGGCCTGGTGCTCGGCTTCGTCGGCGTCGCCATGGTGGTCTCCGGCAAGATCGGCAGCGGTTTCGGCCTCGATGCCCTGTGGCCGGCGCTGATCGCGCTGGGCGGAATTACCGCCGGCACGCTGTACCAGAAGCGCTTTTGTCCCAGTTTCGACTGGCGCACCGGTTCCATCGCACAGTTTCTGCCGACGGCAGTGGCCACCGCGATCGTGGTCAGCCTGACCGAGAACTTCCGCATCGACTGGGCGCCCGACTTCATTTTTGCCCTGGGCTGGCTGGTGCTGGTGCTCTCCCTGGGCGCGGTCTCCCTGCTCAACTGGCTGATCCGCCACGGCAGCGCGGTCAACATCGCCAGTCTGTTCTACCTGGTACCGCCCACCACCGCGCTGATGGCCTGGGCGCTGTTCGACGAGCGGCTGGCCGGCATGGCCCTGGTCGGCATGGCGCTCGCTGTCTGGGGCGTGTATCTGGCGCGGAAATGACAGCCGCAAACTCAACACCGATCCGTATCCTCGGCATTGACCCCGGCCTGCGCTCGACCGGCTTCGGGCTGATCGACAAGTCGGGCAGCAATCTCGCCTACGTCGCCAGCGGCTGCGTCAAGACCGATGCCGCGGGCAGCCTGCCGCAGCGCATCGCCACCATCCTCGACGGCCTCGCCGAAATCATCGCCACCTATCGTCCGCATCAGGCGGCGGTGGAGATCGTCTTCGTGAATGTCAATCCGCAATCCACGCTGATGCTGGGGCAGGCGCGTGGCGCAGCAATTTCGGCGCTGGTAAGTGCACAACTGCCGGTGGCCGAATACACCGCACTGCAAGTCAAGCAGGCAGTGGTCGGCCACGGCAAGGCGGCCAAGGAGCAGGTGCAGGCCATGGTGGCGCGCCTGCTCAAGTTGCCCGGCACGCCCACGGCAGATGCCGCCGACGCCCTGGCTTGCGCCATCGCCCACGCGCACGGCGGGCAGGGCCTGGGCGCCCTGGCCACGTTGGGAAAACGCGTGCGCGGCGGGCGCATCGTCTGATGGCGTCCATCCTCTATTCTTGGGAGTTCGGCGCCAATCTCGGGCATGTCGGCGCCTTCATGCCTTTTGCATCGC
>CAJBYR010000018.1 GCA_903959855.1 uncultured beta proteobacterium
CCACGCGCATCAAAGCCGCCGTGCGCAAACCCTGGCGCGCCCCGGATTCGGTTGCCGCAAGGCAGCGCAGCGTATGGTCGCAAAACACCGGCCCCCCGGAACCGCCAGGCACTTTCTGGCGACGGACTCCGAGCAGGGCGAAGACCTCGGGCTGATCGGCACCGGCCAGAAAGGCCAGCGGCTGCTTGACTTCGACGCTGCGCCCGATGCCGTGCGCGATTTCCTGGCGCGCGGGGAAAAGCGCGTGAACCAGGGGATGATGCATGTAGTGTGCGGCCGAAATATCGAGCGGACCGGGAATCTGCGCAATCTGCTTGTCGAAATACTCGACTGCAAAATTGAGCGCGGGCGCCAATCGCGAACCGTAGTCGGCCGTAGCCACGACGTCGTAACCAAGTACGCCGACGATCTGGCGCACCACCGCATGCGTTTCCGACAACACGCAGGCGGCAGGTTGCGACTGATTCAGCAGCTTGCTGAAGAAACCCATGTTGAGATGTCCGGAATGGCCGAAGGCGGATTCTATCGGGCTCAGGCCCGCGTGTTGGCAAAACGTTTCAAGTCATCTTCGAACTTCTTGCGCGCCGCCGGGTTATCAATTTCATGGCAAAGCAGGGCCACGATCTGCTCGGTTGCGGTAGCCGCGCGCACGGTGCGATCGACCAGGGCGTTGGCAAACGGTCCGATCTCCTGTGCCAGGCGACGTTTGACATACGCCAGAAACTCGGCGTCGGCACTGCCTTTGGCTGCCTCTGCGTGCGATGCCCCAGGCGCGATACCGAACACCAGCTGACTCAGGCCATCCAGGGTGGCTGCCTCGGCACCGGGCTGCAAACGAAACGGCAGGTTGCCGATGTTGGCCACGTGCGCCGCAAATTCCGCGGTAGCGCGCAAACCGCCGGTCGCCGGCGAACGCCGCAACGCACTTTGGGTTGAACGGATGGCCGATCCGACGTAGCTCGTGCCTTCCGGCGATTCGGTGCGAAAGACCACGCCGAAATGCACTACCAGGCGCAGTCGCAAGGGATTGGCCATCGCATCAAAGCTCGCGGCGGCGCTGGCCAGGGTATCGAGCGGCAAGGCCAGATCCTGATCTGGCGCCAGGGTCAGGGTCAGGTTTGGACGGCCGGGATCCTGCGTGACAAAACCCAGACCCCGTGCCGTGGCCAGTAAGCGCTCGAACCCCTCGATCACGGCCGCCGCATACGCCGTGGCACCTGCGATGTCGCCCGCAATAACGGTTGTCGAAACTGGAGCGCTGACCTGCGACACGATTTTCCTGCTCTCCTAAGTGACCGACCAATCCGACATATTTTTGTGCGGCGCGAAAATTAACCGGCTATGCGAATATTTTAATCTTTGGATATATTACTGTAGACATCGGTAACGATATCGGCAAGCAATTCGCGCTTGGGGGCCGGGGCTGCGATCCGCGCAAACCTGCGTGCTATGCTCTGCGCCGAAAATCTAGCGGAGATCTCGCATGAAGCTGAGGGGAAAGTTCAATTTGATGTTGCTGGTGGTGTTCGGCCTGGCACTGGCCGCATCCGGCTATTTTTCCTACAAGCAACTGACTCAAAACGCACGCGACGAAGTGTTGTCGAATGCCGGCGTCTTGATGGAAACCATCCTCTCCGCCCGTACCTGGGCGGTGAATGAAGTCGGCCCCAACCTCCGTGAAACCTCGGAGGAGGAAGAAATGCTGATGATGGGCGTGCCCGCCTATGCCGCCAACAAGGTCATGGAGGCGGTGCAGAAACGCTATCCCGAATACGGTTACCGTGAAGTCGCACTGAATCCGACCAACGTCAAGCACCGCCCGGCCGACTGGGAAGCCCGCGTGATCAACACCTTCCGCGCCGATACCACCAAGCAGGAAGAATGGGGAATCCGCGAAACCAACAAGGGCCCCTACCTCTACCTGGCACGCCCGATACAGATCAAGCAGTCGGGTTGCCTCGGCTGCCACACGACCCCGGAAAAGGCGCCGCCGCAGATGTTCAAGATCTACGGCGACAACGGCTACGGCTGGAAGCTCAAGGAAATCGTCGGCGCGCAGATCGTGATGGTGCCCATGGCGGTACCCGTCGCCAATGCAGATCGCATGTTCAAGACCTTCATGTTCACGCTCACCGGCGTATTCGGTGCGGTTTTTGTGCTGCTCAACGTGATGCTTTCCGGGCTGATCATCAATCGCCTTGGCGAGATGGCCAAGATTGCCGAGGAGATCAGCCGCGGAAACTTCGAGATCGGCGAATTCAAAGAGGGCGGCAGCGATGAGGTCGCGCAACTCAGCTCGGCATTCAATCGCATGCGACGCAGCCTGATCAAGGCTATGGAATTCTTCAACAAGCAGGGCGGCTGAGGCGGCACCATGAGATTTCGACCAGATTACTGGCCGTTGCAGCTGGCCTTGCTTGCGTTTGGCATGTTCGGCAGCGTCGACGCCCTGGCGCAGGGCGCATCCGGCACCCAACGTGGCCGTGCGCTGTTCGAACAGAAGCAGTGTTCCCAATGCCATTTTTACGAAGCGCGCGGCATTGCTCCTTCGGTGAAGGCAATGCGAGCCACCTTCAAGGGCGACCCGACCAAGGCATCGGCAGCCACCACGGGAGCCGCGGCCCATGCCGGCGAACTGAAGGGAGTCCAGCCGGCCGACATCCGTACCATGGCGGAATTCATTGCGGCTGCGACCTTCGAGGAACAGGCGGCGGCAGATGCCGCGAAACCCAAGCCGGGCAGCCCGGAGGCAAAACGCCTCGCGGCGCAAAAGGCCAAGCAGGAAGCCGAAGCCAAGGCCAAGGCAACGGCGGAAGCCAAAGCCCAGGCGAAGAAGGATGCCGAAGCCAAGGCCAAAGCTGCCGCTGAAACGAAAATCCAGGCAAAAAGGGATGCGGAAAACCAGGCCAGGGTAGCCGCCGAAGCGAAGATCCAGGCAAAGAAGGATGCCGATGCCAAGGCCAGACAGGACGCCGACGCCAAGCTTCAGGCCAAGCGCGAGGCTGATGCCCAGGCCAAGGCAAAGCAGGAAAAGGACGATCTCGCCAAGCGCGAAGCCGACGCCAAGGCGCGCAAAGATACCGCCGCGCTGGAAGGCATAAAGCGCGAAAACGAGGAGCGCGCCAAACGCGAGGCCGAGGCTGCCAAGCGTGACGCCGAAGCCAAGGCGAAAAAGGATGCCGATGCCCAGGCCTCCGCAAAGCGCGATGCCGAGGAAAAGGCTCGCCTCGAAGTCGAGGCAAAGGCAAAGAGGGAGGCTGAAGCCCTGGCGACTGCCAAGCGCGACGCCGAAGCCAAGTCCAGGAAGGACGCCGAAGCCCAGGCGGCGAAAAAGCCCGAACCCGCGGTGGCAAAACCTGAAGCCGCCGCCAAGGCCGACGCGGCTGCGCCCGGCGGCAAGAAGAAGCTGGGCTATCGCGACGGCTCCGACCTGCCCGCCTGCCCCCCACCCACCGGCGCCCCGCTCGGCACGGTGGACGAAAATGCCGCCAAAGCCATCATCGAACGCGTCGGCTGCCCCCAGTGCCATGCCTTCGTGCAGAAGAAGACCGGCCCGCCGATGAAGAACATCCAGGAAAAATACAAGGGCGACTGGGAATGCGTGGTGTCACGCCTGACCAAGAACAAGACGCACAAGGAAGAAGGCGTCACCGATGACATGAAGGGCAACGAATACAAGATCGTTGCCGACTACATCGC
>CAJBYR010000019.1 GCA_903959855.1 uncultured beta proteobacterium
CGCAGCAGAGCCCAGAAACGCCACCGCGTCAGTCGCCAGCCAGATGCGCTTGCGTTCCTTCGCCGGCAACTCTGTCCAGACAATCGGCTCGCCAGTCAGCGGGTCGATCATCGGCGGCGGCGGCTCGCTGGCCTTCGCCTTCGGTGCGGCTGTAATTGCGTCCTCGACCTGCACAGGGCTCTGCAGGTCGTGCGTCAAGGTCACCTGCCAAGGGTCGAACACGTCAGCGTGCGCTTTGCCCTCACAGGCACGCAAAACCCGCCCAATTTCCTGCGCGAACTCGACACGTGAGCCACGAGCATGGCGAAGCACCAGACGGAGAAGAAAGGGCATGTCAACGCCTTCGCTCAACATGTGGCAATGCACGATGGCGTCGAGGTCGCCAGAGCGCAGCGCAGCCATCGTCGTCGCATGGCTGCGACGATTGCGACTGTGAAGGGCCGCAACCTTGAGACCTGCCTCGCAGCACGCCAGCGCAAAGGCGTCGCAATCGGCAATGTCAGCCTCACTGATGACGCAGGCACCCGTGCCAGAGCGCACCCAGTCAATGACCAGGTCATCCGCCTGATCAACGACGTCGCCGACGTGGTGAACAACGACCCGCTGATGAAGGGCCGCCTCAAGCTGGCATTCATCCCCAATTACGATGTATCGAATGCCGAGATCATCATCCCGGCGGCCGACCTCTCGGAGCAGATCTCGACGGCCGGCACCGAGGCTTCGGGCACCGGCAACATGAAGCTGGCCCTGAACGGCGCGCTGACCATGGGCACCATGGACGGCGCCAATGTCGAGATCCACGACGAGGTTGGCGCCGAGAACATATTCATCTTCGGCCTGACTACCGACGGCGTTGCCGATCTGCGCGCCAAGGGCTACAACCCCTGGCTGTATTACGAAGGCAACCGCGAGCTGAAGCAGGCGCTGGACATGATCCGCGACGGTTTCTTCAGCCCCGAGGAGCGCGATCGCTACAAGCCCGTGTTCGACAACCTCACCGCCCACGGCGACCACTACCTGCTGCTGGCCGACTATGCCTCCTACATCGAGGCGCAGGACCAGGCCGGCGCCCTTTACCGCGACCAGGAGGCCTGGGTGCGCAAGGCGATCCTCAATGTCGCCGGCATGGGCAAGTTCTCGTCGGATCGCACCATCGGCGAATACGCCAAAACGATCTGGAACGTCGAGGCACGGCCGAGGCAGACCTGAAACACCGCCTCGCGGCGGCAGCGCGACAAGCTACCGAGCCAGCCTTGGTTAGCGTCGGCGGGCGGCGAGGATGGTCTGGTTCTGTTCGCCGAGGCCTTCGACGGCGAGGCGTAGTCTGTCGCCGACCTGGAGAAACTTGCCACGGCCCATGCCCACACCTTGCGGCGTGCCGGTGCAGATTACGTCGCCGGGCAACAGGGTCATGAAGCGCGAGACATAGCTGACGATGTGGGCACAGCCGTAGATCATGTCGGCGGTGGAAGAGTCCTGCACGCGCTCGCCGTTGAGTTCCAGCCACAGGCGCAGGGCCTGCGGGTCGGGCACTTCGTCGCGGGTCAGCAGCCACGGGCCGAGCGGGCCGAAGCTGTCGCAGCCCTTGCCCTTGTCCCACTGGCCGCCGCGTTCGATCTGGAAGGCGCGCTCGGAGACGTCGTTGAATGTGCAGTAGCCGGCAACGTGGCTCAGCGCCCTGGCTTCATCGACGTGGCGCGTTTCCCGGCCGATGATGATGGCAAGTTCGACCTCGTAGTCGAGTTTGGTGCTGTCGATCGGCTGGATGACGCCGTCGTCGGGGCCGGTGAGGCAGGTGGTGGCTTTCATGAACATCACCGGTTCCGCGGGGATGGGCATGCCGGCTTCGATGGCGTGGGCGCGGTAGTTGAGGCCGATGCCGACGATCTTGGATATCCCGGTGAAGGGCACGCCCAGGCGCGGCTTGCCTTTGACTTTCGGCAGGGTTGCGGGGTCGATGGCGCGCAGGCGCTTCTGGCCGGCGTCGGAAAGTTCGTTCCAGCCGATGTCGGCGACGTGCGCTGAAAGGTCACGCAGACTGCCGTCGGCGGCGATCAGGCCAGGCTTTTCGCGGCCCTTGGCGCCGTAGCGGACCAGCTTCAAGGCTTCTTCCCCAGGCCGCCGAGCAGGGCGGCGACGGGGCGCTGGGGCCGCGTCGGGGCCGGTTTCTCGATCGTGTTATCGCCGGGGATGGGCTTGTTGACGTAGGGCTTGGCGGGATCGAAATCGAGCTTGGGCAGGCGCGGGTCGAACCGCGGCACGTGGGCGGCGGGAGACGGCAGTTCGCGCACGGCGGGGGTCGGCAGTTCGCGGCCGGCCGGCCGGGTTCCGTCCAGCGTCTGCGAGCGGTCGCGTTCGCGAGCCTTTTCGCGGGCACGCTCGAGGTGCTCGCGACGGTGGCCGCGGTTGCTCGGCGGCGCACTTTCATGCACCGGCGCCAGCTCGGCGAAGCCGCTGATTTCGACGCGCTCGATCTTGCGCTTGACCAGCTTTTCAATGTCGGCCAGGCGCTGGGATTCTTCCGGCGAGAAGAGTGATGTGGCATTGCCGTGCTTGCCGGCGCGGCCGGTGCGGCCGATGCGGTGTACGTAGTCCTCGGCGGTGTGCGGCAGTTCGTAGTTGATGACGTGGGGCAGGTCGTCGATGTCGAGGCCGCGCGCGGCGACGTCGGTGGCCACCAGCACGCGGATCTTGCCGGACTTGAAGCCTTCCAGCGCCTCGGTGCGTTGTTGCTGGCTCTTGTCGCCGTGAATGGCGTCGGCGGCGATGCCCTGACGTACCAGATAGACCGCGAGCCGGCTGGCACCGAACTTGGTGCCGACGAATACCAGCACCTGCTTGGCGTTTTCGTCATCGTGGGTCAGCAGGTGCACCAGCAGGCTGCGCTTGAGGTCGGAGGCGACCGGATAGACGCGGTGGGTGATGGTCTCGGAGACGGCGTTGCGCCGTGCCACTTCGATCAGCTGCGGCGACTTCAGCATGCTGTCGGCGAGGTTCTTGATCTCGTTGGAAAAGGTAGCCGAGAACAGCAGGCTCTGGCGCTCCTTGGGCAGCATGGCGAGGATGCGCTTGATGTCGGGGATGAAGCCCATGTCCAGCATGCGGTCGGCTTCGTCGAGCACCAGCACCTCGACCTGGGCGAAGGAGACACTCTTCTGCTCGACGTGGTCGAGCAGGCGGCCCGGCGTGGCGACGACGATTTCGCGGCCCTCGCGCAACTGGGCGATCTGCGGGCGGATATCGACGCCGCCGTAGATGCAGACCGAGCGCAGCGGCAGATGCTTGCTGTAGGTGACGACGCTTTCATGTACCTGCATCGCCAGTTCGCGCGTCGGCGCCAGGATCAGGGCGCGCACCGGGTGCCGCGCCGGCGATGGGGAGGAGCTCGCGTACTTGGCCAAGCGCTGCAGCAGGGGCAGGGTGAAGCCGGCGGTCTTGCCGGTGCCGGTTTGCGCACCGCCCATGACGTCCTTGCCGGCCAGGATGATGGGTATCGCCTGGCTCTGGATCGGTGTCGGGTGCGTGTAGCCGTTGTCTTTGACGGCGCGCAGCAGTTCTGGCAGCAGGCCGATTTCGTCAAAAGTCGGCGCTGGCCCTGCGGCGGCAGCGGTGTCGACGGGAATGGATGGGGTAATGCCGTTGTCGTTAGCGTCCAATAGGAACTCCTGAATCGGCCTGCCCCTCGCGGGGAACCGGTACAGGCGGCGAAGCGCTTGAGGGATTTGCGGCGGATTGCCGCAGGCGGCGCCAACCGGCAGGGCGCTCAGGACCCATATTGTATTACAGGCGCGCGGCGCGCCCGGCGGTCTATTTGAACAGGCCCAGGATCACGTTGCCTGCCTTGTCCAGGGACGTGCCGGCTGATTTCTTCAGGCGTTCAAAGTTGCCGGCGACGCTGAGCTTGGCCCTCATCGCGCTGGCGATCTCCTGGCCAAGCTCGGCCGGTGTAATGCCCCCCTGGGCTTTGCCGACGTTCTTGAGCACGATGTCCGGCAGGGCGATACTGATGGTTTTGCCGCCCATGAACGGGGCGCTGGCCCGCGCATTGGCGTTGCAGATGGTCAGTTCCTCGACGATCAACAGCGTTTCGCCGCGCTTGTTCTTTCGTGCGGGGCCCAGATAGGCGCCGATGTTCTTCTGGAGGGCGTCGAAATTGGTCTGAGTATCGTCGTTTTCGTAGATCACATCGGGTTTGTCGATGATCAGCAGGCGGACCACGGTGACGTCCTTGTCTATGGTGGCGAGGTCAATGTCAAGGTCGATGCGTTTGACGCGCAGGGCATACGGCGTCTTGAAGCCCTTGGGATTGCCGACCAGCAAACCGCTGATGATCCCTTTGCCGTTCTTCGGGGCGATGTCTACGCTCTCGACGCCGATCCTTGCCTGCGTCATCACGGTGCCATGATGCGCGATGGCGTCGGCGACAATCTCGTCCAGGCTGTCGGCAACCCTGTACAAGGCGCTGAAGCTTAGGAGCGTGATGATCAGCAGTGGGAGCAGGATTTTCTTCACGGTCGGCTCACGGGTTTACACCCTTTAGCATAGACCCATTGAAGAAAAAATGGGCGGTGAAACCGCCCATTGTGCTCAGGTAATTCGGGGCAGGCCTTTACCGTTTCGCGGCCACTTTCGCTGCGCTGTTTTTTAGCACGGCGAGCATGTCGTAGAGTTCGTCGCGCTGCTTTTCATCCATGCCGGCGAAAAGCGAAACCATCCAGCCTTCATGGGCTTCCGCCATGCGGCGGAAGCTGCGGCGGCCTTCCGCTGTCAGCTTGACGATGTAGGCCCGCCGATCCTTGGGGCTGTCCTCACGCACCACCAGGCCTTCGCGCACCAGCTGGTCGGTGATGCCCGTCACATTGCCGCCGGTGACCATCATGCGCTTGGAAAGCTCGCCCATCTTGAGCCCCTGCGGCGAGCGCTCCAGCTGGGACATCAGGTCAAAGCGCGGCAGGGTGATGTCGAAATCGCTGCGCAGTTTGGCGCGGACGTGGTTTTCGATCAGGTTGGTGCAGGCCAGCATGCGTAGCCAGAGGCGCAAATCCTTGGCGTGTTCTGCGGTGGCACGGGTTTCGCTGTCAGGAATGGTGTTTTTTGGCATGGCAGTATGACGCGGAGAAGGAAAAGCGCCTGAGGATGATATTTCGATCCTTAAAATATCAAAAGCGAGGCTTTTCCGCAACCCGCAAGCCTGTGCAAATTGCAAGTTTTCCGCAGAAACCCCTGTTTCCGATGGACTCCAGCCGCTTGCCAGCCTACATTCGCTCGGGATCGACCACGCTGCGCAGGATGGCTTCCGGCCCTCCGCTGCGATTGCGATGTTCGAACCACCAGACGGCACCCTTGCGTACCGAAAAGCCGGATTCATCGCCCGTCAGCAGCAGCGAGGCCACTTCGCCCAGACTGGGCTGATGGCCGACCACCAGCACCGTGCCCCTGTGCCGGGGCGATGCGGCGGCAGTGAGGATGTCATGGGCCGTGGCGCCCGGCGCGACCAGCGGTTCGATCTCGTAGGCCGAGCCCAGGGCGTCGGCGGTCTGGCTGGTGCGCAGGGCGGGGCTGACCAGAATTTTGCGTTCCGCCGGCAGGTGTTCCAGCAGCCAGCGGGCAACCCGCTTCGCCTGCTTTTCGCCGCGCCGCGTCAGGCAGCGTTCGAGGTCGGCGATCTCGCCGTCGGCATCTTCGGCTTCTGCATGGCGCCAGAGGATCAAGTCCATAAATGAGGTTCCGTGGGTCAGGACAGTGCGGGTGGACTGTTGCGGCTTTCGGCTTCGATTTCCAGCCTTGGCAGGCGTAATCTGGCGAGCTTCGGCAGGGCGTCGGCAATCTCTTCCAGCAGCCGTGCATGGCGCGCACCATGCGAGCCGCCGATCAGGGCGACGGCTTCGCGCAGTCCGGGATCATGCCCGGCGCAACCCGACAAGAGTATTCCGGCGTTTGCCAGGTCGTTGAGCTTGCCGAGGGTATCCTGGGCGGCGGCAAGCCGCTCCTGCAGGCGGTGCAGCGTGCGATCCGTGGCCAGCGTGGCGAAAAATTCCAAGGCATAGCGCAGGCGCTTGATGCCGATTCTCAGCTCATGCAGCGATGCCGGATTGCTGACGCGCGCGGTCGTAGCCAGGCGGCGCAGCCTGCGGCATAGGTGCCGCAGGCGCGTCGCGGCAAATTCGCCGAGCGTGGCGGTGGTCAAAAGCGGCGGTGTCAGCGGGTGCAGGACCTCGATGGCGCCGAGCAGCATGCGTCCGTAACTCGGGGCGGCCAGCGCCGCCAGCACTTCGGCGCGCACCCGGTAGCGCAGCTCGGTGATGTTGCCGGCCAGCGCCGACAGGCGCGGTTCCCCGGGCATCGCGTTTAGTACGGGATCGACGATTTCTCCGAGCAGCACGTCGAGGTCGCGCGCCTGGCCCAGCTGCCTGGTCAGCGTCGCGATCGGTTGCCGCAGTCCGTCGCGCAACGCCTCCGGCAGCGCCGGAGCGAACAGCCGCAGCGCGGCCCGCAGGCGGCGCGTGGCGACACGCATTTGGTGGATGTACTCGACATCCCCCGTGTGCAGGGCGCCATGATGGTTCTGCTGCAGGTGTTCGAGGCAGGAGAGCGCAATTTTGCAAAAAGCGTCAAAGGGCCCCATCGCCGGCGACAGGGGGATGTCTCCGGCCTTCACCGGCGCTGGCATCGTGCCGCTGTGCAGGCGATAGCCGCGCTCGGCCTTGGAAAGTACGGCCGGGGTCAGGGAAACCCGTTCCGCGAGCTCGCCGGCGATGCGGAACAGCGCTTGCACCGGGGCACCGTCGAGTTCCAGTTCGACTTCGGAAATCACTTCGCGTTTGCCGTCGGCAATCACCCAACCGCGATCGAGGGTGACCAGCACGGCGCCGGTCTCCGCCGGCAGCCGCCAGGTCACGCGGCGAAATCGGGTTTCGCAGACAGGCAGGATGCGCGCCAGCAGTTCAGGGCGTTGCAGCCAGCTGCGCAATGTCGTCTGCTCGATATCGGAGAAGTCGAAATGGCCACCGTAAGGCTGTTCCCATTCCGGCCGGCTGCTGAGTCCGGCCGTTGCGCTGCCCGCCAGCTTTACCGTCCGCAGCCATGTATCGCCCCGGCGCCGCAGGCGCAGGGAAATGCCGCGGCGTCTTAGGGCCAGCGTGGCGGTGTCGTAATAGATGTTGTCGAGGATTGTGACGTGGCGGTCGCCGGCCTGGCGCAACAGCGGATGGCGCAGCAAGCGCGCCTGATGGACTTCATCGAGCGCCAGCTTGAGTTCGACTTCGTTGCCCATGGGACGGCGCTACTCGTAGCGCAATGCTTCGATCGGCAACAGACGCGACGCCTTGCGCGCCGGGTAGTAGCCGAAGAAGATGCCGACCGCCCCGGCAAAGCCGGCGGCCAGCACGATGGAGGCGCCGGACAATTCGGTACGCCAGCCGGCCAGTTCGGCCACCGCCATGGCGCCGCCGACGCCGAGCAGGATTCCGATGGCGCCGCCGATCAGTGACAGGGTCACCGCCTCGACCAGAAACTGCGTGAGGATGTCGCGGCCGCGGGCGCCGACGGCCATGCGCAGGCCGATCTCGCGGGTGCGCTCGGTGACCGAGACCAGCATGATGTTCATGATGCCGATGCCGCCCACCAGCAGCGACACCGAGGCTACGGCGGCGAGCAGCAGGGCCATGACCTTGGACGACGCCTCCTGTGCCTGCAGGATCTCGGAGAGGTTGCGGACGAAGAAGTCGTCGTCCTGTCCGGGCTGCAGGCGGTGGCGCTGGCGCAGCAACTCGCGCATGCGCTGGTCGGCCGCGCTCATGTCCTGGCCCTGGCGCACCTTGACCATGATCGACGAGACGCTGCGCGACTTGGCCATCGCCGCCCCCAGTACGCGCTTGCGAGCCGTGCTGATCGGCATCAGCAGGATGTCGTCCTGGTCCTGGCCGGTCATGCTCTGGCCCTTGCGGTCGAGCACGCCGATGACGGTCAGCGGCACTTTACGCACGCGGATCACCTGATCGATGGGGCTGGCGTCGCCGAACAGGTTCCTGGCCACGGTCTGCCCGATCAGGGCCACCTTGCCGGCGCCGTTCATCTCGGCGGGCTCGAAGCCGCGGCCTTCGATGACGGCCCATTCCCGCACTTCGAGGTAGTCGGGGGTGATGCCGTAGAACACCGTCGACCAGTTGGTGTTGCCGAACACCACCTGGCCGTTGCCGCGCAGGGTGGGTGCGGCGGCCTGGATCTCCTCGATTTCGCGGCCGATGGCATAGGCGTCGTCCTCGGAGATGGTCGGCTGCGAGCCGGCGCCGCCGCGCGCACCGCCCGAGGTCATGGAGCCGGACAACACCATGATGATGTTCGAACCGAGGCTGCGGATCTGGTCTTCGACGCGCGCTTGTGCACCGCCGCCGACCGCGATCATGACAATCACCGCGGCGACGCCGATGATGATGCCGAGCATGGTCAGCGCCGAGCGCATCTTGTTCACGCGCAGCGCGAGCAGCGCAATCCTGAGCGTGGCGGCGAAGTTCATGCGAGCATCGCCGCGGCGTCGGCGGCCTGATTGGCGTGATCCTGGATCACCCTGCCGTCGCGGAAATTGATGATGCGTCCGGCGAAGCTGGCGACGTCGTGTTCATGCGTCACCACCACGATGGTGATGCCTTCGCGGTTGAGCTGCTGCAGCAGGGCCATGATCTCGATGCTGGTGCGCGAATCGAGGGCGCCGGTGGGTTCGTCCGCCAACACCAGTTGCGGGTTGTTGACCAGCGCACGGGCGATGGCGACACGTTGCTGCTGGCCGCCCGAGAGTTGCGCCGGGTGGTGGTCCATGCGCTCGGCCAGCCCCACCTGCTGCAAACGCCGTTCGGCCTGCTGCCTGCGTTCGTGCAGCGGCATGTGGCTATACAGCAGCGGCAGGCCGACGTTGTCCAGCGCCGAGGTGCGCGCCAGCAGGTTGAAATGCTGGAACACAAAACCCAGCTTGCGGTTGCGCACCTGGGCCAGTTCGTCGCCGGATAGCTGCGAGACTTCTTCGCCATCCAGCCAGTAGCTGCCGCCGCTGGGATGATCGAGGCAGCCAAGCAGGTTCATGAAGGTGGACTTTCCCGAGCCCGAGGGCCCCATCACGGCGACGAATTCCCCGGCCTGGATTTCCAGGCTGACACCTTGCAGCGCCGGTACCACATTGCTGCCCATGCGGTATTCCTTGGCGAGCTGCTCGACGCGGATCAGCGTCCCGGCCATGGCGGCGGCTCTCAGAACAGGCGCGGGCCCGGCGTGCCGGCCGGCTTTGCTCCCGCCGAAGCGGCGGTTTGCTGGCCGACGATGACTTCGCTGCCTTCCTTGATCTCGCCGGACACGATTTCGGTCATGCTGCCGTCGGTGAGCCCGAGGCGGACGCTGACGGATTTGGGTGCGCCGTCCTCGCCGGGAATCCAGATGCGGCCGCTGCCACCACCGCCACCGGCACGCGCTGCCTGCGCTTCGGCGGCCATTTCGTCATAGCGCTTTTTCTGCTCGGGCGTCAGAAGCACCGAGACCTTTTCGCGGATTTCGGCACGGTTGCGTTCCAAAGCCTTGGTCCGTTCAGCCTCGGGAAGATCTCGCGCGGCACGGAACTTGTCACGCATGGCATCGAAAATCGTATCAACCTTGGCCTGCTGGTCCGTGTCGAGCTTGAGTTCGGCGACCAGGCGATCACGGATGGCGCTGAGGCCACCACCACTGGGCCCCCCGGCTCCCGCCGGCCCGGGAGTCGGCGCTGACGAGACGGCGGCTGCGGGCTTCTTTTCCTCGCTGCTGCCCGGCGGGCGGAAACGCAGCGCGGCATTCGGTACCTTCAGTGCCTTCTCCTTCTGTGCCGTGATGATGCGCACGTTGGCGGTCATTCCGGGCAGCAAGGTGAGGTCGGGATTGGCCGCCGACACCACCACGGTATAGGTCACCACATTGGATACCACGGTGGCCGCCTTGCGTACCTGCTTGACCTCGCCGCTGAAGGCGCGCCCGGCAAAGGCGTCAACCGTAAACGTGGCCTTCTGTCCGGTCTGGATGCGGCCGACATCGGCCTCGTCGATCGAGGTTTCGACCTGCATGTCGGTGAGGTTGCGGGCGATGACGAACAGTTCCGGCGCCTGCAGGCTGGCGGCGACGGTCTGCCCCGGTTCGATGCTGCGCTTGACCACGACGCCATCCACCGGCGCCTTGATCGAGGTGCGTTCGAGGTCTATGCGCGCCTGCGAGAGCTGGGCCTGGCGCTGGCGCACCTGGGCCTCGCCGTTCTTCGCCTGCGATTCGGCAACCTGCAGTCCGGCGTGGCCGGCGTCATAGACGCTTTGCGCCTTGTCGCGTTCGGCGGACGAAAGGAAGTTCTTTTCAACCAGCAGTTTCTTGCGTTCGTAGTCGCGCTGGAACTCGGCGAGATTGGCCTTGGCGCGCAGTACTTCCGCCTGCTGGACGCCCACCGCGGCGCGGGCGGCTTCGAGGTCGGCCTCAGCCTGGCGCACGCGATACTGGAAGGTTTCCGGGTCGATGCGGGCAATGAGCTGGTTTTCCTTCACCGGCGAATTGAAGTCGACCAGGATCTCCTTGATCTGGCCGGAGACCTGCGAGCCGACCTGGACCGAGACCACCGGGTTGAGCGTGCCCGTGGCGGAAACCACGGCGGTGAGCGGGCCGGATTCGGCCTTGGCCAGCTTGAACTTCGGCGCGTCGCCGCCGTTGCCGTTGGCGCGCCATAGCGCGTAACCGCCGCCGGCAAGGATGATCAGGGCCAGCGCGGCGAGGCCAAGGCGGGATGGGGTGTTCATGCCGCCGATTCTAGACGATCGCTGCCGCCCGGCTTGTAACGGGGTGTTACGCGATACCGGCGTTGCCCTTCATGCCGACCAGTTTTGGCTGGTTCAGATTGCGCGGGGAGATCGTCTTTTTGTCGCGCAGGTAGCGCGCGACGACATCCCACACCGGTTCGCCCTTGGCGCCTTCGGCTACCGGGGCCCAGCCGGCTACCTTGTAGGTCTTGTCGGCCTCCAGCAGTTTTCCCTTGAGCCGCATGTCCTGGATGCGATTGCCGATCTTTGCGTTCGGGTCGCAGGTGTACTCAAGGCCGCCGACGCGCACCATGTCGCCACCCTGCTGATAATAGGGATCGGGATTGAACAGGTTGTCGCCGACGTCCTCGAGGATGGTCTTGATCTGCTCGCCCTTCATCTCGGTCAGCGTCGCCTGCGGGTAGGTGATGGCGGTCTGGTCCATCAGGTGCTCGAAGGTGATCGCTTGCCCCGGCAGGATCGTGGTGCCCCAGCGGAATCCCGGCGAGAAGCCGATGTCGGCGCCCTGGACTTCCATGATGGCATCGAGTATCAGCTGGTCCCAGCTGCCGTTGAAGTTGCCGCGGCGGTAGAGCAGGCCTTCAGAGACGGCGAGCTTTTCCTCCAGCTTCGCCAGGTGCGGGGCGCGGACCTTGTCGATCAGCGCTGTCATCTCGGCATCGGCAGGCAGCAGGTTGGAGAACACCGGCAGCAGCTTGTAGCGGAAGCCGGAGATCCGGCCGCCCTTGACGTCGAAGTCGAGCACGCCGAGGAACTTGCCGTTGGAGCCGGCGTTGGTGACCAGGGTCTTGCCGCTGGCATTGGCGACCACCACCGGTTGCGGCACGCCGTCGTGGGTATGGCCGCCCAGAATCGCGTCGATGCCGGTCACCCGCGAGGCCATCTTGAGGTCGACGTCCATGCCGTTGTGCGAGAGCACGACCACGATCTGGGCGCCCTTGGCGCGTGCCTCGTCGACCGTCTTCTGCATGTTGTCGTCCTGGATACCGAAGGTCCACTCCGGGATCATCCAGCGTGGGTTGGCGATCGGCGTGTAGGGGAAGGCCTGGCCGATCACGGCGACCTTGACGCCGTTCATTTCGCGCATCGCGTAGGGCTCGAAGACCTTGTCGCCGAAGTCGGCGGTCTTGATGTTCTGGGCGACGAAATCGACCTTGCCCTTGAAATCCTGCTCGACGATTTCCAGCACGCGCTTGTCGCCCAGCGTGAATTCCCAGTGGCCGGCCATGATGTCGACGCCCAGCAGCTTGCAGGCATCGACCATGTCCTGGCCCTTGCTCCACAGCGCGGTAGCCGAGCCTTGCCAGGTATCGCCGCCATCGAGCAGCAGCGAGTTGGGGCGGCCGGCACGCAGGCGTTTGACCAGGGTCGCCAGATGGGCAAACCCGCCTACCTTGCCGTAGGTCTTGGCCGCCTTTTCGAAATTCAAAAAACTGAAGGCATGCGCTTCCATGCTCCCCGGCTTGATGCCGAAAGCCTTGAGCAGCTTCTCGCCGACCAGATGTGGCGCTTTGCCGGTGGCGGCGCCGATACCGAGGTTGACGCTGGGCTCGCGGAAATACACGGGTTGCAACTGCGCATGGCAGTCGGTGAAGTGCAGCAGATGCACATTGCCGAAACGCGGCAGTTCGTAAAAGCTGTCTCCCTTGCCGGCCGCCCAGGCCAGCCGCGAGTCGAGGGCAAAGCCGGCGGCGGAGGCGGCGGCCAGAATCTGGAGGAATTCGCGGCGGTTCATCGATGACATGGGCAACTCCAAAAGAAACGGGCCTGGCCGTCCGGCCAGGCCCGCTGCACGCAAAGGATTACTTGTTGACCGGCGATGCGGGATCGAGCAACAGGGCTACCAGGTGCTTGATCTGGGTTTCGTTCAGCGCGCCGGCATGGCCGAAGCGCGGCATCTCCGAGCAGAGGTTGAAGGCCTTGGAGTTATAGATCTTGGAATAGGTGTACTTCTGCATTTCCGGCGAATTGCCCCTTGTCTTGCCGTAGCCCAGCAGGCTGGGCCCCAAGGTGCCGAAGGATGACTCCTGAGGGCCGATCTGGTGACAGTTGTAGCAGTTGCCGCCGGCCGGGTCGGTGGCCTTGTCGGACCAGGTAAAGCCCCGGCCGCTCTGGGCAATCTTTTCGCCCTCCTTCCAGTCGCCGAGGTAGCTATTGTCGGCCGGGAGCTTGATGCCAGCGAACTGGGCGCCGGTCAGCTTGAGCACTAGATCGGCCGGAGGGTTGTTGGCGTGGGCATTGCAGGCCTGCTGTACCTCGTCGGCGGTCAGCCGGTCGTACTTGGCCTGGCCCTTGGCCTGGAAATCACGCTTGATGGTGTCGAGCGCAAGCTGGCGGTATTCAGCGTCGCTGCGACTGGGGCCACCGGCGCAGCCGGCAAGCAGGGCAACGGCGGCGGCGACGCCGGAAATCATGGCTAGTGTTTTCATCATGGTCTCCTTAGCGCTTGATGCCCGGGCCCTTGTACAACTGGCCGTTGGCATTGCCGGTCATGTAGGCAATCAGGTTGGTGACAGCCTGCGAGGCGTATTTGGGTTCGGGAAAGCGCTGCTGGCGGAAGCAGTCGTTCATGCGCCATTGCGAAGTCAGCATCACGCCGCCGGTCATGCGGTAGCCGGGCCAGCCCTGGACGCCGCGGATGGCGCCCTCGGAGGTGGCGAGGTTGGGCAGGTTCTGCATGCGGATGCGCTTGCCGTCGGTGCCGTGGCAGGTATTGCAGGAGAAATCGTAGGGGCCGGCGCGGTAGGCCGCCATGGCCTTGCCGGTTTCAAAGGCGTCACGCACCTTGGCGTCATGCAGCGGCATGTCGAACTTCATGTTGCGCGAGCCGCTGGCAACGTAGGTCACCAGATTGGTGATGTCGGGGGCGTTGTTGTCGTTGGCGCCCTGGAAGGGCTTCTTGGCGATGTCTTCGAACTTGAAGCCCTGCTTTTCGACCATGCACCAGACGAGGCGGCGTTCGATGTCCATTACGGCGTCGGCATCGGCAAAGTAGCGTGGGGTGCGCACATAGGCACCTTCCACGTTGCCTAGGCCTTGCCCGAGGTCGCAGCTTTCGGCCAGCGATACCTTGTTCGGGCCACGCTTTGCCTTCCAAAGTTCTTCTCCCCGCGCCTCGAACAACTCGGCGGGACTGCTTTCTTCCATTTCGGCGCGAAATTTTTCGAACTCCGCGTTGGCGTCCTTGGTCTGGGCGGCGGCTGGCCCGACCAGGGCCACCGACAAGGCGGCCATGAGTGCGACGTGACTCTTCATCTTCTCTCCTCCAGGGAATTTGCCACCGGTCTTGTGCCGGCTCTGGCGACTCTAATGCGACTGCATCATGCCACGGTGGCTTCGTCGGTGCGCTTGTCACCCTTGTTATCCACCCAGTTGACGACGACCTTGTCACCAACCTTCGCGCCCTTCATCTTGAAGCCGAAGACAGGATTGCGGGAAATCGCGGTGCCGGTCTGGCCGTCGACGACGCGCTTGCCGCCAACGTCGATGGTGATGGTCTGGATGAAATGGGCGGGCACGGTGTTGCCGGCAGCGTCTTTGCGCTGGCCGGTTTCCATCGCGTGGCCCATCAGGATGCGGATTTCCGCAACGTCGCCCTTCATCTGGGCGCGAATCTTCATCGGATCTGCCATGGTTTTTCCTTTGTTGTCCGTTGTGGATCAGCCGCCGCAGCCGCCGACGGTTACCTTGACTTCCTTTTGGGCGACATAGAACTTGTCTCCCGCCTTGGCCACGGCCTTGACCAGCGAGGTCTGGCCCATCTTGATGCGCGCCGAAACGTCGGGCAGGGCACCGTTGGCAAAGGTGAACATGGCGCTCAATGCGGTGGGATTCTTATCGACCAGAATCGCGATGGAACTGGTGTTGGGAATGTTGCTGGTGACATCGACCGGGACCACGGCGCCGTTTTCGGCGATATCCGGCACCTTGAGGATCAGGTCCTTGCTTTCGGCGGCCGTGCCGGCGCCGAGTCCCTTGAGGGCGGCGGACGTATCCTTGGCGTCGAATGCGGCCTTGTTCCAGTCAGCGGCCAGCACCTGGGTCGGGCGCAGAGCGCCAGCGGCGATCAGGCCGGCCAGCACGCCACTGGCTGTCGCGCCCTTGAGTACCGTTCTGCGGGTCGTGTTCATGTAATGGTCTCCTCCTTTGTGCAAAAGAAAGCCGGAAGGTATCAAAATACCCGCCAGCAAACGCGCATTGTTTCGCGCTTGGCCTAAGTTTGCAAATCATACGGGATGATGAGCAAATCAATCAGCCTGATTTGTACTAAGGACTTAGAGCTCGACCTGGGTGCCCAGTTCGACGACGCGGTTGGTCGGCAGCTTGAAGTAGTCAGTGGCCGTGTCCGCGTTGCGGAACATCCACATGAAAAGAACCTGCCGCCAAAGCGTCATGGCAGGCACCCGGTTGGGAACAATGGTTTCGCGCCCGAGGAAGAACGAGGTTTCCATCATCTCCACCGGCGCCATTCCCTTGTAGCCGCACATTTCCAGCGCCACCGGTATGTTGGGGTCGTCCTTGAACCCATAGTTGAGCATGACTCGATAGAAGCCGTCCGGCAGCGGTTCAACCTGCATGCGCTCGGTTTCGGCAACATGCGGGATATCCTGAATGTTGACGTTGAGCAGGATCACCCGTTCATGCAGCACCTTGTTGTGCAGCAGGTTGTGCAGCATCGCCCGCGGCACGCCATCCGGACGGGTGGTCATGAAAATTCCGGTGCCGGGAACGCGATGTGGTCCGCCATAGTTCAGGCTGGAGATGAAGGCATCGAGCGGCATCGAGTCCTGCTGCAGCTTTTCGTAGAGCAGGCTGCGACCGCGCTTCCAGGTAGCAAGCAGGGTGAACACTGCAAGGCCGAGTGCCAACGGGAACCAGCCACCGTCGAGGATCTTTACAAGGTTGGCGGAGAAGAAGGCGAAGTCGACAACAAAGAACAGGGTCAGGAAAATACCCGCCTGGAGCCAGCTCCAGTTCCACAGCGCGCGGACCACGACAAAGGCGAGCAGGGTGTCGATCATCATTGTCAGCGTGACGGCGATGCCGTAAGCCGAGGCAAGGTTGGACGATGACTTGAAGCCCAGGACCAGAATGATTACTGCCAGCAACAACAGCCAGTTGACGTTGGGGATGTAGATCTGCCCTTTTTCGCGTTCCGAGGTGAATTTGACCTGGATGCGCGGGCAGTAGCCGAGCTGCATGGCCTGGCTGGTCAGCGAAAAAGCGCCCGAGATGACGGCCTGCGAGGCGATTACCGTGGCGGCCGTGGCCAGGGCGACCATGGGGTAGAGCAGGATCTCCGGCACCAAAAGGAAGAATGGATTCTTCACGGCGGCAGGATTGTCCAGGATCAGAGCGCCCTGGCCGAGATAGTTCAGGTAAAGGCAGGGGAATACATAAACCAGCCAGGCCCATTTGATCGGACGGCGGCCGAAGTGGCCCATGTCGGCGTAAAGCGCTTCGCCACCCGTGATCGCCAACACCACGGCGCCGAGCGCGAGGTAGGCATGGCCGCGGTTTTCGAGAAAAAAATGCACCGCGTACCAGGGATTGATCGCGGCCATGACATCAGGATGGCGCAGGATGTTGTAGATGCCGAGGACGCCCAGGGTGCCGAACCAGAACATCATGACCGGTCCGAACAGGGCGCCGACGCTGGCCGTTCCACGCGGCTGGAGGAGGAACAGAGCGCACAGTACGCCGATGGTGATGGGCACGACGTAGGGCTTGAACATCGGGGTAGCGATTTCCAGGCCCTCGACCGCCGACAGGACGGACATGGCGGGCGTGATTACGGCGTCGCCATAAAAGAGCCCGGCGCCGAAAATGCCGAGGATCGACATCAACCACATCAGCCCGGGTCCGGCGCCACGCGTGCGCAGCGCCAGCGAGGTCAGGGCCATGATGCCGCCTTCGCCCCGGTTGTCGGCGCGAGTAATGAACAGGACGTATTTCAGCGAGACGGTGATGGTCAGCGCCCAGAAAATGAGCGACAGGATGCCGAGCAGATTGTCCGGAGTCACGGCGACCGCGTGTGGGCCGTTGAACACCTCTTTCATGGTGTATAGCGGGCTGGTCCCGATATCGCCATAAACCACCCCCATTGCCGCGATGGACAGCGCGGTGAGGGATTCCTTACGGGCCGGATTGGAATTGTTGCTCTGCACCATCGGAGCATTATAGGCGGAACGCGAAATCGGCCCGGGATCGGGGCCGTGATGTTCCCGGGCAGCAGGCCGGCGGGGATTTCCTGCGCAATGACCGTGGCGACCCGGATCGCGAGCATTGTGGGACGGCCGAGTTTGTCGGATAATTCGCGCCGCACGCAAGCGGCATCCCTGCGTGTTGGCATCCCGTGCCGGGGTGACGGAATCGGTAGACGTAGCGGTCTCAAACACCGCCGCCGCAAGGCATGGGGATTCGACTTCCCCCCCCGGCACCAAATATCTCGCCAACGCGATGTGGATAAGCGGGTATTCTGTCCGCTGGCGGGGTGATCGGCGGAGGGCCGGTCCGAAGCCTTGGAAATACAGACAGGGGGAATGGATGTCGCCGAAGCCTGGAGTTGCAATGACCGTGCTGCGGGCATTGCCGATTTTCGAGACGCTGGACGACGAATGTCTCAAGCCGCTGATGCGCGTGGCCATGCTGCGCGCCATACCGCGCAACACCGTGGTACTCAGCGCCGGCGACTCCACCGACAACATCTATTTCGTACTCTCCGGCGCGCTCAAGGTCCAGGTGAGCGACGAGGACGGGCGCGAGGTGATTCTTTCCAAGCTCGGCCCGGGCGAACTCTTTGGTGAAATGGGCGTGCTCGACGACCATCCACGCTCTGCCACCGTGTTGGCCGTGGAGTCGAGTCAGGTGGTGGTCATGGGCAAGGCGGATTTCAAACAATGCCTGGTGGACAACCCCGACGTATCGCTGTTCATCATGCGCAACCTGACCAAGCGCCTGCGCATGGCCGATCGCAATATCGAAAGCCTCGCTCTGCTGGATGTCTATGGACGCGTGGCGCGCTTGTTGCTCGAGTCGGCGGAAAATGTCGACGGGCGCAAGGTGGTGACGCAGAAACTGACCAAGCAGGATATCGGCAAGATGATCGGTGCCTCGCGCGAGATGGTCAGTCGCGTCATGCGCGATCTCGCCGCGCAGGGACTGATCGAGGAACGTGACGGGCAACTCATCCTGCTCGATCCGGAGGCGTTCCGGCGTCACGGCGACGTGGATACGGCGAACTGAATACTGCCGCGCTGACACTGGCGGATTTCGATTACTTCCTGCCGCCCGAACTGATCGCCCAGACCCCGCTGCCGCAACGTTCCGCAAGTCGCCTGCTGGAACTCGACGGCGCTTGCCTTGCCGACCGGCAATTTGCTGAATTGCCACGGCTTTTGCGCCGCGGCGACCTGCTGGTGATGAATGACAGCCGCGTGCTGCACGCACGCTTGCTCGGGCGCAAGGACAGCGGTGGCCAGGTCGAGGTGTTGGTGGAACGGCTCGTCAGCAATTCCGAAGTCATCGCGCAGGTGCGGGCCAGCAAGTCGCCCAAGCCCGGTGCCCGGCTGAACCTCGAAGACGCGATTGACGTCGAAGTCATCGGGCGCGAGGGCGAGTTTTATCACCTCCGTTTTCCGGGCGACGCCGCCGAGTTGATCGAGCGCCACGGGCGCCTGCCGCTGCCGCCTTACATCGAGCGTACACCGGAGTCTGGCGACGAGGCACGCTACCAGACAGTGTTTGCGCGTGAAAAGGGTTCGGTTGCGGCGCCGACAGCGGGTTTGCATTTTGATCAGGAACTGCTGACGGCGCTACGTGCGGCCGGCATCGAAACTGCCTATGTCACGCTGCATGTCGGCGCCGGCACCTTCCAGCCGGTGCGCACCGACAATCTGGCGCAACATCACATGCACACCGAACGCTATGCCGTTCCCCAGGCAACCGCCGAGGCCATCGCGGCGACCCGTGCCGCCGGTGGTCGCGTCGTGGCTGTGGGTACGACGACGCTGCGCACACTGGAAGCTGCAGCGATCAACGGCGACTTGAGAGTCGGCGCTGGCGAGACGGCGATTTTCATCACCCCGGGCTTTCGCTTCAAGCTGGTCGACCTGCTGATCACCAATTTTCATTTGCCCAAGTCAACGCTGTTGATGCTGGTGTCGGCGTTTGCCGGACTCAACGAGGTACGCCAGGCCTATCGACATGCCATCGACGCGCGCTACCGGTTTTTTAGCTACGGCGATGCCATGCTGCTGCACAGGATGTCTTCCCCATGAGTTTCGAACTGCTGGCCACGGATGGCGCCGCGCGGCGCGGCAATCTGATTCTCGCCCACGGCACGATGCCGACTCCGGCGTTCATGCCCGTAGGAACCTACGGCACGGTCAAGGCCATGGCGCCTGACGAGTTGGTGGCGCTGGGTGCTGCGATGGTGTTGGGCAATACCTTTCACCTCTGGCTGCGGCCTGGGTTGGAGGTGATCGCGGCGCATGGCGGACTGCATCGCTTCATGGCCTGGGACGGTCCCATCCTTACCGATTCGGGTGGCTTTCAGGTGTTCTCGCTGGGCGAGCTGCGCAAGATCAGTGAAGAAGGCGTGCGCTTCGCCTCGCCGATCAACGGCGACCGCTTGTTCCTCACGCCAGAGGAATCCATGCGCATCCAGCACGTGCTGAATTCGGACGTGGCAATGATCTTCGACGAATGCACGCCCTATCCCGCCGATCATGCAGCCGCCGCGGATTCCATGCGCCTTTCACTACGCTGGGCAAGGCGGTCCAGGGACGAACACGACCGGCTGAGGAATGCGAATGCCTTGTTCGGCATCGTGCAGGGCGGCATGCACGAGGGCCTGCGCGACGAATCGCTGGAGGCGCTGGTCGAAATCGGTTTCGACGGCTTTGCCATCGGCGGACTCTCGGTGGGCGAGCCCAAGGAAGAGTTCGCGCGCATTCTGGCGCACACGGCGCCGCGCCTGCCGGCCGACAAAGCCCGCTATCTGATGGGTGTGGGTACGCCCGAGGACCTGGTATTTGCGGTCGGGCAGGGTATGGACATGTTCGATTGCGTGATGCCGACGCGCAATGCGCGCAACGGCTGGCTGTTTACCCGCCATGGCGACATCAAGATCAAGAACGCCCGTTACAAGTCGGATACCGGCCCGCTGGACCCGAGCTGTGGTTGCGACACCTGCCGCAACTTCAGTCGCGCTTACCTGCACCATCTGCACCGGACGGGCGAGATCCTTGGCGCGCGCCTGAACACGCTGCACAACCTCTTTTACTACCAGACCCTGATGGCGGAAATGCGTGTCGCCATCGAGCAAGGAAGATTCAAAGCCTTTGTCGCGGACTTCCATACCGGACGCGCCGCCGGCGCCGGAAGCGCCTTGGGCGAACAGGTATAATTCCGCGCTTTACACGATTCGCAACGGGAGTTTCCAGTGCTGATTTCAAATGCTTACGCTCAGGCGGCCGGAGCCGCCGCGGACCCTACGGGCGGCCTGATGGGCATGCTGCCGATCATCCTGATGTTCGTCGTACTCTGGTTCATCATGATCCGGCCGCAAATGAAAAAGGCCAAGGAGCACCAGAAGATGGTGGGTGAATTGGCCAAGGGCGACGAAATCGTCACCCAGGGCGGGATGACCGGTCGCATCGCCAAAGTCGGCGAAAACTACCTCAGTGTCGAGGTTGCCGAAGGCAAGGATGGCCCGATCGTCATCACTCTGCAAAAGTCCGCCGTGGGTGCCTTGCTGCCCAAGGGAACGCTGAAATCGCTGTGACCTGCCCGGGTACGGGCGGTGCCGCAAGGTAGCCGCTCCACCCACTTCCTTCCCTCCTCAGTTTCCGCAAGATGAACCGCTATCCGCTCTGGAAGAACGCCATCGTGCTCATCGCACTGGTGCTTGGCTTGCTGTACACCCTGCCCAACTTCTTTGGTGAAGCGCCGGCGGTGCAGGTGGCCAGTGTCAAGGCGACGCACAAGGTCGACCTGAAACTGATGAACCAGGTCGAAGCCGCCCTCAAGGCCGCATCGGTGGTGCCGCAAGGTGTCTATCTCGATCTCAACAGCATCCGGGTGCGGCTGGCCGATACCGACCTGCAGCTAAAGGCAAAGGACGCCATCGAAAAGGCGTTGAATCCGGTGCCGGCGGACGCGGCTTACAGCGTGGCGCTGAACCTGGTGTCTAACTCGCCCAATTGGCTGACGAGCATCCACGCACTGCCGATGTACCTTGGCCTGGATTTGCGTGGTGGCGTGCATTTTCTGCTGCAGGTGGATATGAAAGGTGCTCTGACCAAGCGCCTCGATTCGGTTGCGGCCGATCTGCGAACCCTTTTGCGCGACAAGAACCTGCGACATGCCGGCATTGCCCGCAGCGGACAGGTGGTGAATGTCCAGTTTCGCGACACCGAGATGCGTGACAAGGCGAAGCAGGTCATCGCTGGCAGCCAGCCTGACCTGGATGTGGCCGAAGGCCAGACCGGCGCCGATTTCACCTTGGTAGTGACGCTCAAGCCGCAGGCAGCCAAGACCTTTCAGGACGACGCGCTGAAACAGAATATCGCCACTCTCAACAAGCGCATCAACGAACTGGCGGTCGCGGAACCGGTGATCCAGCAGCAGGGTGCCGATCGCATCGTGGTCCAGTTGCCTGGTGTGCAGGATGTGGCGCGGGCCAAGGATCTGATCGGACGTACGGCCACCCTTGAGGTGCGCATGGTCGAGCAGCCTTCGGTATCGGGCAACGATGCGCCGGCCGGCACCGACCTGATACCGGAACGACGTCGCGACGGCACCACCACCATGGTGGCGGTCAAGAAACTTGTGGTTCTCACCGGCGATCGCTTCAACGGCGCGCAGGCAACCTTCGATGAGAATCAGCGCCCGGCAGTCGCGGTGCAGCTTGATGCCGCCGGCGGCCGGATCATGCGCGATGTGACCCGGGAATACCTGAAGAAAATGATGGCCATCATCCTGATCGAAAAGGGCAAGCCCGAAGCGATCTCGGTGGCCACCATCCAGGGCGAATTCGGCAACCGCTTCCAGATTACCGGCATGTTCTCGCCGGAAGAGACCAACACCCTGGCCATCCTGATTCGCTCGGGTGCGGTGGCGGCGCCGATGGACATCATCGAGGAGCGCGTGATCGGCCCCAGCCTGGGTGCCGACAACATTGCCAAGGGCTTCAACTCGACGCTCTGGGGCTTCATGGCGATTTCGCTGTTCATGGTCAGTTATTACCTGTTGTTCGGTTTCGTCTCCGTGTTTGCGCTGTCGGCCAACGTACTGTTCCTGATTGCCCTGCTGTCGCTGCTGCAGGCCACCCTGACCCTGCCGGGCATCGCTGCCATCGCACTGACCCTGGGCATGGCGATCGACGCCAACGTGCTGATCAACGAACGGGTGCGCGAGGAGTTGCGAGCCGGAAATTCACCGCAGGCCTCGATTACCGCCGGCTACGAGCGCGCCTGGGCAACGATTCTCGATTCGAACATCACCACGTTGATCGCCGGGGTCGCGTTGCTGATCTTCGGCTCCGGGCCGGTGCGCGGCTTTGCCGTGGTGCATTGCCTGGGCATTCTGACCTCTATTTTCAGCTCGGTGGTCGTGTCGCGCGCCGCGATCAACCTGATCTACGGCCACCGGCGCAAACTTGAATCAATATCGATCGGCCAGATCTGGAAGCCGGGGGTCTAAGACATGGAATTCTTCCGCATTCGCAAAGACATTCCCTTCATGCGCCATGCGCTGGTGTTCAACGTTATCTCGTTGGTTACCTTCCTGCTGGCAGTGTTCTTCCTCTCCACGCGCGGCCTGCATTTGTCGATCGAGTTCACCGGCGGGACGCTGTTGGAGGTGTCCTACACCCAGGCTCCGGACCTGCAGCAGATCCGCAAGCAGCTCGAAACCGACGGCTTTGCCGACCCGCAGGTGCAAAACTTCGGCTCCTCGCGCGACGTCCTGATCCGCGTCCCGCTCTCTCGCGACACCAAGGAGAGTGAAAGCGGCAAGGTCGGCGAGCGCGTCATGGCGTCGCTGGCCAAGGTGTCCGGTGGTGCGCAAACCGCTGGAGGCGCAGCGCCGGAACTCAAGCGCGTCGAGTTCGTCGGTCCGCAGGTCGGCAAGGAACTGGCCGAGGACGGCGCGCTGGCCCTGCTGCTGGTGGTCATCGGCATCATGCTCTACCTGGCGATGCGCTTCGAATGGCGCTTCGCGGTCTCGGCCATTATCGCCAACCTGCACGACGTGGTGATCATCCTCGGCTTCTTTTCCTTCTTCCAGTGGGAATTTTCGCTGCCGGTGCTGGCGGCAGTGCTGGCCGTGCTCGGCTATTCGGTCAACGAGTCTGTGGTGGTCTTTGACCGGGTGCGAGAAACCTTCAAGAAAAAGCGCGGCATGGCGACGCCCGC
>CAJBYR010000020.1 GCA_903959855.1 uncultured beta proteobacterium
GGCTGGAACGACTACGCCAAACGCATGCCGCGCGAACTGCCGCTGGAACTGGTCGAGATCCGCCCCGAACCGCGTACCACGGGCAAGACGCCGGCGGCGATGATGGCGCTGGAGGCCGAACGCATCGATGCGCGCCTGCCAGCCGGCTGCCGCCGTGTCGCACTCGACGAGCGCGGCGAGGCGCTGACCACGCGCCAACTGGCGACTCGACTGGAAAAGTGGATGGGCGGCGGCAGCGATGTCGCCTTCATGATCGGCGGCCCCGACGGACTCGATCCGCGCATCCTCGACGGCGCCGACGAATCGATCCGGCTGTCGAGCCTGACACTGCCCCATGCGCTGGTGCGCGTGGTGCTCGCCGAGGCCCTGTATCGGGCGGTCAGCGTGACAAAGGGCCACCCCTACCATCGTGACTGAAGCTATGCTCCGGCCCCGAGCCAACCACCGATCCAGGACATGATGGACCCGCGCATCTATCTCGCATCACGCAGCCCGCGCCGCCGCGAATTGCTGACCCAGATCGGGGTGCGCTTCGACCTGCTGCTGTTTCGCGGCGACCCGCGCGAAGACCGCGAAGTCAGCGAGGAATGCCTGCCCGGCGAAACCCCGGATGCCTATGTCGTGCGCGTCGCCTGCGCCAAGGCCCGCTTCGGCGCCGACCTGTTGAAACGCCGGCCGCTGATGGTGCATCCGGTGCTGGCCGCCGACACCACGCTTGACGTCGATGGCGAAGTCATCGCCAAGCCGCGCGATGCCGCCGACGCCGAAACCATCCTGGCGCGGCTTTCCGGCCGCAGCCATCGGGTGCTGACCGCGATCGCCATGGCGCGCGGCGACCGCCTCGAACATCGCCTGTCGGTCAGCGAGGTGCGCTTTCGCACGCTTGCGGCCGATGAGATCCGGCGCTACGTGCAAACCGGCGACCCGATGGACAAAGCCGGCGCCTATGGCATCCAGGGCCGCGCCGCAGTTTTCGTCGAGGAGATCCGCGGCTCGCACTCCGGAATCGTCGGCCTGCCCTTGTGCCAAACCGCGCTGTTGCTGAGAGAATTCGGCTACCCGCTCTAGACCCGACGCCATCCCGATGACCACCGAACAGTTCCTGATCAATTTCACGCCGCAGGAAACCCGCGCCGCCCTGCTGCAGCAAGGCGTGGTGCAGGAACTGCACATCGAGCGCACCAACGGTCGCGGCATCGTCGGCAACGTCTATCTCGGCCGCGTCGTGCGCGTGCTGCCCGGCATGCAATCAGCCTTCATCGAGATCGGGCTGGAGCGCACCGCCTTTCTCCATGTCGCCGACATCTGGAGCGAGCGGCTGGCCGCAAACGGCCACAACGGCCACGAAGTCCGGCCCATCGAGCGCATCCTCAGCGAAGGGCAATCGATCATGGTCCAGGTGCAGAAGGACCCGATCGGCACCAAGGGCGCCCGACTCACTACGCAAATTTCCATCGCCGGGCGCCTGCTGGTGCACCTGCCGCAAGACAACCACATCGGCATCTCCCAGCGCATCGCCGAGGAGGCCGAGCGCGAGACCCTGCGCTCCCGCATCGCCGCGCTGCTGCCGCACGACCAGCCCGGCGGCTACATCCTGCGCACGGTGGCCGCCCATGCCAGCGACGAGGAACTGGCCGCCGATATCGCCTACCTGCGGCGCATCTGGCGCGAGATCCAGACGCGCACCATCGGCGCCCTGCCGCCGATGGTGCTGCACGAGGACCTGACCCTGGCGCAGCGCGTGCTGCGCGACCTGGTCACCAGTGAGACCAGCGCCGTACTCATCGACTCGCGCGAGAACTTCCAGAAACTGCAAGTCTTCGCCAAGGAATACGTGCCGCAGGTCAGCGACCGCCTGCTGCATTACACCGGCGAGCGTCCCCTGTTCGACCTGCACGGGGTCGAAGAGGAGATCCAGAAGGCTCTGGCGCGCCGCGTCGACCTCAAGTCGGGCGGCTACCTGATCTTCGACCAGACGGAGGCGATGACCACGGTCGACGTGAACACCGGTGGCTATGTCGGCTCGCGCAATTTCGACGACACCATCTTCAAGACCAATCTCGAGGCGGCGCAGACCATCGCCCGCCAGCTGCGCCTGCGCAATCTGGGCGGCATCATCATCGCCGACTTCATCGACATGGAAGATGAAGAGCACAAGGCAGCCGTGCTGGCCGAATTCAACAAGGCTTTGGCCCGCGACCACACGCGCATCACCGTCTCCGGCTTCACCCAGCTCGGCCTGGTCGAGATGACGCGCAAGCGCACGCGCGAGAGCCTCGCCCACGTGCTGTGCGAGCCCTGCCCGACCTGTGGCGGACGCGGCGAGGTGAAAACCGCGCAGACCATCTGCTACGAAGTATTGCGCGAGTTGCTGCGCGAGGCACGGCAATTCACCGCGCGCGAGATGCGCGTGCTGGCCGCGCCGGTGGTGATCGACCTGTTCCTGGAAGAGGAATCACAAGCCGTGGCGATGCTGTCGGAATTCATCGGCATGCCGATTTCGCTGCACGCGGAGAGCGGCTACACCCAGGAACAGTACGACATTGTCTTGATGTAGCCCGGCGGGGAGGCCTCACCGCGCCGGATAGTTGGGCAGCGTCGGTGCCAGCGGCGCGATTGGCGGCGTCGGGCCGCGCGGGGCGGCAGTCACGGTCCGCACCGAAGGATTGGGCAAGCTGCCGAATACCGCGGTCCATAGCTCGATCGCGCGCGCCGGCTCCACCGGAATCGGCTCCGGCGCCAACCAGATCTCGTACTGGTTGGTCCACGCGGCGGCCACCGCGTAGGCCGTGCGCCAGTTGGCCAGCACCTTGTTGATGATCTCCTCGCGCGGGCCGACCTGCATCGCACACACCGGGGCTTCGTTTTCCGGCTCCAGCTGCATGGCGCGATTCATTTCGTTGAGCTCGCGCAATGCATCGCAGCCTTCGCGGATGTCGAGCCCGGTCATGGCCGCCGTAACGCCAGCGCCGACATACGGGATGGCGACCGCCGGCATGGCGGCAACATGGCGCGAGACATTCCGGTACAAGCGGCGCGACAGGTTGCCGGAGAACTTGCGCGTCGCCGCCTGGCTGGCAGCCAGCGACTGCGTCAGGCGGGTGACGCTCGCGTTCAGTTCCTTGTTGGTCTTTTCCTGTTGGCGCAGCTTTTCGGCGAGGTCGCGGTTCGCGGTCTCAAGCTCGGTATGGCGTTCATCCATGCCGACCAGCGCCGCCTTGGCATTGGCCAGATTTTCGCCGACCTCGGCCACGGGTTCTGGCGTCTGGGCCGGCGCGGCGGCCGCGCCGCAAATGCCGAGCACCAGCAGCGCCACCCGCAGCGCATCGCGGCTCTTCATGAGTCTTCCCGCTCGCGCGTCCGGCGCAGCCATTTCAGGATGATCGCGTACAGCGCCTCGGGCGCGACGGGCTTGCCGACATGGTCGTTCATTCCCGCTGCAAGGCACTCTTCACGGTCTTCGTTGAAGGCGTTGGCGGTCATGGCAACGATCGGCAGCCGCTCGAGTCCCGCCTGACGGCGGATTTCCCGCGCCGCGTCGAGGCCGTTCAGCACCGGCATCTGGACATCCATCAGCACCAGGTCGTAATGTTGCGCCAGCGCCATGCCGACGGCCTGCCGGCCGTCGACGGCGAGGTCCGCGATCATGCCGGCGCCTTCGACAAGAAAGACGGCGACTTCCTGGTTCACCGGATCGTCCTCGGCCACCAGGATGCGGCAATTCGCGAACTCGCACCGGAGCGCGGCGGCCGATACTTCGCCAACCACGCTCGGCCCGACCTCGCGAGGCTGGTCCGTCGCGCGGCGCAGCCGCAGCGTCGCCCAGAAGGTGCTCCCGGCACCCGCCCCGCTCTCGACACCGACATCGCCTCCCATCAGCCGCGCAATGCGCAGCGAGATGATGAGCCCGAGCCCCGTGCCGCCGTGGCGCCGCGTCGAGGAGTCGTCGGCCTGGCTAAATGGCCGGAACAGGCGTTCCTGCAGTTCGGGCGCGATGCCGATGCCCTCGTCGCAGACCTCCAGCTTCAACAGCACGGTGGTGCCATCCTGGTCGGCCACCGAAGCGCATACGCGAATTGCGCCGCGTTCTGAAAACTTTACGGCATTGCCGACAAAATTCAGCAGCACCTGGCGCACGCGCAGCGCGTCGCCGCAGAGCACTTCCGGCAGATCTGCCGCTACCTCGAACGACAGCCCCAGCCCCTTGGCCTGGGCGGCACCGTCCTGCATGTGCAGGGTTTCGTCCAGCAACTGGGGCAATGAGAAATTGCGCTCTTCGAGAGTCATCCGGTCCGCCTCGATCTTGGAAATGTCGAGGATGTCGTTGATCACGGCGAGGAGGTGGCGCGAGGCGCCCATGCTCTTGGTGAGCTGGTCGGCCTGCTGCACATTCGTCGCCGAACGCAAGGCCAGGCTGGTCATGCCCATGATGCCGTTGAGCGGCGTGCGCAACTCATGGCTCATGTTGGCGAGAAACACGCTCTTGGCGCGGTTGGCGGCCTCGGCGGCGTCCCGCGCCTGGGCCAGCTCCGTAGTCCGCGAATAGACCAGCTCCTCAAGATGGTGCCGGTACTGGTCAAGCTCGGCTTCGGCGGTCTTGCGCGCGCTGATATCGGAGATGAACCCATGCCAGAGCACCGAGCCGTCAGCCTCGGCCTGCGGGATCGCGTCACCCTGCATCCAGCGTTCGGCCTGACCGGCGGCCAGCAGACGGTACTCGTGGTGCCAGGGCGTGAGCGTGCGCGCCGACTCCTCGATCGAGGCCAGGTGTGCAGCCAGATCATCGGGATGCACCACGGCAAACAGCGCCCTGGCATCCTCCCGGACATGCTCCGGGCCGAGCCCGTAGGTGTCACGCAAGGCCTCGTTGGCATAGGGAATCGAAAAGCTGCCGTCGGCATGGCGCCGTAGCTCGAACACCACACCGGGCACGCGCCCGGCGATGTGCTGCAGGCGGGTCAGTGCCGCTTCGTGCGCGGCGGCGATGCTCGCCATCGCGGTGATCTGCTCCTGGTTCAACGCGCGTTCGCGTTCGGCGTCGCGCCGCCGTGCGATGTCCTGCGCGTCGATGATCCCCTGGCCGCGATGCACGATGAACAGCAGCACGATGAACAGCAGCGTCATCAAGGCACCGACGATGGCGAGGAACTCGGTGGAACTCTCGGTCACAATGCCGATGTTGCGCCGTGATTCCTGCTCCGCGCGCTCTTCGCCGGCAGCCATGATGGCGGCGATCCGTGCCGAGCTGGCCTTGATCTGGCGCAACAGGACCGTGACATCGGCATAGACCTCGAAGACCCCGACCACCTCGCTGCCGCCGGACGGATACACCGGGATGTAGCTTGAGATCAGGTCCAGGTTCTCGACCACGCCCTCGAAGGCGCTGAACTGGTCGCGGTGGGTCAGTTCGCTGGCGGGCCTGCCCGAGGCCGCGGCGCGCCAGCCGGCATTGAGCGCCTTGTTCTCGCCGATCTGGGCATGTTCGGACGAGTAGATGGTCAGGCCGCGCATGTCATAGACCTTGATCTTGAACACGCCGGTATTCTTCATCGCGGCAAAGGTCTTCCGGTCAATCGCCTTGAAACCGGGCAAGGCGCGGATGCGTGCGCCCATCTCCGCGGCACAGTCCCGGCCGGCCGCGCCAGCAGATGATGCAGCGCAGGCGTCGGCCTGCAGGGAGGCGAGCCGCGACGCAAACGGGGCGAAATCGGATTCCCAGAGCAGGTTGGCGAACAATCGCGTCAGGGCGACATTGGCCGCCTCCTGTTCGGCGACCAGGCTGTCACGCGCCGCCTTCTCGGCCTGGGTGGAAAGCTCCTGGCGCACCGCACGCATCGATTCGAGCTGGCGCTGCTGCACCTCGGCGAAGAAGGCTATCTCGCGTTCCTGCAGGAACAGCAACAGCACCGCCACCGCCAGGAAGGAAAGGCAGGAGGCAACGAAATAGTAGCGGTAGAGCCAGAAACGCTGCGAGTCGCTCCGCGCTGGCTCGGCTTCGGACATGAGCGTAGATTGTTCGGGCGCAGTCATGGGACGGCCTGCGCCATCGGGTCCAGATCGGCCGGGGAGTTGATATTGCCGAAGGCGGCGGCCTGATCGTCGAAATCCACTTCGATGGTATGCAAGGACTCATGCCAGAGACCGAGCCTGCGCCCGCCGCCGGCAAGAAACGCATCCAGTCGCGGCAGCAGTTCACGCCGTGTCAGGCAGAAGGCGCGATGCACGCGGGCGTTTGCGCGTGGCACGGCAAGGTCGGCGCCTGAGGCGTCGAGCGCCGCGCGCAAACGCAAGCCCAGGTCGGCGGGCAGGTAGGGTGAATCGCAGGGCGCGCTCAACAGCAGCGGCGTGGTGGCCCGTGCCATGGCTGCCTGCAATCCGGCCAACGGACCGGCAAAGTCTGGGGTGATGTCCTCGATCACGGGACAGCCGAACTCGCGGTAGCGTTCGAGGTTGCGATTGGCGCTGATCAGCACCTGGCCGACCTGGGGCGTCAGTCGCTCCAGCACCCATTGCACCAGCGGGCGCCCATCCAGCAGCTGCAGGCCCTTGTCCGCGCCGCCCATGCGCCGGCCCTCGCCGCCGGCGAGCAGCACGCCGGTGATGTCGGTTTGGTTCAATCGCTCACCCATTGCCAGGCACCCGCTATGCCTTCGCCAACCAGGTCGACGATGTCCGGCGCCGCATCGACCCCGCGCCCGCCGTCGGCCCCGGCGCCGCGCTGCACAACAGGCGAAAACGGCGGCATGGCCACGGCCCGCGGGGCGGGGCCGGTTCCGGCGAGATAGCCGGCCAGCGCCTTCTCGACGGCGTCGGCATCGAGCACGGCAATCGGCGCACGGCAATGCGGGCAAGCGCTCTCGGTGCGGATATCGACCGGCGCGCCGCAGGAATTGCAGCGCAGGATCGTGACATGCAATTTGAGTTGCTTGATTTCGGCGGGGCTCACCTGGCGCACGAAGCCCTTTTCGATCATGAACTGGCCGAAGCTGATGAAGCGACCATGCTCGCCGCAGCGCAGGTAATTGAAACGGCCGCTCTTGACCCGGTCCTGCGAATGGATCAGGCGCTCGCCGCATCGCGGGCAGAACAGCGACGCGGCCAGTGGCAGGCGCTGCCCTTCCGGCTGCTCGCGGATCAGGCGGAACAACTCGATCACGCCCTCTGGTGCCAGTTGCAAACTCTCATAGGCGTCGAACCAGATGCCCTGGCAGCACAGGCAGATATCCAGCTCGACCTCGGCACCCAGCTTGCGGCGGAAGCGATGCGCGTGCATCGGCGCGCGGCAGGAAGGGCAGGCGGACAGGGTGTGCGTCATCAGAACACCAGGGTCGCCCATTCCGGATCCAGCGCACGCGCGACAAAGGCGCTGGCGGCGATGGTGCCGGCATACTCCGGAATCAGCGCCTCGTCCTTGCCGACCAGGGCGCCCATGGCCATGGCGCAGGCATTCAGGCTGGCGCCCAGGTTGGTCGCCTGGCGCATCATCTGGTAGATGGAGGTATCCACCCCCGGCCAGGGCCGCAAGGCGTCGGCGACCCCGGCTACCAGCAGGCGCACCGTCGGTCCGGCGAAGTGGATTTCCACTTCGCAATCGAAAGCAGCGGCGGCAGCCGCATGGACGAAGGGCGTGGCGCAAAGCTCGGGGCGCTCCGTCGTTGCCGACCAAAGCAGTATGGCGAGCTTCGTCCGTTGCGCGCTCATTCGATCACGGCACCGGGTTCGAGTCGCGCGACATGCTCGCGATAGGCCGCGGCATCCAGCAATGCCGGCTGCTCGGCGTCCCAGGCCGTGGGACGGCCGCGCACCATCCACCCATCACGATAGGGATCGCGATTGAGGATGGCGGGCCGCTCCTCGGCGCCCTCGTTGGCGGCGAGCAGCACGAAGGACACCGGCGCACGCACCGCGAGCACCGTCTTGGCGCACTCGACCGTGCCCAGCCCGCGCCCGCGGTCGACCTCGGCACCTTTGGGTTTGGCGGTAAACCCGATGATCTCGCCGGCACGGAAGATGCCATAGGCAGTGGCGCCGATCACTGCCTCAGTCCCCTCGCGGCGCACCCACATGTCGTGCTCTGCATCGTAGAGCAGGCCATCGGGAATCGCACCGCGAAAGGGTACCGGGCTCATGCCTTGTCAATAGCGCGGAGCGGAAGCGCGGATCACGCCGCAGGCCACGCGCTTGCCGGAATTGCCGGCCGGCTGCGACTTGAAGTCGTCGGGGTCGGCATGGATCACCACGCTGCGGCCGACGATGCCGTTGGCGTCACCACCCAGCGAGAGCATGCTCAGTTCGCCGGCATAGCTGGCAGAACCCGAGGCATCCGCGCTCAGGTTGGGCATATCACCCGCATGGCGCTCTGCGCCACCATGGTGACCGTGCGCTTTGCCGGCGGGATTGAAGTGGCCCTTGGCGCTGGTCGCGTCCGGCGCGCTGCAGTCGCCGACTTCATGCACGTGGAAGCCGTGCTCGCCGGGCGTGAGGCCACTGACGCGCGCATCGACGAAGAGCTTGTCGCCGCGCGAGCTGAAGGTGACGACGCCGGTCACCGCACTGCCGGAGCGGCCCTCCAGGGTCGCACTGGCGGTGCGGTCGGCGGGCGCGGCCGGCGGCGGGCTGGCGCAGGCGGCAAGCAGCACGGCGGCGCTTGCCATCAGGGAAAGCTTGGTTCTGTTTTTCATTGGCTTCTCCTCGGGGTTGTTGGCGGAAGAGAGAGGGAGTCGAACCCACCAGGGACCGCATGGCGACCCCTGCCGATTTTGAAGACCGGCCGCCCCACCGGGGAGCGTTCTCTTCCGTGCTGCTTTAGGGAAACACTGAATAAGGTACAAACACTGTGAACGATTTCTTTGTCATGGAGTCAGACAA
>CAJBYR010000021.1 GCA_903959855.1 uncultured beta proteobacterium
GGTCATCGCACCCGGGTGGAAGGCGGTAATCTGGTTGTCGTCGAGGTCGGTGGTGATGAAGGCCTGGGCGGTGAAGCTGCCCGGTACCTCGCGCACATGGGTGGCATCCAGCCCGAGCTGCTTGAGGCGATGCATGTAGGGTGCGCTGTCGTCGCCCACGGTGGCCATGATCAGCGGCTCGCCGCCGAGTAGCCTGAGGTTGTAGGCAATGTTGCCGGCGCAGCCGCCGAACTCGCGCCGCATGTCGGGCACCAGGAAGGCGACATTGAGGATATGGATCTGCTCCGGCAGGATGTGGTTCTTGAAGCGGTCGCCGAACACCATGATGGTGTCGTAGGCCATGGAGCCGCAGATAAGTGTCTTCATGCTGTCTTTCGCAATCTCAGGGATAGAAAATGTAAAGGCGATAGCCGCTGGCTGGAAATTCGCCGGCATCGAGGGTGATGCTCACGGCAAGGTCGGCGTTTGGTGTCATGCCGTTGCCGATGGCCACGGTGCGCGGCAGGTAATCTGCCGGGGCCAGCACCTTGCGCACAATCGCCTTGTCGGCGGTGTCGGTGAGCGTGAGTTCGAGGTGGGGAAACTGCTGGGCAAACGGCGCACGGTTTTTCAGGGTCGCCGTCAATGCCAGGCGACCTTTCTGCGCGGTGTCCGGATGCAGGTCCGAGGCTTCGATGCCGACCAGCGCTACCTTTGCCGGCAAGCCGACTTCACAGCCCAGAATCTGGCAAGTTTCAATCAGCAACGGCCGCGATTCCGGCCACAAAACAGCCATTTCGACCCGATACATCAACATGGCTTGCAGGCTCAGCGCCAGCAATGCCAGCAGGCCACCGAAAATCCAGGGCCAGCGGCGGGGCGGCGGCGGAGGCTCGATATAGGGATCGTCCCAGGGTTCCGGTTCGGGCGCCGGGGACTCCTGAGCCGGCGTAGCGTATGGGGGCTCAGCCGGGATTGCCGGTTCGGCTGCAGCGATTGCCGTCTCGGTAAGCGCTTGCGGTGCGTCCGGCTCAAGGACGGGATCTGGCAACTCCAACTCAACTCCGGGTGCTTCAGCCGATTCAACCGTGATTTGCTGGTCGGTGCGACCGATTCCATCCGGCGGTATCTCCCTGTCGCCGAGAGTCGGCGCTGGCGCCACGGCGAATTCTTCAACGAACGGGGCATCCGGCTCCGGAACAGGCGCTAAAGGTGGCGGCGCGATGACCACCGACGGCTCTTCGATCAGGGTGTCGAGGGCATTGAAGACATGCTGGCATTCGCCGCAACGTACGCGCCCGGCACGCAGCTTGAGCTGTTCTGCGGTAACGCGAAAATGCGTCGCACACTCCGGGCAGCGCGTCAGCATCCCTGGCCTTCCAGCCGCACCCAGCCATCGCGTTCGGAGCCGACTTTCAAGGCAATGAGAGGAGCGTAGGTCGCAATCACCTGCTCCGCTTGCGCTGCAAGCACGCCCGAAAGCGCAATGCGCCCGCCGGCAGCGACGCGCCCTGCCAGCAGCGGGGCAAGCACGCAGAGCGGATTGGTCAGGATATTGGCCACCACGATGTCGAATCGTTCGTTCAGTGTGTCTTTCGAATGACGCAATTCCAACGCGACTTCATTGTTCATCGCGTTGTCGCGTGCCGCAATCAAGGCGTTCTCGTCAATATCCACGCCGAGAACCCTTGACGCGCCGAATTTGGCCGCGGCAATGCCGAGTATGCCCGAGCCGCAGCCGTAGTCGAGTACCGATTCGCCGCCGCGCAGCGTGTCGCTGAGCCATTGCAGGCAAAGGAATGTTGTCGGGTGCGAGCCGGTGCCAAAGGCAAGCCCCGGGTCGAGCACGAGACTCACCGCAGCAGGGTCCGGCGCAGTGTGCCAGGAAGGCACGATCCATAGGCGCTCATTGACGCGTATCGGATCGAACTGGGCCTGCGTCAGGCGGACCCAGTCCTGCTCCTCGACATCCTCGAGTTCGATTTCGGGCAGGTCGTCGATGCCGACTTCGGCCGCGGCTGCCGCGATGCGTCCGAGCAGGTCGGGCGTCGGATCAAACAGGGCGACTACCCGGCTTTCGTTCCACAAGGGGGTATCCGGCATGCCGCCGGACCCGTCCGGTTCACCGAACTGCGGTGTTTCCAGGTCGGTGCCGGCCAGGGCATCCTCGACGCTCACCGAGATTGCACCGGCGGCCATCAGCGCGTCGGAAAGCGCTTCCGCATGCGCGGCGTCGGTTTCCAGGGCGACGCTGACCCACATGAACTATTTGCCCTTGGTCGCCTCGCTCTTGGCGGCGAGTTTCTCTTCGAGGTAGTGAATGCTGGTGCCGCCCTTGATGAAGCGCGGGTCCAGCATCAGGTCCTGGTGCAGCGGGATATTGGTCTTGATGCCGTCGACCATCATTTCCGACAGCGCGATGCGCATGCGTCGGATGGCCTGTTCGCGGGTATCGCCGTAAGCGATCACTTTGCCGATCATCGAGTCGTAGTGGGGCGGTACGGTGTAGCCCGTGTAGGCGTGGGAATCGACGCGGATGCCCGGGCCGCCGGGCGCATGCCAGTTGGTGATCTTGCCCGGCGACGGCGTGAACTTGAACGGGTCCTCGGCGTTGATGCGGCATTCCACGGCATGGCCGCGCAGTTCGATGTCGCGCTGGCGGAACCAGAGCTTTTCGCCGGCAGCGATGCGGATCTGCGCCTGGACGATATCGATGCCGGTGATCAGTTCCGTCACCGGATGCTCGACCTGGACGCGGGTGTTCATCTCGATGAAGTAGAACTCGCCGTTTTCAAAGAGGAACTCGAAGGTGCCGGCGCCGCGATAGTTGATCTTGCGGCAGGCCTCGGCACAGCGATCGCCGACCCGCGCCAGCACCCGCCGGTTGATGTCCGGGGCGGGGGCTTCCTCGATTACCTTCTGGTGCCGGCGCTGCATCGAGCAATCGCGTTCGCCCAGATACACCGAGTTGCGGTGGGCGTCGGACAACACCTGGATTTCCACGTGGCGCGGGTTCTCCAGGAACTTCTCCATGTACACCATGGGGTTGTTGAAGGCGGCACCGGCTTCGCTGCGCGTCATATTGACGGCGTTGATAAGGGCAGCTTCAGTGTGCACTACGCGCATGCCGCGCCCGCCGCCACCACCGGCCGCTTTGATGATCACCGGGTAGCCGACGGCGCGGCCGATCTTGATGATTTCCTTCGGGTCGTCCGGCAGGGCGCCTTCCGAACCGGGAACACAGGGCACGCCAGCCGCTTTCATGGCGTCCTTGGCGCATACCTTGTCGCCCATCAGGCGGATGGTTTCCGGGCGCGGGCCGATGAAGGCGAAGCCGGATTTTTCGACGCGCTCGGCGAAGTCGGCGTTTTCCGAGAGGAAGCCGTAGCCGGGGTGGATCGCCTCGGCATCCGTAACCTCGGCCGCCGAAATGATCGCCGGGATGTTGAGGTAGCTTTGCCCGGATGGCGCCGGCCCGATGCAAACCGATTCATCGGCCAGCTTGACGTATTTGGCTTCGGTGTCGGCTTCCGAGTGTACGGCCACCGTGCGCACGCCGAGTTCGCGGCAGGCGCGCAGGATGCGCAGGGCGATTTCGCCGCGGTTGGCGATTAATACCTTACCGAACATACGATTCTCCCGCGGCGAAATCGCCCTTGTGGCCTTCGGCCCCGGTGCAATTTAGCTGCGCTGCTGCGCCGCCTTGCGGCGGCTGGTCGCCGCGGTTGGCGATAAGAACCTTACCGAACATCATGCCTCCGCCGGGCCGCCCCAAGGAGGCATGCGTTGTCGAGTCGGACGCAGCAAAGCTGCGGAACCATCGTTACCCCTTTCCTCGGGAAAGGGGGGAGGGGATAGGTCTTCATATTCAGCCGATCACGAACATCGGCTGGCCGTATTCCACCGCCTGCCCGTTCTCCACCTGGATGGCCTTGATCACGCCGGAAATATCGGCCTCGATCTCGTTCATCAGCTTCATCGCCTCGATGATGCAGATGGTTTCACCGGCCTTGACCGTTTGCCCGACCTCGACAAAGGGCAAGGCGTCGGGGCCGCTCGAGCGGTAGAAGGTGCCGACCATGGGCGCCTTCATGACATGGCCTTCGGCCTGCGCCGGTACGGCCATAGGAGTCGGCGCAGACGCCGCGGCGGCATGAGCCGCCGGCGCCGCCATCGGCATGCTGACCATCGTCGTTGCCGGTGCCGCCGTCAGATGCTTGGCGATGCGGATCTTTTCTTCGCCCTCGCTGATCTCAAGCTCCGAAATTCCGGAGTTCTGCACGAGATCAATCAGGGTCTTGAGTTTTCTCAGGTCCATGGGGACTCCTCAAACAGTCAAACAGCGGCCGCCGCCGCCAAAACGGAAGACTCAGGCGACCCGCAGGCGTGCGAGCGCAGCTTCCAGCGCGAGTTCGTAGCCCTGCGCTCCAAGACCGGAGATCAGGCCAACGGCAATGTCCGAAAAGTAGGAATGCTTGCGGAAGGGTTCCCGCGCATAGACATTGGACAAATGCACTTCAATGAAAGGGATGGCAACCGCCGCCAGTGCGTCGCGCAGGGCAACGCTGGTGTGGGTATAGCCGGCCGGGTTGATGATGATGAACCGTACGCCCTGATCGCGAGCTGACTGAACGCGGTCGATCAACTCGCCCTCATGGTTGCTCTGAAAGCTTTCGAGCTGGATACCCGCCGCCATTGCTCGCGCCGACATCGCGCTGTGGACAGTGGCCAGCGTGGTTCGCCCGTAGATCTCCGGTTCCCGGCTGCCCAGGAGGTTCAGATTTGGTCCGTGAAGCACCAGAATGCTTCCGCTTCCATCTGTTGGTGATTTTGCTTTGGTGCGAGTTTGCTTCGTCATGGGTGCAAGTTTGCCGCAAATACCTACAGGTTGTCCAGTTAGCGCGAAATCAGGTCGGCAAGTTTGGGTTCCAGATCGACTTCGTTCCAGCGTCCCAGTTTGCTCGTGACAAAGGCGCCCTGGCGATCGAAAATGGCGGTAAACGGCAGCGCCTGCCGGTCATTGCCCAGTTCGGCACTTTTTGCCATGGTAGACATGTCGCCAATCAGCAGGGGGTAGTTAACTGGCGTTTGTTTCTGGAATTCGATGATTTTGTTCGCGTCATCGATGCTGATGCCGACAAATTGCACGCCTTTGTCTTTGTACTTGTCCTGCAGGCGGGCAAAGCCGGGCATCTCCTCGCGACAAGGGAAGCACCAGGTTGCCCAGTAGTTCGCTACCAGCACTTTGCCGCGCCACTGATCCATGCGCTGGGTTTGGCCTTTGGTATCAACCAGCACGAGCTCCATGATTGTGCTTTTTACGGCTATCGATGCACGTGGGCCATCAGAGCCTGTTCCTGTCCCGCTGGTCCGGTACCCGATTGCCGCCGCGAGCAGTGCAATTCCGCCGAGAATCAGCCAGACTGCGCCCCGTCTCATTTCTCGGCCTCTCGCAGTAGCTCTTCCACCGCTGAGGCACGCGCCCGATGCCGGCCGCGACTGCCGGCCACGCCTTTGGACAGATGACGCTCCGCGACCAGCGGGAATACATTGATCAGCACCGGCAGGTCATTCCAGTCCAGGCGCAGCTGGGCATCGATATCAGGACGGCGATTCGGCATCGTTTCGTAGGAAATGCCGTGAGATAGAAGCGCAATCTCTACATCTTTGCTGCTGTCTGCGAAAAGATCAATCTCGATTGCGGAATAGCGTCCGGCCGTGCCGTCGAGTGCGGCGCCGGTCAGATAGGGGCGGAAGTCGGCAAGCGCCTGCATCACTTCGAGTGCCGTGGTGCGCAAATCATGCAGGCGTTCGCGCTGCTCGTCTTCCTGGTAGAGCGACTGCCAGGCTCGCAGCTCGACTTCGATTTCCTCGTTGGTCGGCAAGGCCTCGCCCTCGCCGACGCCAAGGCTACGCGCCGCCTTGCGCTTGGCCATGCCGTAATCGCCGATGCCGTGCTCGGCCATCAGGCGCGCCGCAGCGCTGGCGATGGCGCGGCGCATATGGCTGGAAGCAGTGGCGGCGGGTTTGCGGCGCGGCATGGCGAGGCTTGGCGTTTGGCGGCGGGCGGTAGAATCCGATCGATTATTTCACGGAACCGCTTCATGCATATCCACATCCTCGGCATTTGCGGCACTTTCATGGGTGGTATCGCCCTGTTGGCGCGCGCGGCCGGCCATCGCGTGACCGGCTGCGATGCCAATGTTTACCCGCCCATGAGTACGCAGCTTGAGGAGCAGGGGATTGAACTGGTCTCGGGATACGATGCCGCCCAGATTTCCCTGGCACCGGATCTGTTCGTGGTCGGGAATGCGATTTCGCGCGGGAACCCCCTGCTGGAAGCCATTCTTGATCGCAATCTCCCGTATGTGTCGGGGCCGCAATGGCTTGCCCAGAATATTCTTCAGGGGCGCTGGGTACTTGGGGTGGCTGGCACTCATGGCAAGACCACCACGACTGCGCTGCTGACCTGGATTCTCGAAGAGGCCGGTCTAAATCCCTCCTTCCTTGTCGGCGGCGTTCCGCAAGGCTTTGGTGTCTCGGCCCGTCTGGCGGATTCCCCATTCTTCGTCATCGAAGCTGACGAGTACGACACGGCATTTTGCGACAAGCGTTCGAAATTCGTGCATTACCAGCCCCGGACTGTGATTCTGAACAATCTTGAGTTCGATCATGCGGACATCTTCACTGATCTTGCTGCTATCGAGACGCAATTCCATCATTTGGTGCGTACTTTGCCGGGGAATGGGCTGATTGTCGCAAATGCGGACGAAGCTTCCCTTGAGCGCGTTTTGGCGCGAGGCTGCTGGACTCCTGTCGAGTGGTTCAATGGCAAGGATGGCTGGCTGGCCGGTGCTCAAGACACCGGCAGCGGGTTTGAAGTTAGCTTGAGCGGGAAATCTCTGGGGCGGGTGGAGCGCTTTTCACTGCCTGGCCACCACAATCGCGCCAATGCGCTCGCCGCGCTTGCTGCCGCACGTCACGCCGGGGTGCCGGTGGAGCTCGGTTTGAAGGCCCTGGCGGGTTTTCAAGGGGTCAAGCGGCGTCTTGAAGTCCGCGGCGAGGTGCGAGGCATCACGGTGATCGATGACTTTGCCCACCATCCGACTGCGATTCGCGTCACGATCGAAGGCTTGCGGCAAAAAGTGGGTAAGGCCCGGATTCTGGCCATACTGGAACCGCGCTCGAACACCATGAAGCTTGGTACGATGAAGGCGCTATTGCCCGGCAGTCTTGCTGCCGCCGATGCGACCTTTTGCTATGGGGCCAATCTGGGCTGGGATGCCGGCGAAGCACTTGCGCCTTTGGGGGCCAAGGCCAGGAGTTTTGATGATCTGGGGGCGTTGGTGGCGGCCGTTTGTGCCGAGGCCCGTGCCGGAGACCATATCCTGGTGATGAGCAACGGCGGTTTCGGCGGCGTACACGAAAAGCTGCTCAGTGCACTCGCCACCTGATCCGGAAAAGGCGTTCCGCACCATGCAAAAGGCCCGCCACTCGGCGGGCCTTTTGCCGATCTGCAGGAGTTCAGCGACCGAGCGTCGAGATGTACTCCGAGACGGCGGCAATATCCTTGTCGTTCATCCGGCCGGTAATGTCACGCATGACTTTGGCCGGGTCGGTAGAGCGCTTGCCTGTTTTGTAAGCCTTGAGCTGGTCACTGATATAGCCGGCGTGTTGGCCGCCGATTGCCGGTGCCAGCACGGCGGGGGGATTCGACATCAGTTTGGACCAGTTCTTGTTGCCCACGCCGTTGGGTGCATGACAGCCGATGCAGGCGGCGACCACATCCGGGCGACCGATGCCCTTCATGTAGATCTTTTCCCCTTGAGCCAGCAGATCCTTGTTCTGGGGCGGGTTCGGCAGCACCTTCTGGCTGCCGAACCAGGCGGCGATATCGGCCATGTCGTTCTCGGCCACGGCCTGCGCCTGCGGGCTCATCACTTCATTGACGCGGCGTGCCGCCTTGAAGTCATGCAAAGACTTGACGATGTATTCCGGCACCTGTCCGGCGAGTTTCGGGGCCTTTACCGCCGCGTACATTTCCGGTGCGTTGTTGCCATCGGGGCCATGGCATCCCCCGCAGGCGGCAGATTTTCCTTGCCCCGCCGCGGCATTGCCTGCGGGTTTCGTCGCAGCAACGGACGTGGCCGCGACGGTCGCGCAGGCAAGCGCGGCAAGCAGTTGCGTGATACTCATTTTTTTGATTCCCCCCCAATTCGGGTTGCGAAAATGGACGAAGCTTGAAATAATCCAACCAAGTTGATTTAGGTCAATTATGTTTTAACATTGCTCAACTGGCAACCGCCACAGTGAAATTTGTGCGGCGGCCACGATGAGAATAAAGCGAGAACAAAGGGAGAAGCAATGGCGCACGACGCCCATCACGCCGAAGCACATGGTCACGCCCATTGGGATACGAGCATCTATCCCTTCATCATCAGCTTCGGCATCCTTGCCCTGGCGGTCGCGTTTTCCTTCAAGTTTGTTTATCACAACAGCTTTGCCGCGATCCTGTCGATGGGTATTGGTTTTCCGCTGATCATTGCCGGCATCGCCGGCTGGACCAGCGAGGCCATGGGCAAGGGCGAAGGCCTGTCCTACGGCGCGATGGGCTGGTTCATCCTCGCCGAGGCGATGATTTTCGTCTCCTTCTTCGTCAGCTACTGGTACACCAAGCTGCACGTGGATGTCTGGCCTCCGGCGGGCAACATCGAGTTGCCCCGGATCATGCCGCTGGTAATGACCTTCATCCTCGTGGCATCGTCATTGACCATCCATTACGCCGAGCATTTGCTCCATCTCGGCAACAAGGGTGGCTTCAAGACCTGGTACCTGATCACCATCGTCCTCGGTGCCTGCTTCCTCGGCATGTCGGTGTATGAGTGGTCGCACCTGATCCATCAGGGCTTTACGATCAGTACCAATGCCTTCAGTACAATCTTCTTCTCGGTGACGGGCCTGCACGGTTCGCACGTGGTGGTTGGCCTGGCGATTTTCCTTGCCGGCCTGCCTTCGGTGTTGCGTGGCGACGTGGACGAAGGTTTCATGCGCACAGCCGGTCTTTACTGGCATTTTGTGGACATCATTTGGTTCTTCGTCGTTTCGCAGGTTTATTACTGGTAGTCATTGCTGCGCTGCTGGCGCCTGCGGCGAGCGCCGTGACGGCGCCGACACAGAACAGCGTCCCCGACGGATCGGTGATGCAGATCGACGAGCCGAGTTTTCTCGGCAACCGGATGATCGGCGGCACCGTGCTGACGGATGGTGAAGGAAAGGATTTTCAGATCGCCGACCTGCTGGGCAAGCCGGTGATCCTGCTGTTGTCGTACTACGGATGTGACGGGACCTGTCCGACGATGAACGCGGAGTTGGCCAAGGTGCTGGCCAAGGTGACGCGTTTTTCGCTGGGAAAGGACTACCGGGTATTGACGGTGTCCTTCGACAAGCGCGATTCTCCGGCTACGGCGCGGGAATTCCTGGTCAAGTCGGGGGCGATGGCCGGTGGCGAAGGTTTGAGCCCCGACGCAGTGAAGGCTGGCTGGCGCCATGCCGTAGTGAAGAGCGGCGAGGTGGAAAGGTTTGCCGGGGAAGTGGGGTTCCGCTTCTTCTGGTCGGATGCGGCAAAGGCGTTCCTGCATCCGAACGTGGTGGTTTTTTTGACGCCGGAAGGACGCGTAGCCCGCTACATTTATGGCACGCGGATGGATGCAAGAACGGTGGAACTGGCGATCACTGACGCCGATTGGGAGCGCATCTCCAATTCGACGGCGGTATTCGACATGCTGACGGGGGCCTGCTTCAGCTACAACTATGCAGAAGGCAGGTACCAATTGAATTATTCGCTGTTGGCGGGCGTTGGGTCCCTGATCATGGGGCTGTCATTGATGCTGCTGGGAGCGTGGGCTTACCGCCGGCGCATGGCGCGGCGGGGTACAGGAATGCCAGGGAATGAAGGGGAAACGCATGCATGACACCATAAAGCGCGCTGCCGCAGGATTGGCCGCGCTCTTCTTGACGGTTCCGGCCTGGGCCGCCGGTGGGGCGAAGGCCGCAGCGGCAACGCCGGACCCGGCGCGTGACTGGGATCTCCTCTGGAACGAGGTGATTTTTGATATCACCATCATCGGTATTCTCTTTGCCATTGTCACCGCCTGGTTCATCTGGCAGGCGCGCCGACGCCCGGGCAATGAGGTCGGTGCATCGGTTCCGCTGTCTCCGGCATCCGCCGTCGGTTGGGTCGTCATCCCGATTTTCGTCTTCCTCTCCATCGACCTTTACACGGCCGCAAATGGCTGGGTACTGTGGAATACCTTCCGCGATGTGCCCGCCAACCGCATGGAGATCAAGCTCGAGGCCGGCATGTACAGCTGGGATTACACCTATCCCAACGGTGTGCGCACGCAGAACGAACTGGTCGTTCCGGCCGGTACCCCGATTGTCCTGCGCATGACCAGTCGCGACACCCTCCACAGCCATTACATCCCGGACTTCCGCGTCAAGGAAGACTCGATGCCGGGGCGCATCACCTACCTCTGGTTCAATCCGACCAAGCCCGGTGAGCACATCGTTACCTGCGCCGAATATTGCGGTGTGATGCACGGCTACATGGCGGGACGGATCATCGTCAAGGCGCCTGAGGAATACGCTGCCTGGATGAAGGGCGAGGAAACCCGGCTCGCCGCCCTCACCGCTCCCGAACCGGCACCTGCCGCTAAACCCGCCAAACCGGCGGCGAAAAAGACCTGAAGCAAGGACGCATGCGATGAATCTCAAGGAATGGATCTTCACCACCGACCACAAGCGTGTCGGGGTGCTTTACCTGATCGGCTCGATTGCCGCTTTCGCGGTGGCCGGCATCATGGCCCTGCTGATGCGCGCCGAGCTTTCCACCATCGGCCCGACCATCACCGCCAACCCGACGCAATACAACGTCTGGTTGTACACGCATGGTGCGGTGATGATCCTCGGCTTCCAGATCCCGGCGCTGACCGGCTTCTTCGCCAACTACTGCATCCCGCTGATGATCGGCGCCAAGGACGTGGCTTTTCCGCGCGTCAATGCGCTGTCGGTCTGGCTGTTCTACGTTGGCGTGATCCTGGCGCTGCTGACCTTCTTCATTCCGGATCCTCCGGACGTAATGTGGACCGGCTACCCGCCCTATTCGACGATCACTACCGGCAACACGGCGATGTACTCCTTCACTGTGTTGATCCTCGGTTTTGCCTCGATCATCGGCGGCGTGAACTTCCTTACCACTGTCGCCTACATGCGCGCGCCCGGAATTACGCTCAACAAGCTCAACATCTTCGTCTGGTGTACGCTGGCCGCCTTTGTCCTGCAGCTGATCTTCGTGCCCGTGCTAGGCACGGCGGTGTCGCTGATCTCGATGGACAAGTACCTCGGCACCAACTTCTTCGACCCGACCAAGGGTGGCGACGTGCTGACCTACCAGAACCTGTTCTGGTTCTACTCCCACCCGGCCGTGTACGTGATTTTCCTGCCCTTCATCGGCGTGGTGTACGAGATCATCGCGGCGCATGCCAAGAACATGGTCTTCAACTACAAGATGGTGGTCTATGGCGGCGTCGGCGGCATCGTGCTGCTGGCCGGCGAGGTATGGGTCCATCACCTCTACGTTTCCGGCATGGCCGACTGGCTGCGTATCGGCCAGATGGTGACCACGCTGATGATCTCGATTCCCGTCGGCCTGATGATGATCGGCCTGATCGGTACGCTCTACAAGGGCTCGATCGCCTTTACTACGCCGATGCTGTATGCGCTCGGGGTGGTCTTCCTGTTCCTGATCGGCGGCCTTACCGGCATCCCGCTGGCGGTGCCTTCGCTGACCATCGGCGTTTCCGACACCTACTACGTAGTCGGGCATTTCCACTACGTCATGGCGGTGGCGGGCACCTTCGCCATCTTCGGTGGTGTCTATCACTGGTTCCCCAAGATGACCGGCAAGATGTACAACGAATTCTGGGGCAAGCTCGGCTTCTGGATCACATTCGTCGGCGTCAATATCGTCTTCTGGATCATGATGGATGTTGGTGTCAAGGGTATGCCGCGTCGTTACTACGACTATGCGCATTTCCCGCAGTTCGAAGGAGCCCACCAGTGGATGACGGTCGGCGCGGCGATTCTTGCCGTGGGCTTCACGATTGCTATCCTCAACTGGATCCTTGGCGCCATCAATGGCAAGCCCGCGGGTGACAATCCCTGGGGTTCACCCTCGCTCGAATGGACTACCGTATCGCCGCCGCCGCACGGCAACTGGCCGTCTCCACCGTCGGTGTCGGAGGATTGGCATCCGTATGGATTCAAGAAGGGCTGAGTATCTGAGTTCCGTGGAAAAGCGCCCCCCTCGGGGCGCTTTTTCATTTTGCCCATGAGCAGCCGGACAGCTGGCATTTGGGCGCTGGTGGCCGGCGCAATCCTGGCAGCTGGCGGCGGCTACCTGGTGTGGCTCAGTTTCCCCGGAAAGCCTCTGCCGGCCGGCGAGATACGGCGTGTTCTCGAAGAGCGGGAGGATGTGCTGCTCCCCGCGTTCCGCCTGCAAGGCACCCACGGTGAATTTGCCAACGACAAGCTGTCGGGACGTTGGACCTTCATGTTTTTCGGTTACACCCAGTGTCCCGATATTTGTCCCACCGCCCTGGCCCTGATGAAGGACCTGAAACGACAATTGGAGCCGAATGTCGCCGTGTCGCCAGCGCCGACTTTCCAGGTTGTCTTCGTCTCCGTCGATCCTCGACGGGATACCCGCGAGTTGCTTGCACAATACATGGCCGCCTTCGATCCCAGTTTCATCGGCGCCAGTGGCGCCGATGCGGAACTGGCTCCGCTGACGGCAACGCTGGGTATCCGGTATCAGCGCCATGACGAAACCGACCGCAAAAACTACACTGTGGATCACTCCGCGGCAATCCACCTGATCGATCCGCTAGGAAGCCTTGCCGCGGTCTTCCCGCCACCGCAGGAGGCATCGCGAATGGCCATCGATTTTCGCCGCATCGTCGCTCGCGGAGCCACGCCAAAAGGCCCTTCGCGGAATTGACGCATGCTAAACTCGCCGTTCGCTCACAGCTTCAATCATTGATTCCTCAAGCGTGAAATCCGCCACACTCAGCCTTCAGGCTCATTCCCACAAACTGCGCAACTACTTCCAGCTGACCAAGCCGCGCGTGGTCTCGCTGATTGTGTTCTGCGCTGTGATCGGGATGTTCCTGGCTGTTCCCGGCATGGTGCCTTGGCGCATCCTGATGGCCGGAACGATCGGCATCGCTTTGGTCGCCGGTGCCGCCGCCGCGGTGAACTGCCTGATCGAACAGAAGATCGATGCACGCATGGCCCGCACCCGTGGCCGGCCGCTGCCCATGGGCGAGGTGAATTCATTCGAAACACTCGTGGTTTCGGCGCTGCTGGGCGGCCTCGGCCTGTTCCTGCTGTATCGCTGGGTCAATCCCTTCACCATGTGGCTGACGTTGGCAACCTTCGTCGGCTATGCCGTGATCTACACGGTTTTCCTGAAACCGAACACCTCGCAGAACATTGTCATCGGCGGCGCCTCGGGAGCGATGCCGCCGGTATTGGGCTGGGCCGCCGTCACCGGCGAAGCGCCGGGCGAAGCCTGGCTGCTGTTCCTCATCATCTTCGTCTGGACCCCGCCCCACTTCTGGTCGCTGGCCCTTTACCGGACCAAGGAATACGCCGCCGCCGGGCTGCCGATGCTGCCGGTCACCCATGGCGCCGAATACACCCGTCGCCACGTCTTCCTTTATACGGTCGGTCTGACCTTGGTGACCTTTGTTCCCTATCTGATCGGCATGTCGAGCCTGTTCTACCTGGCGGCTGCGGTGGTGCTCGATTCGATCTTCCTCGGTTACGCCTGGCTGGTGTGGCGCGAATATTCCGATGATGTGGCGCGCGCCAGTTTCCGCTGGTCGATCGCCTACCTGGCCCTGCTTTTCGCCGCGCTGCTGGTCGACCACTACCTGCCGTTCTGATGCGCGCTTTGCTGTTCTGCCTGGCGCTGCTGCTTGCCGCCTGCAGCCCGCCAGCCAGGTTCAACGGTTCCGATCTGAAAGATGTCGGCTGGGGGCGGGAACTTGCCCTCACCGGCCACGACGGCAAGCCTTACAGCCTCGCCAGTTTCAAGGGTCGCGCCGTCATCCTCTTCTTCGGCTACACCCAATGCCCCGATGTCTGCCCTGTCACCATGGGCGCGATGCGCGAATTGATGACCACGCTGGGGGCCGATGCACAGCGCATCCAGGTGTTGTTCGTCACGGTCGATCCCGAGCGCGATACCCCGCAACTTATGGCGCAGTACGTACCGGCTTTCCATCCGTCCTTCCTCGGGCTCTACGGTGATGCGGCGGCGACGGCAAAAGTGGCGGCCGAGTTCAAGGTCTTCTACCGCAAGCAGAAAGGCGACAACGCGACGACTTACACGGTCGACCATACGGCCGGGAGCTATGTCCTCGATCCTTCCGGGCGTCTGCGTCTGTATTTTCGCCACGGAGAAACACCGGAGCGCATGGCTCAGGACCTGAAGCGCCTGCTGGCCGGCGAATAGCCGCTGCAAATATAAAGGGCAGCCGCGAGGCTGCCCTTTATGCCGCGTTGCAAAAATCAGGCGGCGAGAAGCCTGGTCTTCATCTTCTGCATCGCCTTGACCTCGATCTGCCGGATGCGTTCGGCGGACACGCCATACTCGGCCGCAAGCTCATGCAGCGTAGCGGCCTCTTCGCCGTCCGCCACCAGCCAGCGGCGTTGAACGATGGCGCGACTGCGCTCGTCCAGGCTGGCTAAGGCGGTGCTCAGTCCTTCGTCTTGCAGACGGTCGTACTCTTTGCGCTCGAGGATGGATGCCGGTTCAATGCTGCGATCCGCCGCGAGGTAGGCGATCGGCGCGTAACTTTCCTCGTCGTCGTCACCCAAGGGTTCGAGCGAAACGTCGGCACCGGTCAGCCGGGTCTCCATTTCAACCACTTCCTCGGGTTTGACACCAAGTTGCTTGGCTACTGCGATGACTTCTTCCGCGCCGAGCGTATTGAACCCCTGACGCGAATCGGCGTCCTGGGCCAGTGCTGCCTTGATGCTGCGCAGATTGAAAAACAGTTTGCGTTGTGCCTTGGTCGTGGCGATCTTCACCAGACGCCAGTTCTTCAGTATGTATTCGTGGATTTCGGCCTTGATCCAGTGCATGGCGAAAGAAACCAGACGCACGCCACGGTCGGGATCAAAGCGCTTCACCGCCTTCATCAGGCCGATATTGCCCTCCTGAATCAGATCGGCATGGGGCAGACCGTAACCCAGGTAGCCACGGGCAATTGCGATCACCAACCGGAGGTGCGAAGTTACGAGTTGGCGTGCGGCATCCAGATCGGCATCGTCGCGGAAGCGGCGCGCAAGCCGCTGCTCCTCGGCTTCGCTGAGCATGGGGACGCGGTTGGCGGCCGAGATGTAGGCCTCGATGCTGCCGCTGGCGGCAAGCATGGGCAAATGATCAAGGGCAGCAGTATGAGTCACGATCTAACCTCCTTGAAGATAATATTAGCACTCTTGAACTGGGAGTGCTAACTCCTCAAGAAAGTTCCCGACTAAATTTGTCGGGAAAGCGCAACGATCAAGTTTTGGGCTGGGCGCCGGGCGGGCGCTTGGGCTTCTTGAAGAAGCGCTTGGCGGGTTTGCTGCCAGGCGTGCCGTCCTGCCTTCTGGGCTGCTGCTGGTCGGGGCGGCGGCCTTGACTCTGACCAACACCTTGCGGGCGACGCCCTGGATCGACCTGACCGTTGCTTCCCGGCTGAATCCGGTTGCCGGGAGCCAGTGAAATCTCGAGTTCGATGATCTCGTCCCAGATTGCATCGGTGCGCTGGTGATCCGGGATCGCCAGCAATTCCCTCAGGCGGCGACGCGGATCTTGTGGTGGCGGCTCGATACGAACCGGCTCTGCCGGTACCGCAGGGGTCACCTCTGCGGCAATCGTCTCGGTAGGTTGTTCTTCACTCATCGACACATTATCGCCCGAATAACACGCTGCGGCTCCATTGGGAATCAGGTTTGCAAGGCAAATGTGGGATTTTTCGCACGGCGGCCTCATTCCGCGCATAAACCCGCTTTGGGCCGCGGACTCTGTATCAGCTTTGCCCGTGATTCTGCCGCAGGGAGAACGCGGCGCCCAGCCAGCCGAGGCTTCCGGCACACGCCAGCAAAAGTATCGAATCGACCAGCCCCAGCGGCCGCAGCGTCAGATTGAGATCATACAGGCCGGCCAGTTCGGCCAATGGGGCGCGCAGCCAGATCGTGGCGCCAGCAACCAGCAGCCAGGCCACCGCTCCGCCGCCCAACCCGAGCAGCAGGCCGAGGTACAGAAAAGGCCGTCGGATGAAGGCTTCGGTGGCGCCAAGCAGGCGGCTGACTTCGATTTCGGCGCGCTGGGTGAGCACCTGCATTCGGGTGATGCTGAAGGTAATTGCGATCAGGCCGCCGCCAAGCAATCCGGCGAGCAGTAACAGCCCCGTGCGGCCAAGCCGGAGCAGGGCATCCAGACGGCGCACCCATGCCGAATCGAGCTGTACGTGCTCGACGCCGGGCCATTTGCGGAACTCCACTGCGAGCTTATCCATCGCCTCCGGCGCTTCGTCCCTGGCGCTCACGACAAACGCGTCGGGAAACGGATTGGCAGACAGGGCGTCAATGACTTCACGCAGGCCGGGGTTCGATTTCATGCGCGATAGCGTTTCCTCGCGTGCGAGAAAACGCGCCTGACGGACGCCGGCGTGCTTTTCAAGGCGGGAACCGATCTCGTTTGTCCTTCCGCGCTCGGTCGCAATAGCCATGAAAACGGAAATCTGTGGCGTCGCGGTGGCGTTTCCGGCAAGTTCGCGCGCGCCGGACAGCAGCATCTGGCCACCGGCCGGCAGCGCCAGCGCGATGCCGACAGCAACCAGGGACAAGATGCTATTGACCGGGGTCGCCGTCAGCCGTCGCCACGCCAGGGCGAAGGATTGGCCGTGGTGGGCAAGCCAGGCCTTCATGTCCTTAGCCGTCCGTGGTCGAGTTGCAGCCGTCGCGCACCGGGGAATAGTTCGTGGGCATAGGTGGCGACCAGCACGGTGACGCCGACCTGGTTGAACTCGACAAGGATGCGTGCCACATCGGCTGCGGTTTGTGCGTCCAGGTGCGCCGTAGGTTCGTCCGCCAGCAGCAGGTCCGGGCGGCTGACTACGGCGCGGGCGATCGCCAGCCGCTGCTGTTCTCCGCCGGAGAGCATGATCGGCAGGGCCTTCTCGCGCTTGCCCAGGCCGACCTTGTCGAGTGCCGCACGAACGCGGTTGGCGGCTTCGCGTGCGGGAAAGCCCGAAATCGACAGCGGTAGCATGACATTATCGTAGGCATTGCGATCGAACAGCAGCTTCTGGTCCTGGAAAACCATGCCGATGCGCCGCCGGTAGTAGGGCAGGGCAGAGCGGGACAGGCTGCCGAGATTCTGGCCACCAACCAGCACGGCTCCGGAGGTGGCGTTCTCGACGCCGGCAATCAGCTTCAGCAGCGTGGACTTCCCGGCGCCGGAATGGCCGCCGACAAGCAGCATCTGCCCGTCGTCGAGTTCGAAACTCAGGTCGGAAAGCGCATCCACGCCTGGCGGGTAGCGCTTCGAAACCCGGTCGAAGCGGATCACTCTCAGGTGCCCAGCAGTGCCTCGACGAATTCGCCGGCGCTGAAGGCCTGCAAGTCGTCGATGCCTTCGCCGACGCCGATGAAGCGCACCGGCTTCGGACATTGACGCGCGATGGCAGCCAGAACGCCGCCCTTGGCGGTGCCGTCGAGCTTGGTGATGATCAGGCCAGTGACCCCGATGGCCTTGTCGAACGCCTTGACCTGCTGCACCGCGTTCTGGCCGATGTTGGCATCCAGTACCAGCAGTACTTCGTGGGGTGCCGAGGCATCCGCCTTGTTGACCACGCGCCGCACCTTGGCGATTTCCTCCATCAGGTGCAACTGGGACGGCAGTCGTCCCGCCGTGTCGGCCAGCACGACGTCGATCTTGCGCGCACGCGCTGCACTGATGGCATCGAATACGACGGCGGCGGGGTCGCCGCTCTCCTGGGCGATCACAGTGACGCCATTGCGTTCGCCCCAGGTGGTCAGCTGCTCGCGTGCGGCGGCGCGGAAAGTATCTCCGGCGGCCAGCAGCACGCTCTTGCCCTGAGCCTGGAAATGTTTTGCCAGCTTGCCGATCGATGTTGTCTTGCCGGCGCCATTGACCCCGGCAATCATGATCACGAACGGCTGATGACCATCGGCGAGTAGCGGTTGTTCGAGCGGGGTGAGCAGCGATGTCAGCGCCTGCGCCAGCGCGCCGCGCAGTTGCGCCGGAGTTTCCAGTTTTTCGCGCTTCACTGTAGCCTTGAGCTCGGCAAGTAGCCACTGGGTGGCGTCGATGCCGCAATCCGCCATCAACAGCGTCGATTCGAGGTCCTCGATCAGCTCGTCATCGATCTTTGCCCGGCTGAACAGCTCGGACAAGGGCGTGTTGAGCGTGGCACGGGTGCGCGCGAGCCCGGACTTGAGCCGTTCGCTCCACGATGGGCGGGGTGCCTTGGATTCGGCCACCGGTGCGGCGGAATCATCCTTGGGTTTCAGGAAACCAAACATGCGGAATGCGGTCGGAGGCAGGAGCCGAGCTAAGATGCGCAGCTTGAGAATTCTAGCAGAAGCCCCAATCTCCCCTTTCCGACAGCGTTTGCCCAATCCATACATGAGATCATCATTTGCCGCAATCGCCCTGCTTGCCGTCGCCGCGTTGCCGGCGCCGACTCTTGCCAATCCCTACGAAACCAAACTGGCCAACGGCCTGCGCGTAATCGTCAAGGAAGACCCTCGTGCGCCGACCGCGGTGCACATGGTCTGGTACCGCGCCGGCAGCATGGACGAGAAGGACGGTACCTCGGGCGTTGCCCACGTGCTGGAACACCTGATGTTCAAGGGTACCAGGACCCTCAAGTCGGGCGAATTCAACAAGCGCGTGGCCGAGGCCGGGGGGCGTGACAATGCCTTCACCAGTCGCGACTACACGGCCTACTTCCAGATTGTGCCGAAGGCGGCATTGCCCGAGATGATGAAACTCGAGGCCGACCGCATGGCCAACCTGACGCTTGACGCAAAAGAGTTTGCCGCCGAAATCAAGGTGGTCATGGAGGAGCGTCGCCTGCGCACCGACGACAATCCGCAGGGCCTGGTGCATGAAGCCCTGAACTCGACCCTCTTTCAGGCTCATCCCTACCGGCGTCCGGTGATCGGCTGGATGGATGACCTCGAGCACATGACCTGGCAGGACGCCCGCGACTGGTATCGTCAGTGGTATGCGCCGAATAATGCCTATGTGGTTGTGGTCGGTGACGTTGATCACCGCGAGGTGTTCCGTCTGGCGCAGAAGTACTACGGGGCCTACAAGTCGAAAGCCCTGCCCGAACGCAAGCCGCAGAATGAACCGGAGCAGGCGGGCATTCGTCGCGTCAGTGTCAAGGCGCCGGCCAAACTACCCTACCTGGCGATGGCATGGAAGGCGCCCAAGCTGCGCGACGTGCAGAAGGACCGCGACCCCTACGCGCTCGAAGTCCTCGCTGCCATACTCGATGGTCACGACGCCTCACGCTTCTCGAAGAACCTGGTGCGTGGTTCGCGCATCGCCCAGTCGGCTGGCGCCGGCTATGACGGAAGCCTGCGTGGCGAGGCCACGTTTACGCTTGACGGCCAGCCGGCCGAGGGCAAGACCATCGCCGAACTCGAAGCCGCCTTGCGTGCCGAACTCAAACGGGTCCAGGACGAGGGCGTCTCCGCCGAGGAACTGGCCCGCGTCAAGACGCAGTCGATTGCCGCCCAGACCTACAAGCGCGATTCGCTGATGGCGCAGGCGATGGAAATCGGCGGCATGGAAGCCAGCGGCCTGAACTGGCGCGACATCGATACCCTGCTGGAAAAGCTCAAGACCGTCACTGCCGAAGAGGTGCAGGCGGTGGCGAAGAAATACTTCACCGACGATACCTTGAGCATCGCCGTGCTGGACCCGCAGCCCATCGAGCAAAGCAAACCGAGGAAGCCCTCCGGGGCAGTGAGGCACTGATGAAGCAAAGCAAATTGATCGCCCCCCACCCCCATCCCCGCCCCGGGGCGGGGCTACTGGTTGGCTCGCTGCGCTCGATAATTGTGTGGCGCTCACGAGCCCTTCTCGCGTTGGTCTGCCTGATGACGTCCTTGGCATCAAGCTTGGTTTCGGCGGGGGTCAAGATCGAACACTGGGTTGCGCCGTCCGGAGCCAAGGTGTATTTCGTCGAGGCGCGGGTGCTGCCGATACTCGATGTGCAAATCGACTTTGCTGCCGGCGGTGCCTTTGTTGCGGCGGGGAAAGCCGGTGTTGCGGGCCTGACGCGAGGCATGCTTGAGACCGGTGCCGGAGCGCTTGACGAAGAAGCCATCGCCGGGCGCCTGGTCGATATCGGCGCGCGTCTGGGCGGTGGCGCCGACAGCGATCGCGCCAGCGTCAGCTTGCGCACCTTGGTCTCCCGAACCGAGCGCGAGGCGGCGCTGGAACTGATGCGCACCGTGTTGTCAGCGCCGACTTTTCCCCAAGCGGCGCTGGAACGCGAAAAGGCGCGCACCATTGCCGGTATCCGCGAAGCCGAGACGCGGCCGGACGCCATTGCCGGCAAGCGCTTTGCCGCTGCGATCTACCCCGATCATCCCTATGGTGTTTCGCCGACGGTCGAGACGGTTTCCGCCATTTCGCGCGACGATCTTGCGGATTTTCACCGCCGACATTACGGCGCGAAAGGCGCCGTTGTCTCGATCATCGGTGACGTTTCGCGCGCCGAAGCCGAGGCCATTGCGCAGCGACTGACCGAGGCCCTGCCGGCGGGCGGTGGTGCACTGGTGCCGCCCCCGGTGAAGATGCCGCAGCGCGCCACGATCAAGATTCCCCATCCGGCCGCGCAAAGCCATGTGCATGTCGGCCTGCCGGCGATCAGCCGCGGCGATGCCGATTACTTTCCGCTGCTGGTCGGGAATTACACGCTCGGCGGTGGCGGCTTTGTGTCCCGTTTGATGAAGGAAGTACGTGAGAAGCGCGGTTACGCCTACAGCGTGTATTCCTATGTCGCCCCGCGCAAGCTGGAGGGTCCGTTCGAGATCGGCCTGCAGACCAAGCGTGAACAGGTGGATGACGCGCTCAAGGTAGTCAACGAAGTGCTGACCGACTACATCGCCAAAGGCCCGACGCCGCAGGAATTGGCGGCCGCCAAGAAGAACATGGTCGATGGCCTGGCGCTGCGCATGGACAGCAATGCCAAGCTGCTTGGCTACCTCTCGGCGATCGGCTTCCACGGTTTGCCGCTGAGCTACCTCGACGATTTCGCGGGCAAGGTCAAGGCGGTGACGGTGGAGCAGATCAGGGCCGCGTTCGCGCGTCATGTGAAAGCGGAAAACCTCGTCACCGTGGTGGTCGCCGCGGACTGACGCCAGGTCGGAGCCGTGAGCGTCGCCCGCAGGGCCGCCCCAAGGGCGGCGCCGCCAGGTTACGGAGCTGCGCAGCAGCGAACCGCCGTCACCCCCTGCCTTGGGGCGAAGGCAGGGTTTCGCGGAGCACTGCTCCGCGCTGCCGTAGCCGGCCGGCTATGCAGAGCCGGCCGTGGGGTCGGGGTTGGGGGGAGGGTAGTCCAGTGAGCCGCATCCGCATTACCGGCGGCGCGTGGCGCAGCCGCCTGATCCAGGTGGCCGATGCACCCGGCTTGCGGCCCACGCCCGACCGGGTGCGCGAAACCCTGTTCAACTGGCTGGGACAGGACTTGTCCGGGCTTTCCTGCCTGGATCTCTTTGCCGGCAGCGGCATCCTCGGTTTCGAGGCGGCCTCGCGCGGCGCTGACTATGTGGCGCTGGTAGAACGTGCGAAAGCCCCGTTCGAGGCCCTGAAAACCCATGCGCAAACCTTCAGCGATCCCCGCGTCGAACTGTTTTGTTGCGATGCGCTAAAATTCGCCCCCCCGTCAGGCCGGCGTTTTGATGTGCTGTTTCTTGATCCGCCGTATGGTCAGGGCTGGCTAGACAGGGTAGTGTCCCGGCTGGACCAACTTGTGACTCCCCAGGCGCGGCTGTATGCCGAGGCGGAACAGCCTTTGCAAGGGCTAGGTTCCTGGTCGGTGGTCAGGCAGGGTCGGGCCGGGCAAGTTTTCTTTCATTTGCTGGAGCGGGCATGAACAATTCCATCGCCGTGTATTCCGGAACCTTCGATCCGCTGACGCGTGGACACGAGGACCTGGTGCGGCGCGCCTCGGGCCTGTTTCAGAAGGTCATCATCGCGATTGCCGAGAGTCGCAAGAAGCAGCCCCTGTTCGCCCTCGAAGAGCGCGTGGATATTGCAAAGCGGATACTTGCCGGTTATCCGAACGTCGAGGTCCTGGGTTTCGACAGCCTGCTCATGGATTTCATGCGCAAGCAGGGCGCCTCGATCATCCTGCGCGGCCTGCGCGCCGTGTCCGACTTCGAGTACGAATTCCAGATGGCCGGAATGAACCGCAGCCTCTACCCCGATGTCGAAACCGTGTTCCTGACGCCCGACGAGAATTACATGTTCATTTCCGCCACCATGGTCCGCGAGATTGCGACACTGGGCGGCGACGTGTCCAAGTTCGTGCACCCGCTCGTTTCAGAACGACTGAAATCGAAACTAAACCATTGAGGAATCTTTCATGGCCCTGACCATCACCGACGAATGTATCAATTGCGACGTGTGCGAGCCCGAGTGCCCGAACAATGCCATTTCGCAAGGTGACGAGATCTACATCATCGACCCGGCAAAATGCACCGAGTGCGTCGGCCACTTTGACACGCCACAGTGTCGCGAGGTCTGCCCCGTCGATTGCATTCCCGACGATCCGAACCATGTCGAGTCGAAGGACCAGTTGATGGTTAAGTTCCTTGCCCTGACGGCGAAGTAGGTCATCCTACTTCTGGCAGCCCGCACAATAAAAGGTCGCGCGCTGCCCCTGCCTGAGTTCCCGGATCGGCCGGCCGCAGACACGGCAGGCTTTCCCGGTCCGGCCATAGACGAAATACTGCTGCTGAAAATAGCCCGAGCTGCCATCCGAATGGATGAAGTCGCGCAGGCTGCTGCCGCCGGCGTCGATCGCTGCAGTCAGGGTTTCCTTGATCGCCGGCACCAGCCGTTCCAGGCGCTTCAGCGAGACACGTCCTGCCGGCGTGCGCGGATCGATGCCGGCGCGATACAAACTTTCCGACGCGTAGATGTTGCCAATGCCGACCACGCGGTGACTGTCCATCAGTACCGGCTTGATTGCCGCCTTGAGGCCGCTCAGGCGATCCTTCAGCCACGCCGCATTGAACTCCCCGGTCAGGGGTTCGATGCCCAGCACCTTCAGCAGCGGATGCTCCTGCACAGCGCTATCCAGCCAGAGTACGGCGCCAAAGCGACGCGGGTCGCGCATGCGCATCGCCAGCGTGCCTGCGCGCTGGCTGAAGACAATGTCCAGGTGGTCGTGCTTGGCCGCCGGCTGATCGGCAGGTACCAGGCGCAGGCTTCCCGACATGCCGAGATGGACCAGCAGGCGGCCGTTGCCAAAGTCGAGCAGCAGGTATTTCCCCCGGCGCTCGATGCCTTCGAGCCGTCGTCCTTTCAGCAGCTTTTCCAGATTGTGCGGCAGCGGGTAGCGCAGGGCCGGTACGCGGGCAAGGACTGCAAGCACCTTTTGCCCGTCCAGCGAAGGCAGGATGCCGCGGCGCGTAACCTCGACCTCGGGCAGTTCAGGCATGGCGGCACCCACAGGAAAAAACCGGCGAAACTGCTAACATCGCCGCATTGTATGCGACCCGTCGGTCGTAACCACCGCCCCCCGGAGCCATGAAGCCCCTACTTTCCGTTGCCGCACTCGCACTTGGTTTGCTCAGCCTCGGGGCATCGGCGCAGTCGCCGGTGAATCCGCACGCTCTTGAGCCGGTGCAACAGGGCAGCCTGCCCAAGCAGGAACTGACGCCGCAGATTCTCTATCAATACCTGCTGGCCGAGATTGCCGCGCAGCGTGGGCAGTTCGGACTTTCCGCCGGAGCTTATCTCGATCTGGCGCGCAGCACGCGCGATCCGCGCATCGTGCGTCGCGCTGCCGAGGTCGCCTTTCATGCCCGCCAATATGACAGTGCGCTGGAGGCCATCAAGATCTGGCTAAGCATTGATCCTGCCTCGCAACAGGCCAGGCAGATGCAGGCGACGATGCTGCTTGCCAGTGGCCGGGTCGACGAATTGGCGGCGAATCTCGGGCGCGACCTGGCCGGCGAAGGGGAACGCACCGGCGAGGCCATCCTGCAGCTGGCGCGCGGATTCTTGCGCTATCCGGATCGGGTGGCAGTGAGTCGCCTGTTTGAAGTCCTGACCAAGCCTTACCCGCAACTGCCCGAAGCACACCTGGCGCGCGCGCAGACCGCGATGGGCGTCGGCAATGTCGATGTGGCGCGCGCGGCGATCGACAGCGCATTGCTGCTGCGCCCGGATTGGGAGCAGGCGGCGTTGTCGAAGGCCGAACTGCTGCCCAAGGGTGCGCCGCAACTCGACTTCCTCAAGGCGTGGCTGGCCGCGAATCCCGGTGCACAGCAGGCGCGGCTGGGCTACGCACGCACACTGGTGAGCGAAAAGCGCTACGAAGAAGCGCGCGCCGAATTCAGGTCCTTGCTCGCGGCGAACCCCGACAATCCCGAGATTCTCTACGCGGTGGGCATACTCTCGTTGCAGGTCAATGCCGTGGGTGACGCCGAACAACCCCTGCGGCGTTACGTCGAACTCGGGCGTGGCGATCTCAATCCGGCGCGTTTCTACCTGGGTCAGATCGCCGAGCAGGCCGAGCGCCTCGATGACGCGATCCGCTGGTATGACCTCGTCGACGCCGGAGAAAACGCCTTGCCGGCGAAGATTCGTGCGGCGCGGGTGCTGGGGCGACAGAAGAAACTTGACGAGGCACGCGAGCGGCTCGCGGTGGCGCGCGCGACGATGGGTGGCGATGTTCGCCTGACCGTCGCCGAAAGCCATCTGCTGCGCGACTTCGGCCGCCACGACGAAGCCTACGCGTTTCTCGCCAAGGCGCTCGATGCGCAGCCCGACCAGGCCGACCTGCTCTATGAGGCGTCGCTCGCGGCGGAGAAACTCGGGCAACTGGAAACCGTCGAGCGCCTGTTGCGGAAGCTGATCGCCCTGAAGCCGGAATCGCCCCAGGGATACAACGCGCTGGGCTACACCTTCGCCGACCACAACATCCGGCTTGACGAGGCGGCGGAGCTGGTCGACAAGGCCCTCGCCCTGGCGCCCGATGATTCCTTCATCCTCGACAGCAAGGGCTGGGTCCTGTTCCGTCAGGGCAAGCCCGAGGCGGCGCTGGAGACCCTGAAAAAGGCCTATGCCAAGCAACCCGACGCCGAAATCGCGGCACACATCGGCGAAGTGCTCTGGAGTCTGGGGCGCACCGATGAGGCCAGGGAAGTCTGGCGCGATGCGGTAAAGGCGTATCCGTCCAACGATGCGCTGAACGCGACCATCAAGCGCCTCATGCCCTGATGCGGCGCTGGCTGGCCTGGCTGCTTATTGCCTTGGCGCTGGCCGGGTGCGCGAGCCTGCCGGCAGACCAGGATGCCGGTTTGCGACTGGGACCGCCGCTAGAGCAATTTGCCGCCGACGGGCGGATATCGCTGCGCCAGGGCGAGCGCAGCGACCATTTCCAGTTTGATTGGCAACATGCGCCGGATCGCGATGTGGTGCTGTTCTCCACGCCCCTCGGGCAGGGCCTGGCCGAACTGGGGCGCGATTCGGGCGGCGCCTGGCTGAAACTGCCCGGCCAGGCCGAGCAGCGGGCGGCGGACCTGCCGACGCTGACGCAGAAGCTCCTGGGGGTACCCTTGCCGCTGGAAGTCCTGGCGGACTGGATCGGCGGATCCCGTGCCGAACTGCAGGGCGAAGTGGATGGCTGGAGGGTCGTGGTCAGCGAATCCGCGCCGTACCGTGAGCGCCGACTTCCAAGGCGCATCGAGGTACGTCGCGACGACATCGAGTTGCGCATCGTCATCACCGGCTGGGGCGGCAATGACTGACTGGGATCGCGACTGGCCGGCGCCGGCCAAGATCAACCTGTTCCTGCATGTCGTCGGTCGCCGTGCGGATGGCTACCATTTGCTGCAGACGGTGTTCCGTTTCATTGACCTGGCCGACAGCCTGCGCTGCGAACCCCGTGTCGACGGCCGCATCGTGCTGGCCACGCCCCTGCCTGGGGTGCCGCCGGAGACCGACCTGGTGGTTCGGGCGGCACAGGCCTTGCGCGACGCCACCGGCTGTGCCGAAGGCGTAACGCTTCATCTCAGCAAGCGCCTGCCCATGGGCGGCGGCCTGGGCGGGGGCAGTTCCGACGCTGCCACCACCCTTCTGGCGCTGAATCGCCTGTGGCGTACCGGCCTCGATTCCATCGCCCTGCAAGGTATCGGGCTTGCCCTGGGTGCGGACGTGCCGATTTTCATCCATGGCCGCAGCGCCTTTGCCGAGGGCGTGGGCGAGCGATTTGCCGATGCGGACCTGCCGCCGGCCTGGTATCTCGTGCTGGTGCCACCTGTCGGCGTGCCGACGGCGGAAATCTTTCGTTCGGCTCAGCTGCGCCGCGACACGCCCGCGATTACTGCGGGCGAATGGCGGCCGGGCGTTGGCCACAATGACCTGGAGCCTGTCGCCTGCAGCCTTTACCCGGAGGTGGCGCGCCACCTGGATTGGCTGCGGGCCTATGGCGACGCCCGGATGAGCGGTTCCGGGTCCTGCTGCTTTGTCGAATTCGCCGACGAAGCTGCGGCGCGAAAGGCGCATGCCTCCCTGCCGGCGGGCATGCGCGGCTTCGTCGCCAAGGGGCTGGACAGGCATCCGCTCTGTCTTGAATCGGCAACCTGAGTTCCGGGTGGTCGCGCGAAGGCCTGAAAAGTGGCGGCATCCTGCGCCGCAAGGCCGTTTTTCGGATTGACAGGCGCCGCGAAAACCTTGAAAATGCGCGCCTTTCGACGGTCGCCATCCTGGCGACAGATCGTTTGGGGAGTCGCCAAGTTGGTTAAGGCACTGGATTTTGATTCCAGCATGCGAAGGTTCGAATCCTTCCTCCCCAGCCAGACCTTCCACGGACCTTGACCAGGCAGTAACGGTTCCCGCCACTTTCCACCCGAGCAACCCGACATGGCCTACGACAGCCTGATGGTGTTTACCGGCAACGCCAACCCGAAATTGGCGGCCGATGTGGTCAAGCGTCTGAACATTTCCCTAGGGCGCGCCAATGTCGGCAGGTTTTCCGACGGCGAGGTGAGCTGCGAGATCCTCGAGCATGTCCGCGGCCATGATGTTTTCGTCCTGCAGTCGACCTGCAATCCGACCAACGACAACCTGATGGAGCTGATGGTCATGGTCGATGCTCTGAAGCGCGCCTCCGCCGGACGCATCACCGCCGCCATCCCGTATTTCGGCTACGCCCGCCAGGACCGGCGCACCCGCTCGGCGCGCGTCGCGATCACCGCCAAGGTGGTGGCCAACATGCTGCAGACCGTCGGCGTGCAGCGCGTGCTGACTGTCGACCTGCATGCCGACCAGATTCAGGGCTTTTTCGACATTCCGGTCGACAACGTGTATGCGGCGCCGATCCTGCTGGGCGACATCTGGAAGCAGCGCCACGAAGACCTGCTGGTGGTCTCGCCCGACGTCGGCGGCGTGGTCCGCGCCCGCGCGCTGGCCAAGCGTCTGGAGTCGGACCTGGCGATCATCGACAAGCGGCGGCCGAAGGCCAATGTTTCGGAAGTCATGAACATCATCGGCGAAGTCGATGGCCGTACCTGCGTCATCATGGACGACATGGTCGATACCGCCGGAACCTTGTGCAAGGCGGCGCAGGCGCTCAAGGAAAATGGCGCCAAACGGGTGCTCGCCTACTGCACCCATGCGGTGCTGTCTGGCAGCGCCATCGAGCGCATCGAAAGTTCGGAACTCGATGAGCTGGTGGTCACCGACACCATTCCCCTGGCAGAGGACGCGCGCAGTTGCAAGCGCATCCGCCAGATTTCGATCGCCGAACTGATGGCCGAGACCATGTTGCGCATCAGCAACGAGTCGTCGGTGTCATCGCTGTTCATGGACTAGTTTTTACCTCCCCCGGCCTGGTCGCGGGCCGGGGATTTCAACGCAGCACCTATCGGAGTACAACCATGCAACTCGAATTCAACGCCAAGAAGCGCGATGGACAGGGCACCGGAGCGAGCCGCCGCCTGCGTCGCACCGGCCGGGTCCCCGGCATCCTCTACGGTGGCACCGCCACGCCGCAGCAGATCGACATTGACCACAACGAGCTGTTCCAGCTCCTGCGCAAGGAGGCCTTCTATTCCTCCGTGCTCAACGTCAACCTCGACGGCTCCAAGGAAATGTGCCTGCTGCGCGATGTGCAGCGCCACCCCTACCGCATGCAGATCCTGCACGTCGACTTCCAGCGCATCGACGCCACGCACGCGATCCACCAGAAGGTGCCGCTGCACTTCGTCAATGCCGACATCGCCCCTGGCGTCAAGCTCGGCGGCGGCATGGTGTCGCATGTCATGAACGATGTCGATGTCAAGTGCCTGCCCGCCGATCTGCCGACCTTCATCGAGGTCGACCTCAAGGATCTGGCTGCCGGCACCTCGATCCACGTTTCCCACCTGGTTATGCCCAAGGGTGTCGAAGTGGTCCATCACGGCGAGGGCGACCCGGTAGTCGTCACCATCACCATGAAGGGTGGCGCCCAGGCCGAAGAGCCGGAAGCCGCTCCTGTGGTGGTTGCGGCGGCCGCGGCCGCCCCGGTGAGGAAGGCCGAGCGCGTCGACAAGAGATAATCCTTGCAGCCGGCATTGCGCCTCATCGTCGGACTCGGTAACCCCGGGTCCGACTACGCTGAAACCCGGCATAACGCCGGGTTTTGGTTTTCTGAGCGTCTCGCGCGCGAACTCGGTACGTCCTTCGCGCGCGAATCGCGCTACCACGGCCTCGTCGCCAAGGCGCGGGTCGGCGGGCAGGATATCTGGTTGCTGATGCCGCAGACCTTCATGAACCGCTCCGGCCAGGCGGTGCAGGCGCTGGCGAGTTTCTACCGCATCGATGCGGCCGAGATGCTGGTGGTGCATGACGAACTCGACCTTCCGCCCGGGCAGATGCGCCTCAAGTTCGGCGGTGGCCTTGGCGGTCACAACGGCCTCAAGGACATCACGGCCCATCTGGGCACCCAGGACTACTGGCGCCTGCGTATCGGCATCGGCCATCCCGGCGATCGCAACGAAGTCGTCAATTACGTGCTGAAGCCGCCGCGCCGCGAGGAGCGCGAGGAAATCGATGCCGCCCTGGATCGCGCCTTGCTGGCCTGGCCGACGCTGGCGAAAGGCGAGTTCAACGCGGCGACGCAGAAGATCAACTCGAAACCGGCACCGCCCAAAGAAACACCAACGAAAGAAACCCCATGAGCCTGAAATGCGGCATCGTCGGCCTGCCCAACGTCGGCAAGTCCACCCTCTTTAATGCCCTGACCAAGTCGGGCATCGCGGCGGAGAACTATCCCTTCTGCACCATCGAGCCCAATGTCGGCATCGTCGAAGTGCCGGATCCGCGGCTCGCCGCACTGTCGGCCATCGTCAAGCCGCAGAAGATCCAGCCGGCCATCGTCGAGTTTGTCGACATCGCCGGGCTGGTGGCAGGCGCCAGCAAGGGCGAAGGCCTGGGCAACCAGTTTCTCGCCAACATCCGCGAAACCGATGCCGTGGTGCATGTGGTGCGTTGCTTCGCCGATGAAAACGTGATTCACGTGGCGGGCAAGGTCGATCCGCTATCAGATATCGAAGTCATCGATACGGAACTGGCCCTGGCCGACATGGCCGCGGTGGAGCGGGCACTGACGCGCTACTCGAAACAGGCCAAGGCCGGCGGCGACAAGGATGCCAAGTTGCTGGTGCCGGTGCTTGAAAAATGCCTGGCCCAGTTGAACCTGGCCAAGCCGGTTCGCGCCCTGGACTTCTCGAAGGAGGAATGGGCGCTGCTCAAGCCCTTTTACCTCATCACTGCCAAACCGGTGCTGTATGTGGCCAACGTCAAGGAAGGCGGTTTCGAGAACAATCCGCACCTGGATGCCGTGCGCGCACACGCCGCGATCGAAGGCGCCGACGTGGTGCCGCTGTGTGCCGCCATCGAAGCCGAGATCGCCGACCTGGAAGACGACGAGAAGCAGATGTTCCTCGCCGACATGGGGCTGGAGGAGCCCGGCCTCAGCCGCCTGATCCGTGCCGGCTACCACATCCTCGGCCTGCAGACCTACTTTACCGCCGGGGTCAAGGAAGTCCGCGCCTGGACCA
>CAJBYR010000022.1 GCA_903959855.1 uncultured beta proteobacterium
GACCGTGACCCAGTTCCGCGAGAACGACCAGCTGATCGACGTGGTCTGGCGCGCCGACGGCGGACGCCAGGGCGATGCCGATCCGCGCACATTGACGCGCCTGCCCGACCTCGACCTGGTCACCGCCAGCGGGCGCCATGTGCCGCTGGCCCAGGTCGCGCGCCTGGTGCCGGTGCTGGAGGAAGGCCTGATCTGGCGCCGCGACCGGCTGCCGGCGATCACGGTGCGGGCCGACTCGGTTGGCGCCATGCAGCCACAGGCCATATCGGCCCAGATCGACGAACAATTGATCGAACTGCGCGCCAAGCTGCCACCCGGTTTCCGCATCGAGCTGGGCGGCTCGACCGAGGAATCGGCCAAGGGCGAGAACTCGATCAAGGCCGTGGTGCCGCTGATGATCGTCGGCGTCATCACCCTGCTTATGATGCAGTTGCAGAGCATCAGCCGTACTTTTCTTGTCTTCCTTACTGCGCCGCTGGGCCTGATCGGCGTCACGCTGGCGCTGCTCATCTTCCAGGTGCCCTACGGCTTCGTCGCCAACCTCGGCGTGATCGCCCTGATGGGCATGATCCTGCGCAACTCGGTGATCCTGGTGGACCAGATCGAGCAGGACGAGCAGGCCGGCAAGAGTGAATGGGAAGCCATCGTCGGCTCCACGGTGCGCCGCTTCCGGCCCATCGTGTTGACCGCCGGCGCCGCCATCCTGGCCATGATCCCGCTGACGCGGCAGGTGTTCTGGGGGCCGATGGCGGTGGCCATCATGGGCGGCCTGATCGTCGCCACGGTGCTCACCTGCCTGTTCCTGCCGGCGCTGTACGCGGCCTGGTTCCGGGTCCGCGAACCCGATGGCGAGGCCTCGGAGGCGTAGAATCCGAAGCTTGTCGGCGTTGCGCAACATTAGATTATGCTAATATAGATTTCTGGGAGATATCATGAACTTCGAGCTGGCCCGCTACAACATGATCGAGCAGCAACTGCGTCCGTGGAAGGTGTTGAACCCGGACGTGCTGGAGGTTCTCCACGTTGTCAAGCGCGAGGAATTCGTGCCTGCGGCGCATCGTCGCCTGGCCTTTGCCGACACCGAAATTGCCCTGGGTGGCGGTGCCTTCATGTTCGCACCCAAGGTCGAGGCCCATGCCCTGCAGGCGCTGGCGATGAAAAAGCACGAGAACGTGCTCGAAGTCGGCACCGGCTCGGGCTACATGGCGGCCCTGCTGGGTGCCCATGCCGACAACGTCTGGTCGGTTGAAATCGATCCTCAACTGGCGGAGGTGGCGCGCGAGAATTTGCGCCGCGCCGGTGTCAGCAATGTCAATGTCGAGATCGGCGATGGCCTGGTCGGGCTCGCCAGCCACGCGCCGTTTGATGCGGTGATGGTTTCGGGCGCCGTGAACAAAGTGCCGCAGGTGTTGCTTGACCAGCTTAAGCCGGGTGGGCGCCTATTTGCATTCGAAGGTGAAGAGCCGGTGATGGAAGCGGTGCTCTACACGCGGGTTGGCGATGGCGTTCGCCGCGTCGCCGTGTTCGAGACGATTGTTCCCGCGCTGCGCGAGGCCGAACCGGCGCAGAAGTTTGTCTTCTGATGCGCCAGATGTCCGCGACACAGCTTCAGGAATGGCTTGCCGACGCCCAGCGCGCCAAGCCCGTCCTGCTTGACGTGCGCGAACCCTGGGAATTCGAAACCTGCCGCATCACCGGATCGGTTTCCATGCCCATGCGCGGCATCCCCGCGCGTTACAACGAATTGAAGCGGGACGCCGAAATCGTGATGGTTTGCCATCACGGGGCGCGCAGCTTTCAGGCCGGCATGTTCCTGGAACGCATGGGATTCACCGGCATCATCAACCTTCACGGTGGTGTGGCGGCATGGGCGCATGATGTCGATCCGACCATGCCCACCTACTGACCTACTGATTTGAACCAAGCGCGGAGATCGCGATGAAAAAAGTCCTACCCCTGATGATCGCCGGCTGTTTCGCCGCAGGCCTCGCCCATGGCGCCGACCTGCTGGGCGTGTATCGGGATGCGATCGCCTACGATGCCCAGTTCGCCGCGGCTCGCGCCGCCCTGGCCGCCGGCCAGGAAAAAATGCCTCAGGGCCGCTCCGGCCTGTTGCCGACGATCGGCCTGTCGGCCAGCACGACCTGGAACGACATCGACACCACGCGGCGCACCAATGGTGCCTCGGCAGTCAACACCCAATACAACACCAATGGCTGGACCGTCCAACTGACCCAGCCGCTGTTCCGCTGGCAGAACTGGGTGAGCTATACCCAGTCCGAACTCGCTGTCGCTCAAGCTGAGGCCCAGTTTGTCGCCGCACGCCAGGATCTGATCGTCCGTGTCTCCCAAGCCTATTTCGACGTGCTGCTGGCACAGGACACCCTGGCAACGGCCAAGGCCCAGAAAATCGCCATTGCCGAACAACTCGAATCGGCCAAGCGTAATTTCGAAGTCGGTACCTCGACCATCACCGACACCCACGAAGCGCAGGCGCGCTACGACCTGACCTCGGCCCAGGAAATCGCCGCAGAGAACGACCTCGCGGTCAAGCGCCAGGTCCTGCGCAGCGTGATCGGCAAGGAACCCGAAGGCTTGAAGAACCTGCGCAACGGCGTGCAACTGGCCGGCCCGCAACCCGCCGACATCGGCAAATGGGTAGAACTGGCGGAATCGGGCAGCGCGACGGTACAGATCTATCAGGCATTGCAGGAAATTGCGACGCGCGAAGTAGAAAAGCAGCGGGCCGGCCATTACCCGACCCTCGACCTGGTGGCGACCCGCGGCAATAGCGGCTCCGGATTCAGTTCGACGACCGGCAGCGGCACGGACAGCAAGAGCAGCACCATCGGTGTCCAGTTGTCGATTCCGCTCTTCGCCGGTGGCGCCACCGTGTCCAAGGATCGCGAGGCGGTGGCCCTGAAGGAGAAAGCAACGGCCGATCTCGACAATGCGCGCCGCACCTCGGCATTGAATGCACGACAGGCCTACCTGGGCGTCAGCTCCGGGCTGGCACAGGTCAAGGCCTACGAAGCAGCCATCACCTCGTCGCAGTCGGCGGTGGATTCCAACAAGCTCGGCTACGAAGTCGGCGTGCGCATCAACATCGATGTGCTGAATGCCCAAAGCCAACTCTTCGATACACGCCAGAAGCTGGCCAAGGCCCGCCTCGATACGCTCGGCGCACTGCTGAAACTGAAGGCTGCCGCCGGGACGCTCGGCGAAGAGGACGTGGCCGCGATCAACGCGCTGCTCGACTGAGCAACTCCATCGTCCGCGCGGTGGCGCCGCGGTGGCGCGCCGCGAATTCACGGCCGGCCTGGCCTATCGCCGTGCGTTCGGCTTCGTTGCCCAATAAGCCGAGCACCTGACTTACCAGATCCTCGGCGTCGACCACTGACCGTGCGGCGCCGCAGGCAAGGGCCGCGCGCGCGGCCTCGGCAAAATTGCGCGTCGATGGCCCGATCAAAACCGGCGTACCGCAGGCCGCCGCTTCGATCAGGTTCTGGCTGCCGAAATCGAGCAGGCTGCCACCGATGAAGGCAAGGTCCACTGACGCGTAGTAGGCAAACATCTCGCCCATGCTGTCGCCGATCACGATCTCGGTGTCCGCCGCAATCACGGCATTGCCGCTGCGCAGTTGCACGCGCCAGCCGCGATCGCGGGCGAGGCGGGCGACCTCGTCGAAGCGCTGGGGATGGCGCGGCACGATCACCAGCAAGGCTCCGCTTGCCGCACCAGCCGTGCGCCAGGCATCGAGAATCAGGGCTTCCTCGCCTTCCCGGGTGCTGGCCGCAAGCCAGGTCCGCCGCCGACCCTGGCGATGGCGCAATTCGGTACCGATCTCGAATTGCACAGCGGGTATGGAGATGTCGAACTTGAGGTTGCCGGTAATGGTGATGTTGTGCGCGCCCAGCGCTTCCAGTCGTTTCGCATCCTCGTCCGACTGGGCGCCTATCGCGGTGAGGCTTTGCAGCGCCTCGGCGGTCAGCGCGGGAAACTTCGTGTAGCGTTGCGCAGAGCGTTCCGACAGGCGGGCATTGACCAGCAGCAGCGGCACGGACTGTTCGCGACAGGCGGCAAGCAGATTGGGCCAAAGCTCGGTTTCCATGATCAGACCGAAGCGTGGACGCACATGCCACAGGAAGCGTCGCATCGCCCACGGCGTGTCATAGGGCAGATAGATGCGTTCGACGCTGTCGCCCTAGAGCGACTCCGAGGTGGCGCGCCCGGTCGGCGTCATGTGCGTGAACAGGATGCGGTGATCGGGATAGCGCTGGCGCAGGGCACTGACCAGCGGCTGCGCGGCCCGGGTTTCGCCCACTGAAACGGCATGCAGCCAGATCGTCGGCACGTCGCTTGGCGGTGCCGTATACCGGGCAAAGCGCTCGTCCCAGTGCCGCAAATACTCCGGCTGGCGACGTGATCGCCAGAGCAGGTGGATCACCGCCCAGGGCAGGAGTAGCAGAACCACCAGCGTGTAGATCAGGCGCGCCATCAGAGCAGCGGTGCTGCCGCAGCCAGGACTTCGGCCACCGATGGCGGCTGGCCGCGGCTGCCAAGGTTGAAAGCAGGCGTGCGGGCAAGTACGCCGGTGAGCGCCGGATCGGAGGCGGCGAACAGTGCCAGTGTCGGCCGGCCCAGTGCGGCGGCGAGATGCACCAGGCCGGTGTCGACGCCGACCACGATGCGCGCTGCACTCAGATGGCCGGCCAGTTCGCCAAGGCCTGATGGTGGCAGCAGGTTTGCCTGCGGAATCCGCGAAGCAATGCGTTCGGCACGCTCGCGTTCCAGGCTGTTGCCGGCCGGGAGCAGACAGTACAGGCCCCGCGCCTGAAATTCGCATCCGAGTGCGATCCAGCGATCTTCGGGCCACAGCTTGTCGTCGCGCGAAGTGGCCGTCAGCAGCACGGCCGTCGGGCCGGGTGTCGGCGCTGACGGGACGGTGATCCCGTAGTCGGGCGCGCCGTTGCTCACATAGCCGCCGGCGAATGCCGCGAGCCGGCGGTTGCGCTCGACGGCGTGAAGCGTTTTCGCTACCTCGAAGCGGGCATCGTAAAAGCGGCTGGCCAGCGGTTCGCGCGCTGAGTCGGCGGCATAGCCGCAGCGGCGGGTCGGCGCCATGCGGGTGATCAGCGCGCTTTTGAGCAGGCCCTGGGTGTCGATAGCGATGTCGTAACGGGCCGCACCCAGGCGCTTGCGCAGGCTGCCGATTTCACGCCATGTTTGCGGGCTCAGCAGCGAGCGGCGCCAGCGCCGCACGGCGACCGGGATGACCTGGCCAACGCCCGGATGCAGGCGCGGAATGTCGGCAAAGGCCTCCTCGACCACCCAGTCGATATCCGCGGCAGGGAATCGGGTACGCAAGTCGGTGACAACCGGCAGGTTGTGCACCACGTCGCCAAGCGAGGAAGTCTTGATCAGGAGAATGCGCATCGGAAAGGCGGGGTGACGCCTTGCGCCGTAAAATGCGAAGTATGCGAATTATATCCGGCCATGAAGCCTGAGCCCCGGCAGCGGGTTTCCGCGGTCCTCATCACCAAGGATGCCGCCGGGCAGCTTGCCGAGTGCCTGGCGAGCCTTGCTTTCTGTGACGAAATTGTGGTCGTCGACTCGGCCAGCCGGGACGGCACGCAAGCCCTCGCTGCTAAGGCCGGCGCCCGTGTAATCGACAGCGAATGGCGTGGTTTCGGGCCGCAAAAGCAGTTCGCCGTGCAGCAGGCCGCGAATGACTGGGTGCTGTGCATCGACGCGGACGAACGCGTCAGCGATGAGTTGCGCGAGTCTATCGCCGCCGTCTTGCTGGCGCCGACTCTCGGCGCTTACTGCTTTGCCCGCTGCAACCACTTCATGGGCCGCTACCTGCGGCACGGCGAAGGCTACCCGGACTGGAGCCTGCGTTTCTTCGATCGCCGTGTCGCTCGCTGGTCGGACGATCCGGTGCATGAGCGGGTGATTGCCGACGGTGAGGTCGGGACGCTAGCGGGCGACCTGTTGCACGAGTCTGCGGAATCCCTGGAGACCTATCTGGCGAAGCAGAATCGCTACAGCACCCTTGCCGCTGAAGAAGCTTTGGCGCGCGGCAAGCGCGCCAACGTGGTGCAGTTGCTGATGTCACCGTTGCTGCGTTTCACCAAATTCTATTTTCTCCGTCTGGGCCTGCTCGACGGCCTGCCGGGCCTGGTTCACATCCTCATCGGATGCACGGCCAGCTTTGCCAAGTATGCGAAAATGCTGGCTTTTCAGAGAAATCGCCAATGAAAGTCCTGCTCACCGGCGCCGCGGGTTTTATCGGCATGCATGTCTGCGAGCGCCTGCTCGCGCGCGGCGACGAAGTCGTCGGGGTAGACAATCTCAACGACTACTACGACGTCGCCCTCAAGGAGGCACGACTCGCGCGTTTGACGCCCAACCCGCGTTTCACGCTGTCGCGGCTCGATATTGCCGATCGCACTGGGATTGCCGAGCTTTTCGAGCGCGAAAAGCCGCAGCGGGTGATCAATCTCGCCGCCCAGGCCGGCGTGCGCTATTCGCTGGTCAATCCCCATGCCTATGTCGATAGCAACGTGGTGGGCTTCGTCAATATCCTCGAAGGTTGCCGCCACGCCGGTGTCGAGCATTTTGTATATGCCAGCAGTTCCAGCATCTACGGCGGCAACGAGCGCATGCCGTTTTCCGAGCATGACAATGTCGACCATCCGGTGAGCCTCTACGCCGCGACCAAGAAGGCGAATGAACTGATGGCCCACACCTATAGCCATTTGTTCAATTTGCCTACCACCGGCCTGCGCTTCTTCACCGTGTATGGTCCCTGGGGCCGGCCCGACATGGCGCTGTTCCTGTTCGCCAAGGCCATTCTTGAAGGCCGGCCGATCGACGTTTTCAACCACGGCAGGATGCGCCGCGACTTTACCTACATCGACGATATCGCCGAGGGCGTGATCCGCGTCCTGGACCGGCCGCCGGTGGCGAACTCCGACTTTGACAAGCAGGTGCCGGATCCGGCGTCGAGCTGGGCACCGTATCGCGTGTTCAACATCGGAAACCACCAGCCGGTGGAACTGATGGCCTACATCGAAGCGCTGGAAACGGCTCTTGGCAAGACTGCGCAGAAGAACTTCCTGCCGCTGCAGGATGGCGACGTGCCTGCCACACATGCCGATACCAGCGAGCTCAGCCGCGTCACCGGGTTTTCGCCGGAGACTCCAGTCGTCGAGGGCGTCAAACGCTTTGTCGACTGGTACCGGAGCTACACGTCCCGGGATACCGTCCCCGGCAGAATCGCCGGAGACATAAATGCCTGAAGCGCGGCTGATTCCCGTCATCCTCAGCGGGGGCTCCGGCACGCGCCTGTGGCCAGTGTCGCGCGAGAAGCATCCCAAGCAATTGCAGCCCTTGCTGGGCGGCGAAAGCCTGCTGCAAGACACGCAACGTCGTCTCGAAGGCTTGCCCCTGGGTGCGCCCATCGTCGTCAGCAACCAGGAATATCGCTTCATCACCGCCGAACAACTGCGCGAACTCGGCCTGCCGGACTGGACCCTGCTGCAGGAACCCGACGGCCGCAATACTGCCCCGGCACTGACGGCTGCTGCCTTGTACGCCAGTCGTGATGGCGCCGACCCGGTCCTGCTCGCCACCCCGGCCGACCACCACGTGCGCGATGCCGCCGCCTTCCGGCTGGCCGTGCTGCGCGGTCTAACTGAAGCCGAGGCGGGCGCTGTCGTCACCTTCGGCATCGTCCCTGACCGGCCCGAAACCGGCTACGGCTACATCGAAGTCCCCTCGGGTGACACGGCGACCGACGCGCCTCGCGCCATCAGCGCCTTCCGCGAAAAGCCCGATGCCGCCACCGCCGCCGCCTACGTCACCGGTGGCCGGCACTTCTGGAACAGCGGCATCTTCCTGCTGCGCGCCTCGGTCTGGCTCAAGGCCATCAGCCATTTCGCCCCCGCGATGCTCGCCGCCTGTCAGAACGCGGTGAGCCGCGCCAAGGACGATGGCGACTTCGTCCGGCTTGACGCCGAGGCCTTTGCCGCCAGCCCGGCCGACTCCATCGACTACGCCGTGATGGAGAAGCTTCCCGCTACCCCGCAACTGGGGATATCCGCCAAGGTCGTTCCCCTCGATGTCGGCTGGTCCGACGTCGGAGCCTGGGATGCCCTGTGGCAGGCGATCAGCCACGACGGCGAGGGCAATGCCGTCACCGGCGACGTCTGGTTCGAGGACTCCACCGGCAATCTGGTCATGGCCGAACACCGCCTGGTAGCCTGCATCGGCTGCGAGGACATGGTGGTGGTCGAAACCGCTGACGCCGTACTGGTCGCCCCCAAACAGCGCACCCAGGAAGTCAAGACCATCGTCGGCCGCCTCAAGGCCGCGGGCCGCAGCGAAGCCGAACTCCACCGCAAGGTGCATCGCCCCTGGGGCTGGTACGACAGCATCGACAGCGGCGAACGCTTTCAGGTCAAGCGCATCGTCGTTCGCCCCGGCGCCACGCTTTCCTTGCAGATGCACCACCACCGTGCCGAGCATTGGGTCGTGGTCCGCGGTACCGCCAAGGTCACCCGCGGCGAAGAAGTCATCCTGCTCGGTGAAAACCAGTCGACCTACATTCCGCTCGGCGTTACCCACCGCCTGGAGAATCCCGGGCAGATCCCGCTCGAAATCATCGAGGTGCAGTCAGGCAGCTACCTCGGCGAGGACGACATCGTCAGATTCGAAGACCACTACGGACGCAAGACATGACCCGCAAAGTCGCATTGATCACGGGCGTAACCGGCCAGGACGGCGCCTACCTCGCCGAATTCCTGCTCGACAAGGGCTATGAGGTGCATGGCATCAAGCGCCGCAGCTCGCTCTTCAACACCGACCGCATCGATCATCTCTACCAGGATCCGCACGAGAAGAACCGGAAATTCGTCCTGCACCATGGCGACATGACCGACAGCTCCAGCCTGGTGCGCATCATCCAGCAGGTCCAGCCCGACGAAATCTACAACCTCGCCGCCCAAAGCCACGTTGCCGTCAGCTTTGAGGAACCCGAATACACCGCCAACTCCGATGCCCTGGGTGCCCTGCGGGTACTCGAAGCCATCCGCATCCTCGGCCTGGAAAAGAAGACCCGCTTCTACCAGGCCAGCACCTCCGAGCTCTATGGCCTGGTGCAGGAAACCCCGCAGAAGGAGACCACCCCCTTCTACCCGCGCAGCCCCTACGCCGTGGCCAAGCTCTACGCCTACTGGATCACGGTCAATTACCGTGAGGCCTACGGCATCTATGCCTGCAACGGCATCCTGTTCAACCACGAAAGCCCGATCCGTGGCGAAACCTTCGTCACGCGCAAGATCACGCGGGCACTGGCCCGGATCAAGCTCGGCCTGCAGGATTGCCTGTTCCTTGGCAACATGGATTCCAAGCGCGACTGGGGCCACGCCAAGGACTACGTCGAAATGCAGTGGCTGATGCTGCAACAGGAAGCCCCGGACGACTTCGTGATTGCCACCGGCGTCCAATACAGCGTCAGAGACTTCGTCGATGCCGCCGCCCGGGAAATCGGCATCAACGTGACCTGGAAGGGCGCGGGCGTCGAGGAGAAGGGCTTCGACGCCCAGGGCAAGTGCATCGTCCAGGTTGATCCGCGCTATTTCCGACCCACGGAAGTGGAAACCCTGTTGGGCGATGCGACCAAGGCCCGCGAGAAACTCGGCTGGACGCCGCGAACGACCTTTGCGGAGCTGGTGGCCGAAATGGTGCGCGAGGACCTCAAGGCCGCCGAGCGCGATGAGCTGGTGAAGAAGCACGGCTATCAGACAATGGATCGTCACGAATAATGGATCGCACGGCAAAGATCTACGTCGCCGGCCATCGTGGCATGGTCGGCTCCGCACTGGTGCGCCGCCTTGGCCAGGGCGGCTACACGAATATCCTGACGCGGACGCATGCTGAGCTGGACCTTCTCAACCAGGCCGCGACCCAGGATTTCCTGCAACGGGAAAAGCCCGACTTCATCTTCATCGCAGCGGCCAAGGTCGGCGGCATTCACGCCAACAACACGTTGCGTGCAGACTTCATTTACCAGAACCTGATGATCGAGGCCAACCTGATTCATGGCGCACATCAGGCCGGCGTAGAACGCCTGTGTTTTCTCGGCTCCAGTTGCATTTATCCGCGCGACTGCCCGCAGCCGATCAAGGAGGAGTACCTGCTGACGGGTCCGTTGGAGCCGACCAACGAGCCCTATGCGATTGCAAAGATCGCGGGGATCAAGCTCTGCGAAAGCTACAACCGCCAGCACGGTGCGCAATACTTCTCGGCCATGCCGACCAATCTCTATGGCCCGAACGACCATTACGACCTGAACAACAGCCACGTTCTCCCCGCACTTATTCGCAAGGCGCATGAGGCGAAGCAGCGCGGCGACAAAGAGATTGTGGTCTGGGGCAGCGGAACGCCGCGGCGCGAGTTCCTTTTCGTGGATGATTTGGCCGATGCCTGTGTTTTCCTTATGGAACGGGGTGTTGTCGAAGGAATGTACAACGTCGGTACCGGCGAAGACGTGACCATTCGCGAACTGGCGGAGGCCGTGATGTCGGTCGTCGGCTATTCCGGCGAGATCGTGTTTGACGCTTCCAGGCCGGACGGTACGCCGAGAAAGTTGCTTGACGTCGGCCGGCTGCGCGGCATGGGGTGGCAGGCGAGGACCGCGTTGCTGGATGGAGTCGCGCTAGCGTACCGGGATTTCCTGGCGCAGCAATCGGGCTGACCCAGAAGCCATATTTCGGAGTCCTTCATTTGAGTGCAGTTTCCAAGACCCTCGCCGTCATCGGTCTCGGCTATGTCGGCTATGTCGGCTTGCCGCTGGTCGTCGAGTTCGGCAAAAAGTACAGGACTATTGGTTTTGATCTGTCTGAAAAAAAGATCGAGGCCTACCGCCGGCACGTCGACCCTACGGGCGAAGTTTCCGGCGAGGATCTCAAGATCGCGGTCGGCGAGGGCGGACTGGAACCCACCGCCGATCCCCGCCACATCGCCGGTGCCGATTTTTTGATCACCGCCGTTCCCATGCCGGTAGACGCGGCCCATATTCCCGACTTCGGCCCACTGATCGGTGCCAGTACCACGGCCGGCCGGTTCATGAAGAAGGGGGCGACGGTCGTATACGAATCCACGGTATACCCCGAGGCTACCGAAGAAATCTGCATCCCGATACTGGAAAAGCATGCCGGGCTCAAGTGGAAGCGGTATTTTCATGTGGGTTACAGCCCGGAAAGAATCAACCCCGGCGACAAGGAGTACACGCTCACCAGGATCCTCAAGGTGGTTTCCGGCGACTGCGCGGAGACGCTGGACGCGGTCGCCGCCCTTTATGGCAGCGTCATCACCGCTGGGGTGCACAAGGCCACCAGCATCAAGGTCGCCGAAACCGCCAAAGCAATCGAGAACACCCAGCGCGATCTCAATATTGCGCTGATGAACGAACTCGCCATCATTTTCGACCGGATCGGCATAGACACGACCGAGGTGCTCGAAGCGGCCGGGACGAAATGGAACTTCCTGAAATTCAAGCCCGGCCTCGTCGGCGGCCATTGCATCGGCGTTGATCCCTATTGCCTGACGCACAAGGCCGAGACGCTCGGCTACCATCCGCAGGTGATCCTAGCCGGACGGCGCATAAACGACGGGATGGGCAAGTTCATCGCCGAGAAGGCCGTCAAGTTGATGATTCAGCAGGGAACCGGCATCAAGGGTGCACGAGTTGTGGTCCTGGGCCTGACCTTCAAGGAGGACTGCCCGGATCTTCGCAACAGCAAGGCGATTGACGTCATACGCGAGTTGCAGGATTTCGGATGCGAGGTCACCGTACATGATCCGCTTGCTGACGCGCAGGACGCCATGAGCGAGTACGGCCTTGCACTTACCCCCTGGGAACGGTTGCCAGCGAATGACGCAGTAGTAATCGCCGTGGCGCATTCCGCCTACCGCGTATTGTTTGAAGACAGCAAGTTCCGGAAATTTTTTCCCCGCAAACGGTTCTCGTCGATGTCAAGTCCTTCCTGCCTGACCCGATGTACGGGACAAGCGGTCAGCCTGTCTGGCGCCTCTAGGAAGCGGAGAGTCGGAATCGATAAACGTGATTGGCAGCGAGGTCGCATCGTTTGAAAAATATCAGGCAGGTCGTTTGGCATCAGTCAAGTGTTGCGCGAAGCGACAGGGAGGCGCTCAACGGGCACCGTGGAGCGATCGTATGGCTAACGGGCCTTTCCGCATCAGGGAAGTCGACGATTGCGCATGGGCTTGAGGAGACCTTGCACCGGAATGGTTACCGAACATTTGTGCTGGATGGCGATAACGTCCGCCATGGACTTTGTGGCGATCTAGGTTTTTCAATTGAGGACCGGGATGAGAATCTGCGTCGCATCGGAGAGGTTGCGAAGCTCTTTCTGGATGCCGGGACAATCGTGATTTCGGCATTCATTTCCCCGCTGTGTTCGGAGCGGGCCCGTATCAGGCAGCTGATGCCGCCCGGCGATTTTCTCGAGATCCATTGTTCGGCATCGCTGTCGGTATGCGAGGCACGCGATCCCAAGGGCCTCTATGCGAAGGCGAGGTCAGGTGAGCTGCGGGAATTTACCGGTATCAGTTCGCCCTATGAGCCGCCTACCAACCCGGAACTGGTCCTGGAGACAGGGAAGCAATCCATCGACCGGTGCCTTGGACAGGTCCTGGATCTCATGCACGCCAGAGGCATCCTGGCGTGGGGCGTCGCCAACGGCCCGGCGACAAGCTGAATCCATGGCGCGACTCACCCGCATTCCGGTCGGCGTGTCAGGGGGCTACCCGTGATCCGGGACAAGGGCGCCAACGCAGTTCTGTCGCTCCTGAAACATTTTTTCGTCGCGTACCCGGCCAGAACGGCATCCGTGGTCCTTCTCCTTACGCTGGCAGGGTTCGCCGAGGGAGTCGGTGTCGTCGCGCTGCTGCCGTTCATCGAATTGGCTTCCAGCGGCCCCGGCAATGCCAAGTTGGGACATATTGGCCACTGGTTTTCCGGGGCCCTGGCTTCTTTGGGCCTGACCACTTCGCTGGGGGTTCTGCTATCGCTTATCGTGCTGAGCATCGTGGCGAAGGCGGGCGTGACGCTGATCGCGATGCGCGAAGTCGGCTACGCGGTCGGCAAGCTGATGACGGACCTGCGGCATCGACTGATCAGGGCACTGATGGAGGCCCGCTGGAGCTATTTCATCGGTCAGCCGCTCGGTGTCTTTGCCAATGCCATCGGCGCGGAAACGATCCGGGCAGGTACTTCGTATCAGCAATCTGCGCGATTCGTCTCGATAATCATCCAGGCGCTGGTCTATGCGCTGGCAACCGTCATAGTTTCCTGGCGCGCAGCGCTGTTCGCGGTGCTCGCAGGCGTCATCGGGGTTCTTGTATTCCGGCGCGTGATCAGGGCGGCGCACGATTCGGGCGGGAAGCAGACAGAGTTGCTGCGGGCGCTGTCCACCAGGACAACGGATACCTTGCAGGGGATCAAGCCGATAAAGGCCATGGGTACCGAAAGGTTCGCCCTTCCGCTTCTCGACCACGAAGTTCAGGAACTGGACGAGGCGCAGCGCCAGCAGGTCTGGTCAGCTGAATTGTTGCGGGTTGCGCAGGAACCGCTGCTTGTGATTTTGTTGGCGGCAGGTATCTGGGGGGCGGTCGAACTCGGTGGCGAGTCTCTTCCATCACTCATGGTGGTTGCCTTGCTTTTTTATCGCCTGTTCAACCGTCTCCAAGCGGTTCAAGAGATCTATCAACAGATCGCCATGGGGGAGAGCGCCTATTGGGCGATGCACGACCTCAGCGCCAATGCCGAACGCGAGCGAGAGCAAACTGAAGGAATATCCCTGCCGCCGGAGCGCGCACCGCGAATCGAGATCGACAATGTCAGCTTCTTTTACGGCGAGAGCCGGGTATTGGATGGCGCTTCAGTTACCATCGAATCGGGTGAATTTGTCGCGATCTCGGGACACTCGGGCGGTGGGAAAACGACCCTGTTGGACATGGTCTGCGGGCTTAATCGCCCCGGAGAAGGGCAGGTACGTGTCGACGGCATCGACCTTGCGGAAGTTGAACTTGCCGCCTGGCGCAGACGCATCGGGTACGTGCCTCAGGATCCATTGCTTTTGCACGATACGGTATATCAGAACGTGGTACTGGGCGATCAGGCCATAACACGGGCTGAGGTAGAATCCGCACTGAGAATGGCCGGGCTGTGGGATGTCGTTGCGGCCCTGCCGAGGGGAATTGATACGATGGTCGGCGAGCGGGGTGGCCGCTTCTCCGGCGGGCAGCGCCAGAGAATGTCCTTGGCGCGAGCCTTGGTGCGCCGACCGGTTCTGCTGCTGCTGGATGAGATCACCGCGGCCCTAGACGAAGAGACGGAACGTGCCGTGTGTGCGACGCTTCGACACTTGGCGGGTGAAATGACAGTCATTGCGGTTTCCCACCAAGCGGAAATGGCCCGTGTTGCCGACCGGGTTTTTCGTCTGCACGATGGAAGGTTCGTTTCTGGAAGGCAGTGAGCCGCGCTGGCGTGCGCGGGCGCTCTTAGCCACGTTGCCGGAAATCGGCGGATTTTTGACTGGATAACAAATGTCGCGGATTTTAGTGACGGGCGCCGATGGATTCATCGGCTCTCACTTGACCGAAGCCCTGGTTAGAGGCGGCCACCAGGTAAGAGCGTTCGTCCTTTACAACTCCTTCAACTCTTGGGGTTGGCTCGATCAATGCGCGGATGACGTCAAGGGAAAGTTCGAGGTTTTCGCCGGCGATGTCCGCGATCCCCATGGTGTCCGGAAAGCCATGGAGGGTTGCGATCGTGTGCTGCATCTTGCCGCCCTGATTGCCATCCCGTACTCCTACCATTCACCCGATACCTATGTCGACGTCAATATCAAGGGTACGCTCAATGTCGTTCAGGCGGCGCGCGAACTCGGGGTTGACCGGGTCATACACACATCGACGAGCGAGGTGTACGGAACCGCGAAGTTCGTACCGATCACTGAGGCGCATCCGCTGCAAGGCCAGTCCCCGTATTCCGCCACGAAGATCGGTGCCGACCAGATAGCACTTTCCTTCTTTTCATCGTTCGGTACCCCGGTGGCGGTATTGCGACCGTTCAATACCTACGGTCCGCGACAATCGGCGCGGGCGGTGATCCCGACCATCATTACGCAGATTGCCGCCGGCGCGCGCCGGATAAAACTGGGGGCGCTGCACCCCACGAGAGATTTTTCCTTCGTGGAGGATACCGTTGCAGGCTTCGTAGCCGCGTTGCGCAGTCCGGGCGTCGTCGGGACGGTGACCAACATCGGCAGCGGCTTCGAAATCTCGATCGGTGAAACCGCCCGCCTGATCGCCGAAACGATGGGCGCGGACATCGAGATCGACTGTGACGAGGATCGCCTGCGGCCGAAGAACAGCGAAGTTGAGCGCCTTTTCGCCAGCTTTGACCGCGCCCGCGAATTGATGGGCTGGACCCCGTCCTACGGCGGCCGCGACGGTTTCATGCGCGGACTGGCGAAGACGGCCGAATGGTTCGCCGACACGCGGAATGTAGGCCGCTACAAGGCCGACCGGTACAACATCTGATGAAGATCGTGTCCGCCGAGAGCAATACGCCGGTATTGGATGGCAATAGCAGGGGCTGAGACAGGTGCGGATTCTGGGAGTGATCATCGCGCGAGGCGGGTCCAGGCGTCTGCCGGGGAAGAACATTCGACTTCTCGGCGGAAAGCCGCTGATCGCATGGAGTATCGATGCAGCCAGAGGTGCATCCACTCTGGATGGCGTGATCGTGTCGACCGACTCCCCCGAAATAGCCGGCGTCGCCAAAGAGTTCGGGGCGTTGGTGCCGTTTCTTCGTCCCGCCAGCCTGGCCGGCGACACCAGCAGTCCGGTCGACGTATTGCGACACGCGGCCGAATTCATGGATGGGGCGGACGGGCAAGTCGATGTTCTCGTGTTGCTGCAGGCAACATCTCCGTTCCGGACCCCGGACGATATCGATGCGGCGGTGCGGTTGTTGCTGGAGAAGCAGGCGGATACGGTGGTTTCGGTTTCTGCCGCGAACGACCATCCATACTGGACCTGGACGGAGAGGAATGGTTTCCTGGCCCCGTATTTCTCCGCCAGCCATATGGCAATGGCGCGTCAAGCGCTGCCCCCGGCCTTCGTCGAGAACGGCGTACTGTATGTGGTTCGGCGGGAGGTTCTCCAGCAATCCGGGCTTTACGGCGAGAAAGTCGTTCCGTATCTCATTTCGCCAGGCCACGCCGCGGATATCGACACCGAGGAGGATTTTGTAGTGGCAGAGCGCATGTTGAGCGAGGTGGCGCAGTGAAGCGTCGTCGCATCCTTGCCGTAACTGGGTGTCGCTCGGACTACGGACCAATGCGACCGATCTACCGCAAAGTTGCCGCCGAACCTGAACTGGATCTCCAGCTGATGGTCACCGGCTTGCACCTGTTGCCGGAATTCCGCGACAGTCTGGCCGAGGTTCGCAGCGATTCCTTTGCCCCATCCCATGTTGTCAGCATGCTCTTGGGGGAAGAGGGTGGAAGGGCAATGGCCCAAGGGTTAGGGCTTGGGACATATGGCGCTGCCGCGTGCATCGAGAGCGTGGCTCCCGACATCGTGCTTCTGCAGGGGGACCGGGGCGACATGCTCGCAACGGCGATTGCCGCGTCCCACATGAACGTTCCGATTGTCCATATGTCGGGCGGCGACCAGACCGGTACCATCGATCAGCCGATTCGCAATGCCATTTCGCAGTTCGCGCATGTCCACCTCACAACCTGCGCCCAAAGCACCGAGCGCCTGCTTTCGATGGGTGAGGGGCAAGCCCGTGTGTTCCAGGTCGGCGAGCCGAATCTGGACGTGATTCGCACGATGGGCTTCGAGCCGCCAGAGGTTCTCGCCACGGCGCTGGACCTCGATTTTTCACGCCCGGTACTTCTGGCGACCTTGCACCCTGTAACCACCGAGTTCAACGATGCACCCGGCCAGATGCGGAACGTGCTCGACGCGCTCGATTCCCTGGCGATCCAGACGGTATTTACCTATCCCAATGCTGATGCTGGCGGCAGGGAAATGATGGCGGTACTGGAGTCGTTCCGCGACCGTCCCTGGTTGCGCATTGTTCCCAGCTTGGGATCCCTGCGCTACCTGAGCCTGATGCGTACGGTGTCGGCCCTGGTCGGAAACTCGAGCAGCGGTCTTCTCGAGGCGCCGTCTTTCAGACTGCCGGCGGTAAATATCGGAACACGCCAGCACGGGCGACTCCGTGCGAGCAATGTCATTGACGTCGGGTACGGCGTCCAGGATATCCTTCGCGGTCTGGAGGTGGCCCTGGGGGGGGCGGGTTTCCGGAAAGAGCTTGCCACCTGCTCGAACCCGTATGGCGATGGCCACGCCGCCGAGCGGACGGTACGCATTCTCGCCTCCTTGGAGCTGTCGCCGCTCCTGGTGGCCAAGTGGCTGCCCTCTTCCGAACAGTTTGTTGCGGCGGGCTGGGATGAGGTTTAGGGTTCTCGCGGCCGATGGTGAGGACGCCCGTGAGTGGGAAAGAATCGTCGGGAAGCTTCCCGGGGGTCTCCAGGACATCCACTTTCTTCCGGGGTATGGACGGATCTACCGGCGAACCTATGGTCAGGAGCCGTTCATGGCGGTGCTTGAAGACGATGGTTCCCTGGTAATGCAGGCATTCGTGCGAAGGCCCCTCGACGATCTCCCCTTTCTCGCGGATGAAGATGGGCCCAGTCGCTTTTTCGACATCGCCAATCCATACGGCTACGGCGGGCCGCTGTGCATTGCTACCAACGGCCGGGAGCCCGATGACCTGATTGACGAATTTGAAGACCTGTTCATGCGGGATTGCCATGCCCGGGGCTATGCCAGCGAGTTTTCCAGCCTTCACCCCCTCCTGGAAAACCATGTTCTGCTTGAGCGGTTTCACCAGCTTCAGCTCACGCGCCAGAAACCGGTTGTGTACATACCGCTGGCCGATGGCGAAGCGGGAATCTGGCGGGGGCTTAACCGGGGCCAGAAAAGCTCGGTCAACAGGGCGCGCCGCGCCGGTGTGGAAATTCGGCGCGTAGTCCCGGACGAGGCGAATCTCGAAACCTTCAAGCGACTCTACTACGAGACGATGCGGCGCAACGGTGCGCACGAGCGCTGGTATTTTCCAGCCGACTATTTCGCGAATTGCCTGGCGGAACTGGGTGAGGACCGGGTCAGCTTCTTTTTTGCGGAGGTAGGGGGGGAAGTTGCCGCAGCCCATATGCTGCTGCACGGTTTCGCCATTGCCTACTATCACTTCGGTGGATCCGACGAAACATTCAGCGACTATCGTCCGAGTTCGCTGCTGATCTACGAGGCAGCCCTGTGGGCAAGCCGACAGGGATATCGGCAGTATCATCTCGGGGGCGGTGTATCGTCCGCTCCCGACGATAGCCTGTTCAGGTTCAAGGCGGGTTTCTCGGAGGCGAGGGCAATGCTATACACGTATGGCCGCGTAATCGACGAGACCACCTACCGCGAGTTGAGCAGGTGCAAGCGGGCGTTCGAGCTGAGGCAACTCGGTTGCGAGTCGGATTCGGCCTATTTCCCCCTCTATAGGCGTTGAGCGGAGCGTTACATGGACTTTGAGTCGCGCGAGTTTTCATTCGGCCTGGATGAACCGACCCGGGTAATTGCCGAGATCGGCGTCAATCACAACGGCAGCCCCGAGATCGCCAGAACCATGGTCGATGCGGCGATCGAGGCCGGAGCGGACATCATCAAGTTCCAGGCATTCGTTTCCGAGAAGGAGATCAGCCGCTTTGCGGCAAAGACCCCCTATCAGAAAGAAACTACCTCCAGCGAAGGCAATCAGCTGGAAATGTGCAAGGCGCTCGAGATGAAGCCCGAGACCCTGCGCGAAATGAAGCGCTATTGCGCCGAACGCAAGGCCCCGTTTCTTTGCGCTGCTTTCGATTTCGACAGCGTCGATCTGCTGGTGGATGACCTGCAAGTCGGCACCATCAAGGTTCCGTCGGGAGAGGTGACCAATCTGCCCTTTCTCGAGTACATTGGGTCCCGCCGCAAGGGCGTGATCCTGTCCACGGGGGCGAGTACGCTGGTCGAGGTCGGCATCGCCATTGAGACCTTGCGCAAGGCGGGCTGTCCGGAACTCATGCTGTTCCATTGCGTGTCGAGCTACCCAGCGCCGTTCGAGCAGGCGAACCTGCGGGCCATGCATACGCTGCGCGACGCTTTCCGGATACCGGTCGGATTCTCCGATCACACGATCGGCTGCGAGGCGGGAATCGCCGCCGCCGCCCTGGGTGCCTGTGCGATCGAAAAGCACTTTACGCTCGACAAGTCCATGCCGGGGCCGGACCACCGCGCGAGCATCGAACCACCGGAGCTTGCGGCGCTGGTCGATGGTGTACGCATTGCGCGTGCGGTCCTGGGCGATGGCGTCAAGCGGCCGGTTGCATCAGAGCTCGATAACCTGCCTCTGATCCGAAAATCGCTCGTCGCTTCCCGCCGCCTGGCGAAAGGCACGTGCCTGACGGCCGACATGGTGGAGATCAAGCGGCCGGAAGGCGGAGTAGCGCCGGGCGATCTCGCGAAGATCCTGGGCCTTAACCTGACGGTCGATCTGGAGGCGGATCAACCGATTACATGGGACTCCTTCGCATGAGGGACCCCTATGACGCGCTGGCGCCGCATTATCGCGACTACGCCAGTCGAAAGTTATCGTATCTCAAGGCCGTCGATGCTTTCATCGTGGAGAACCTTCCCGAGTCAAGATCGTCGATGCTGGATGTCGGTACCGGCGATGGGGTCCGCGGCATGGCGCTGGCTCGGGAGATGGGGGCACAGAGGGTGGTCCTGGCGGACATATCGAGCGAAATGGTCGCCCTCTGCCGATCATTGGGTGCAGACGAGGTCTGGCAATGCGCGGCACAGGAACTGCCGGATACAGGGAATCGGTTCGATGTGATCCTTTGCCTTTGGAACGTTCTGGGGCACTTGCCGGACCATGCGGCCAGAATCGATGCCCTGAAGTGCATGCGGCGCTCTCTCTCGTCCGCCGGCAGGCTTTTCATCGACGTGAATAATCGCCACAATGCCGCAGCCTATGGACGCTGGCGGGTATTCGGAAGACGTGTCGTCGATGCCATTTGTCCGGACCGCTGCCGTGGTGATACTAGTTTCGATTGGCAGATCGGGGACCGGAAATTCCCCGCGATGGGCCATTTGTTTACTCCGGCCGAGGCGCACGCACTAGTCGCAGAAGCCGGTTTCAGGATTGTGAGGTTTGGGGTAATCGATTATTCGGATGGTCGTCGCTCGACGATTCCGACCGCAGGACAACTCGTGTTTTGCCTGGGAGATATTGACGAATGAATACGCTGTGGAATCCCTTATGGAACGACATTTTCAGGAGTCGGTCGTGGGGAAGCTATCCGGAGGATGCCTTGATACGCTTCATTGCGACCAACTATTACAAGCGGTCGCCGCGGTCAGAGTGTTCGATCCTTGATCTGGGTTGCGGCACCGGCGCATCGACATGGTACTTGTGCCGCGAGGGCTTTTGCGTCACCGCCGTCGACGGAGCGGCGGAAGGCGTCGAACTGGTCCGGAAGCGACTGGAGAATGAGGGCCTTTCCGCCGCGCTGGATGTGGCCGACATCGCCGCGCTGACCTACGCTCCGGAGAGCTTCGACTGCATTGTCGATGTGGCGTGCCTGATGTGCAATGGATACGCGGATGTGAAGGCCCTGATGCCCCGATTGAAGTCGCTTCTGAAGCCCGGAGGGAAGCTATTCTCGTTCACGGCGCGCGACGGATGCTGGGGGGACGGGATCGGTCGGCCGCTTGGACACAACACCTACATTGACTCGCAAGAAGGACCATTCGCGCGCATGGGAACGGTCCGTTTTTCGAACGAGCAGGGGATCCGGGAAATCTACGGCTGCTTCCCGAAGATATCGTTGGACTATGTCGAGCGCTCGATCGAATCACGAAAGCACATCGTTTCCCACTGGGTGGTTACGTGCGAGAGGGAGTAGCGCCGCGTGATTGCCGATTCAGGCTTCAGACTACCATCGGGCCGGATACTGGACGAGTGCTGTCGATGATCTTGAGCGAATTGGATCGTTTTATCGTTGGCGATGCCGCGTCGGTTCGGGACGCCATGAGCGCCATCAACGACAACTTCCGTGAAGTCGTTCTGGTATCGCGGGCGGACAGGCGCATAGTCGGTGTAATTACCGATGGAGACATTCGTCGGGCCTTGTTGCGCGGGGCCACCATGGATTCACCGGCCAGCGAGGTGATGAGTAGGGATTTCGTTTCGGCCACGGCGGAAATGGACCGCGCAGCTGTCCTGGACCTGATGAAGGCGCTGCATATCCGGCACGTTCCTGTTTTGCGGGGCGACGGTACGCTGCAGAGCATCCATTTTCTGGAGGATATAATTGGCGCCCCTGTCTGCGCGAGCCCTGCAGTGATCATGGCAGGGGGGAGGGGTGTGCGCCTCCTGCCAATTACGCAGTCCTGCCCAAAGCCCATGGTTCCTGTCGCTGGCCGGCCGATTCTCGAACGTATCGTCTTGCATCTCGTGGGGTGCGGTGTTCGCCACATATTCCTCTCGATCAATTATCTTGGGCACATGATCGAGGACCATTTCGGCGATGGCACGGCCTTTGGCTGCCGCATCGAATACCTGCGCGAAACCACCGAGCTCGGTACGGGGGGCGCTCTGAGGTTGTTGCCCCAGAGACCGCGCCATCCTTTGCTGGTGTTGAACGGTGACCAGGTGTCGCGTATCGACGTGCAGGGGCTGCTGGCGCGGCACGCGGTCGCCGGCGTGCGCGCCACGATGGCAGTCGGTTCGTACCAGCACCAGGTGCCGTTCGGGGTTGTTCACGAGCAGGATGGCCGCCTGATGCGCATCGAGGAGAAGCCGTCGCTGTCCATGCTGGTGAATCGCGGCGTCTATGTACTTGAGCCCGATGTTCTCGACCTGATCCCCCAGGGCCAGTCGTTCCCGATCACCGATTTGTTCGATCGATTGCTCGAACGCGGCGAACCCGTAGGCACCTATTTTTCCGACGACGAATGGCTGGACGTCGGCCGTCCCGCCGACCTGCTGAGAGCGAACGGGCTCGCCTAGGGATCATGGACAATGATCTGGCAAACGACGTCCTGGACGTCCTCGGTCGCTGCCTTGCCGGGGCGAAGCGACCGGTAGCGCTTCACGAACCCCGGTTCGAAGGAAACGAATGGCGGTACGTCAAGGAGTGCCTCGATTCCGGTTGGGTGTCGTCGGTCGGTGCGTTTGTCGACCGTTACGAGTCGGATCTGGCGGCCCTGACCGGCGTGCGGCGCGCAGTCGCGGTTGTCAATGGCACGGCGGCATTGCACATGTGCCTGCTCCTGGCCGGAGTCGAGCGCGAGGACGAGGTGCTGATGCCGACTCTGACGTTTGTGGCAACGGCCAATGCAGTGGTTTATTGCGGGGCCGTGCCGCACCTGGTCGATAGCGATGCGAGCACCTTGGGCGTCGACCCGGAAAAATTGCGGGCCTATATGGAGTCGCTGGTCGAAAGGCGCTCCGACCTAGCATTCAACAAATTGACCGGCCGTCGCATCAGGGCGCTTGTCGTCATGCATACCTTCGGGCATCCCGCGGATCTGGAGTCCTTGTCCCGGGTCTGCGGGGATTTCGGCTTGGTGCTGATCGAGGATGCGGCAGAGTCGCTGGGCTCCTTCTACAAGGGTCGGCCCACCGGAAACTGGGGCCTTCTCTCCGCCGTGAGTTTCAACGGCAACAAGATCGTGACGGCAGGCGGCGGCGGGGCGATACTCACCAACAATGTTGAATTGGGAGATCTGGCCAAGCACCTGACCACCACGGCGCGCCGGCCACATCGCTGGGAATTTGTTCATGATGCCGTGGGCTACAACTACCGCCTACCGAATATCAATGCGGCGCTGGGTTGCGCACAGCTGGAACAGTTGCCGGAATCCGTGACCCGAAAGCGCGCGCTGGCCGTGCGATACCGGGATGCCTTTGCTTCAATATCGGGGGCCAGTTTCTTTCTGGAGCCGGAGGATTGTTGCAGCAATTACTGGCTGAACGCTTTGTTGATCGATCCCGAACTGGCGAATCAGCGGGACCGGGTTCTTGCGGCAAGCAACGAAGCAGGATTCATGACCCGCCCGGTCTGGTCCTTGATGCATCGCCTTCCAATGTATGCGGCATGTCCGCGAATGAATCTGGATGTCGCGGAAAGTCTGGCTTCGAGAGTCGTGAATCTTCCCAGCAGTGCCTTCCTGTAAATGCCAGGCCTGACTTCCGCCGCGTGCAGATTGCGGCGCATCGAACCCGATCCCCGGCCGGGACCTTGTTCGGCGCGAGACGGCCATGGCGCGTAGTACCCTCCTGGCCGTGACCGCCATGGAATCTTATTGGGGCGGGTCGGAGCCTGATGCCTTTCTCGGACGCTGGTGCTTGCCGTATCCTGCCGAACTCACGGCACCCAAGCGGCTGACCCGCGTTGTCGACTACCCTTGGTACCCGCGGCAAACCAGGGTGGCGGCCTATCGCTACTGCAGTGACCTGAAAGACACGCTGCTGGGCGCCATCGCACCGGCACTCGATGCCCTTCACGGTACCGAGTATTCGGTGCACGGTTGGAATCTGATGCTGGGTGCCTGGTTGCATCGCATGGTGATGAGCGCGTATCACCATCATGACTGTCTGCTTAGAGCGCGGGATCAGTTTCCCGATCTACTCATGCATGGTCCCGCTGCCGAGACGTGTTTGCCGCCCGGGACAACCGAGCAGTTTTTTCGGGATTTTCGAGGTAGCCACCGGCATCATGCGCTGATCTCCGACCTTGCCACAGCCCTGGGAGTTCGGTGCGAGCGACACCTGCCGGATGGGTCCGCAGCCGACCCGGATCAGGACCCACCTCCGCAGCAATCCGGTGCAGTCGCCGGGAGAAGCTGGGTGAAGGAGTATGTCAAAAGCGTCGGCAAACGAGCGGCAAGGCGGGCAACTTTGCACGCAAATTGCGTCCTGTACAGCGCCTCATTGAACGTGAAGGAAGCCAATGCGCTGATGCTGGCCAGCAGGTTCCGGATTGCACGGCTGCCCCTGGTTTCCCTCGCCGAAGAGCGGTGGCCGGCGCCCGACAATGCCATGCGCACCAGGCTGTCGGCGCAACTGGCTGCGGGAAGCGGTCTGGACGGCTTCGGACGCCTCCTTGCGGGCATTGTTTTCGGAAACTTTCCGGTTTCGTTCGGAGAGGGCTTTGGTCAACTGAAGAACATCGTTTCGGAAAATTTCCCAAGGAGAGCGACGCGCATAGTCAGCAGCATGGCATGGGTTGGCGACGACGCGTTCTCGCTTTGGGCGGCGGAGCGGAAAATGGCCGGCGCCATGCTGGTGAGCGCTCAGCATGGGGGCGGCTACGGCGTTCGCGAGATGTTGAGCGGTTCCGAGTTCATCGAGGATCAGGTGACGGATCGCTTCCTCGCTTGGGGTCCCGCGACCGTCGTCGGGGCGGACTCGCGCTCCCTTCCAGTGCCCCCGCATTTCCATCTCTCGGGTGCGCGCAAGGGCGGGGGACGCCTGTTTTACATAGGCGGAACCGGCGGATTGCTGTTTCCCTACGGATTCATGAGCGCCGTTGATGGACCAGATGCAATCGAATACATCGAACGCCAGGCCAGGTTTTTTAGGGCCTTGCCGGAGAATCTTGTGCGACAATTTCTCATTCGGCCGAATCCGCACGATTTCGGATGGAGCGAGAAGGCGAGGCTGCTCGACGCGATTCCCGGCCTCGCGATTGACGACTATTCTGAGGACTTTACGGCACGCCTGGCGCAGGCGCGGCTGGCGGTCGTGGACAATATGAACACCACATACCTTCAAGCCATGGGAAGCGGTGTTCCGACACTGCTGGTTTGGGATTCCGAGATATGGTCGCTCAATCCAGATGCGGAGGAAGCGTTTGGGGAACTGCGTGAGGCGGGGGTATTCTTTTCCGATCCGGCAGCTGCCGCCGCGGCAGTTGCCTGGATCAGCGATGATCCGCTCTCTTGGTGGCATTCGCGGCCGGTAGCCGACGCCGTGCGTACCTTCCTTGGAAGATACTATCGTGCCGACAATGCGTGGCTTCAGGCATGGCGACGTGAATTGCTGGCGTAAACTCAACTGCATGCTATGAAGCCATGAGATCCGGTATTCGGAAAAACATCAAGAGCGGGATTGCCCGGCTGACACGCGGCCAGTTGATGAACTACGCCGCGGCAATCCATGACCAGCCGACTCCTTTTCCGGCCAAGGGTCCCGGCCGCTATTTGCAGGTTCGTCCGGACGATACCTTCATCGTCAGCTATCCCAGATCCGGCAATACCTGGTTGCGTTTCCTCGTGGCAAACCTGGTGCATCGCGGTGAGGTGGTGGATTACGGCAACATCGAGACCATTGTCCCCGACATTTACGTGACGAACGAACTCAGCCTGCGCAAAATGGCCGGGCCGAGGATATTGAAGAGTCACGAGGCTTACGATCCGCGATATCGGCGGGTGATATATGCGGTGCGCGACCCGCGCGGCGTGATTGTTTCGCAGTTCAATACGCTGCGACGCCTGCGTGGTGATCTCGTCGGCGATTCCTTCGAGAAATTCGTCGACAGGCAGCTTGCGGGGGACTTCGATGCTTGGTTCGGCAGTTGGTCGGGAAATGTCTGCAGCTGGATACACCAGGACAAGGCCGATGTGGAATTGCTGGTTGTCAAATACGAGGATGTCCGGCGCGATACGCTGGCGGTTGCCACCAGAATCGTGGAATTCCTGGGAATCGAAACTTCGGAGGAGGAACTTCGGGACGCCGTGGCAAATTCGTCGCACGGACGCATGCGTGACCTGTACGAAAGTTCTAGCGCCCGGCTCGAAAAGGCCATCGGCGAGGGGAATGCGGGGCATTTGCGGCCGAACATGGCTTCCGCGGATCCCGGCATGACCCCCAGGATCGAACAACGCATTCGCGACCGCTATGGCCGTGTAATGGCGTCGCTAGGATATGCCTGAGTGAATTGCAGATGAGAAGTTTCGGGCGCGCTGCCGCGGGATTTCTGGTTTCGCTATGTCGACTCGCAGTCGGCGTCCGGCCGGCGGCCCAAGGCGCGGAACAAATGCGCCACCAAGGTGGCATGATATTGACCACGGCATGGACCATGCTGCGCTACGGGCATTATTTTGAACGCATAGGCGACAACACCATGTTCGTCGGCACACCCGCATTCGACCCTGGCTTCATGGAGCCGCTGGTGGTCGTGGTCGGCGATCGGGTGACGTTTTATCCCAGAGTGAGTATCAGGGGATATGGGCGGCTCACCATCGGCGATCACTGCAGCATCAACAGTGGCGTCATTTTCGGCTTGACCTGTGACGTGACTTTGGGATCCCATGTACTCGTCGGCGACCATGTTTCCTTTCGGACCGCCGACCACGAGTTTCGCGACTCCGACGTACCGATAGTGGAGCAGGGCGAGCGACGAGGGCCGATAGTGGTCGGCGACGATGTGTGGATCGGCGCCAATGCGACCGTGTTGCGCGGGGTTACGATCGGTCGCGGCGCCATAGTTGGCGCGAACTCGGTGGTCACACGCGATGTGGGGCCATTCAGCATCGTCGGCGGTGTGCCGGCTCGAGTAATCGGCCGGCGCGGTGTAGGCGAAAGGCCGGAACAGGCGGACGCATTGTGAAGATCGCGATCTGGTGGCAACAGGAATCCTGGGGCGGAGTGGACACCCATCTCGCCTCCATGCTCGATGCGTGGCCGGATCCCGCCGATGAGTTCACCCTTTTCCATAACCTTGACAACCCCGGGGTGCAGCGCATCGAGTCCGCGCTTGGAGCCAGGAAGGTGGCGACCGTGGCATTTCCCGAGTGGCAAGCCAGCGGTTCCGGGGTGCTGGGCAGGGGATTCGCGTATGTGCTGCTCCCCTTGAATTTCCTGTTGTGGCTGCCGCGCGCGCGCCGGCTGTTGGCGGCGAACGGGCCATTCGATGCCCTGATCGCCAATAACGGCAGCTATCCGGGGGCATGGACCTGTCTCGCCGCGCTGCACGCTGCGGAGCGGCAGAGGATTCCCAGACGCATGCTGCTCGTCCATCACGCGGCGGGGGGGTATGGCGTCCTGCGCCAGACCTTCGAACAACTCTTGGATCGCGGCGTCACCCGGTGGGCTACCGACCTGGTCGCCGTGTCGCGTGCGACCAGGGAATCCCTGATTCGCTTGCGATTCTTCAACACCGAGCGCAACCCGATCCGGGTGATACACAATGGAGTGCGTATGGCCTGCGCGGCGGAGCGCAACGAATCGCTCCGTGCCGGCTGGGGGTGCGGCCCCAGCGACTTCGCGATCGGCATGGTCGGTCGCGTGGAACGCTACAAGGGGCATGAGGACATGCTGTGCGCAATGGCTGAACTGGCCGCGCCGCTGCGGCAAAGGGTGCGCCTGGTCGTTGTCGGTTCGGGCCCGGAAGCCGAGCGCGCCCGTCTCACCGGCCTGGCGCAGAAACTTGGCATCGCCGAGAAACTCCATTTCACGGGGTATATGAAGGAAGAGGCGACATATCTGATCCGACAGTTCGACCTGCTAGCGATGGTGACGAAGGATTTCGAGGGTTTCGGCCTTTCCGCGGCGGAAGCCATGGTGGGAGGCACGCCGGTCCTGGCGACGTCCGTCGGCGGCATTCCCGAGTTCATCAATCCCGAGGTCGGCGTCCTGGTGCCGCCCGAATCGCCGACAGATATCGCCCGGGCCCTGGAGAGGATCATGATCGACGAGGCGGGCACGATCGCCCGGGCCGCCCGGGCGCGTGAGCATATCGCCGGCTTCAGCGATGTGCGCATGGCGCAGCGGTTCAGAAGCTTGTTGAGCCAATGAACGCCCTCGATCCGCTGCGCATCAATCTTGGAGCCGGCACGGACATTCTTGCCGGTTGGCTGAATCACGACGTCGCTGCGCTTCCCGGCATCGCCTGTGTCCACGATCTCAACGTCAGACCCTGGCCCTGGGAGAGCGGAAGTGTGGCGGAGATCAAGGCCTACGACGTGCTCGAGCACCTCGACGATTTCATTCCGGCGATGGAGGAAATTTGGCGCATCCTGGCGCCGGGGGGCACATGCCGGATCAGCGTTCCGTACTGGAACAGTTGGTGCGCCGCGGCGGATCCCACCCATAGAAGGGGTTTCCACGAGATTACCTTCCAGTTCTTCGACTCCGCCTCGCCTTACTGCCGTTCAAGGCCGTACTATTCGTCGGCGCGATTCGACATCCTTGAAGAGGAGTTCGTTCTGGCGCCGGGCAATCCCTATTTTTCGATACCCGGAGTCGGTGAGATATCCATACGGGGAAGAATTGCGAGACGGATTGTCGGGATAATTGGTAACTACCTGATTTCCAATTTGATCCAGGACCTGCGCCTGGTGCTGCGAAAGAGTTGAGCAATGAATCCACCCCCCAAGTTGGCTGCGGCATTTGCCGGCAAGACCGTCATGGTTCTAGGGCATACCGGCTTCAAGGGATCCTGGCTGGTGGCGTGGCTGAACCGTCTGGGCGCGCGTATCGCCGGCGTCGCAATCGATGTCCCCACACAGCCTTCCCATTTCGAAGCCCTGGGAATTGCCGGCAGAATGGACGACCGCCGACTCGACATCCGCGACGGAAAGCAATTGGCCGCGCTCGTCGCAGAGGTGCGACCGCATTTCGTCTTCCACCTGGCGGCGCAGGCTTTGGTGCGCAAGTCCTACCGTTCTCCCTTGGAGACCTTCGAGGTCAATACGCTTGGCATCGCCAATGTGCTCGAGGCCTTGCGCCTTGCTGCCCATCCATGCGCGGCAGTGATGATTACGAGCGACAAGTGTTACGACAACGTGGAGTGGCTATGGGGTTATCGCGAAACCGATCGCCTGGGTGGCAAGGATCCCTACAGCGGTTCGAAGGGGGCTGCTGAACTGGTAATTCGCAGTTACTTCGCATCCTATTTCTCCGCCGTCGATTCGCCGGTTCGCATCGCGGTGGGACGGGCCGGAAATGTAATCGGAGGCGGCGACTGGGCGGAGGACCGTATCGTGCCCGACTGCATCCGGGCTTGGGCCGGGGGTTCTCCCGTCGAGATCCGCAACCCGTCGGCAACACGCCCCTGGCAGCATGTGCTCGAGCCCTTGTCCGGCTATTTGTGGCTGGCGGCCCGTCTTGCGGCGGATTCGGGACTCGGCGGCGAGCCGTTCAATTTCGGCCCGGCCGCCGCGGAAGACCGGTCGGTGAGTGACGTGATCGAGGCCCTCGCCGGCTATTGGCCGGGTGCATCCTATGCCGTGAATCCTCCGCCGGGTGCCGTCAGCGAAGCAGGACTGCTCAAGCTGAATTGCGACAAGGCCGCCGCCCGCCTGGCCTGGAAGCCGACCCTGGATTTCGCGGAAACAATTGAGTTCACCGGGGACTGGTACCGCGGCTATTACCTGGAACCCTCGACGGCGGCCAGTCGAAGCTTGCAGCAGATCGAGCGGTACGAATCGCTCGGTCGCGAGAGGGGGGTCGTATGGGCCGGTTGATCGATCGCGTGTTGTTGGTGCCGCAGAGGATCGTGCCTGTCCCCGGCGGCGATGTCCTGCATGCGGTCCGTAGCAGTGCGGAGGGATTTGCCGGATTCGGCGAGGCCTATTTTTCCAAGGTCAAGCCCGGGGCGACCAAGGCCTGGAAGCGCCATCGATTGATGACCTTGAATCTTGTTGTGCCGGTGGGGCGCGTGGCGATCGGGATAGTCGATACGGATGCCCGGTGCGGGCGAGTTTACGATCTGGGGGCGGAATCGTATGGCCGGCTCACCATTCCTCCCGGGCTCTGGGCCGGCTTTCGGGGCATTGCGGCCGGCACCAGCCTAATGCTGAACGTCGCGGATATGGAGCACGATCCTGATGAGTCGGATCGCCTACCGGAAGCGGCTTTTGACTTTTTCTGGAACGCTCCGCCCTTCCCTTCCGGCCCCGATCAGGATATTCGTCTATGAGCAACGCCGTTGGCCTGGAAGACTTTATCCGATACGCAGAGACCTATACCCCGTTTCCATGGGAAATATCGGATGACGACAGGTTTCAGGCCGCCGATATCAAGGGAAAGCACTCCGTTCTTGTCAATCTGGTGCGGTTCTGGAAGATCGTGAATGCCTTGCGCGAAACTGTCCCATCCTTTGGGACCGTCGTCGATGTAGGACCCTTTCCCGGAGCGATGATAAAGATTTTGCGCCACTACTTTCCCCAGGACTTCAAATACTGGGCGGTTGGTCTGGGCCTGTCGGAAAGCTACTGCCGTGCCATGGAGGACCTCGGCGGCAGTTGCTTCGAGACGGAACTCGATCCAGAGTTTGTAGAGCCGGAACCCGTCCGGACGTGGCCGATGCGAGATGTCGACTGCGTATTGCTGCTCGATGTAATCGAGCATCTGACGAACCCGACCCATTGCCTCGACGCCATCAACCGTGCGATGCGCGCAGGCGGTGTGCTGGTATTGACGACAGATAACCTGACATCGTTTGCGAATGTTTATCAAATGGCCCGGCGGGGCCACAGTCCGAATATCCATCCGGTACGATCAAGCCAGTTTTATCGCGGTGAATGGCGGCCGCATTTTCGGGAGTTCTCGGCGGATGAACTGCGGTTTTTCCTCGAGTATTCGGGATTTTCCGTCAAGCGTCATGAGTACTTTGAGCGCAAGCAAGGCGATTACTTCCTCGATAGTGACGGGCATGTTCTTGATCGCCACCGTCAGCGCGGAATCAAGGGACTGATTCAGAAAGCCATCCTCTGCGTCGGCGGCCATCTGATGGATCATCAGATCGTGGTTGCTACCAAGGTCGCGGAAGCGGACGATGTGTCGGTACGAAGGCCGGTGCCGACACGATCGAAAGCGGAATGGATGGAGATGCGGGCGAGACTCGGTTTATGACCAAATATCAAGATGAGGGGCGACATTCGTGAAGGTAGTGATTCTTGCCGGCGGCCTGGGAACGCGCATCGCAGAGTATACGGACATGATTCCGAAGCCGATGGTTCCGGTGGGCGGCCGACCGATCGTGTGGCACATCATGAATCACTATGCTAGGTATGGATTCAAGGATTTTTGTCTGGCGCTGGGATTCAAGGCGGAGGCGATCAAGGAGTACTTCCTGAATTACCGGGTCCTCGGCAGCAACTTTACGGTCGACCTCGCGTCGGGCTCGTTATCGGATATTGAATCGCCGTCGGTGGATTGGCGCGTGTCCCTGGTCGACACGGGCCTTGCGACGCTGACCGGAGGGCGCGTCAAGCGCATGGCCAGATATCTAGACCGTAAGCCATTCATGTTGACCTATGGCGATGGCGTCGCCGACATCGATCTTCGCGGGCTTCTTGACTATCATCGCGCACAGCAGAAGATGGTCACGGTGACCGCCGTGCATCCTGCGGCGCGTTTCGGCGAGTTGTCCCTGACGGATGGCCTGGTTACCGAGTTCAGGGAGAAGCCGCAGGTTCAGGGTGGTTGGATCAACGGTGGCTTTTTTGTTTGCGAGCCGGAATTCCTGGATCTCATCGAAGGAGATGACACCGTCCTCGAGCGTGAGCCCCTTGAGCGTCTTGCGGCGATGGGGCAGTTGGCCGCCTACCGTCATGAAGGTTTCTGGCAATGCATGGATACGAAGCGGGACCGCGACGTACTCGACGAAATGTATATGAGCGGCAACGCTCCGTGGAAATAGCTCCGGGACGATGCCGTACATGAGTGATCTTGAAAAGACCATCAGCGCATTTCGCAATCACGGCTGGCGTGCCCCCTTCTTCATCGTCAGGTCCCTTTGGAGGCGACTGTCCGCGCGCCGAAAGGCGCGGGCAATCGCAGGCGCCAACGACTTGCGAACCAAGTTTTCCCTGATATACAGGGCGCGCTGGTGGGACCAGGAGGGTGAGTCCGTAAGCGGGCCGGGGTCCACTCTGGAATTTACCCAGGACTTCAGGTTGGCGTTCGAGCAGTTCCTGGCGGAGCGCGGGATCGGCAGGCTTTTCGATGCGCCCTGCGGCGACTGGAACTGGATGCGCGAAGTTCGGTTGCCGCCTGGTACCAGCTACGTCGGGGCGGAGATCGTGCCGGAACTGGTGGCGCAGCTGAAGCAGCGATACGCCGGCGATTGTGTCGATTTCGTCCAGTTCGACATCACGGCTGACCCGTTCCCGCAGGCAGATCTTTGGCTGTGCCGGGACTGTCTGATTCATTTGTCGAATGCCGACGTGCGCAAGGCGCTGGCCAACTTTTGCGCATCCGAGATTCCCTACGCGCTTATTTCGAACTACATAGGCGAGGAACCCAATGTCGATATCGCTTCCGGGGATTTTCGACCGCTCGACTTAACCCAAGCCCCTTTCCTGCTGCCGCCACCGGAGTTCGCCATTAATGACTGGCCGGGGGATCAGCGAGTACGGCAGGTATGCCTTTGGAGTCGCGAACAAATCCTGACCGCGTTGAACGGCAAATAGGCAAGGAAGCGAGTTGTGAAATTGAAAGTCTGCCCATGACGTCCAAACCCAGAACGATCCGTTTGTCGAAGGCGTCGATTGGAGACGCCGAGAAGCAGGCCGTGTTGCGCCCTCTGGATCGGGAGTATCTGGGGATGGGTACCGAAGTACAGGGTTTCGAAACGGAACTCGAAGCCTACCTGGGTCGTCCTGCAGTTTGTGTCGCCACCGGAACAGCTGCACTGCAACTCGCACTGCAGGGCATTGGTATAGGTCCGGGAGATGAGGTACTGGTTCCGTCCCTGACCTTTGTTGCGTCCTTCCAGGCAATCGCAGCGACTGGGGCAACGCCGGTAGCTTGCGACATTCGCGCCGATTCATGCATGCTGGACGTCGCCGATGCGCGCCGACGCTTAACGGCCCGCACCCGCGCTGTCATGCCGGTTCACTATGCAGGCGGCGTGGGCGATCTTGATCAGGTGTATGCCTTTGCGCGCGACGAAGGACTACGCGTGGTAGAAGATGCGGCACATGCGTTTGGTACCGTACATCATGGAAAGCCGGTAGGGGCAAATGGCGATGTTGTCTGTTTCAGCTTTGATGGCATCAAGAATATTACGTCAGGAGAAGGTGGTTGCGTGGTGACGGACGACCCGGAGACGCTCTCCCGGGTGCGGGACGCACGTCTGCTTGGTGTGGAAAACGATACGTCGGCGCGCTTTTCCGGTCAGCGCTCGTGGGATTTCGATGTGACGGCACAGGGCTGGCGCTACCATATGAGCGACATCATGGCTGCCATCGGTCGTACTCAGTTGGCACGACGTGAATCACTTGCCGAGAAAAGGCAGGCCTTGGCAAAGCGCTATGCGCAGCGCCTGGGTGCAAGCGATCGTATTGCGCCAGTCCTGACCCGGTTCGACGATGTCGTGCCGCACATCTTTCCGGTGCGCATCGCCGGCCTTCCCGACCGGGATGTCCTGCGACTGCAACTCAGGGACCGGGGAGTGGAAACGGGGGTGCACTACCGCCCCAATCACCTGCTGACCTTTTTTGCGCGGTCGGATCAAGCGCCCTTACCAATTGCCGAGCGGGTCTATGCCGAGTTGTTGTCGCTGCCGCTGCACCCCGATCTGGATGATTCCGATATCGACTACGTTTGCGCGCAGTTGCTGGAGGCATTGAGCGCGATATGACGAAACCGTTGGTCTCGGTAATCATGAATGGGTACAACGCAGCGGCCTATCTGCGCCCTGCTATTGCTTCGTTGCTGGCCCAGAGCTACGAGTCATGGGAAGTCGTGTTCTGGGACAACTGCTCCGACGACGACACGGCGGCCATCGTTCGCCGCTTCACCGACCCCCGCATACGATACTTTCTCGCTCCACGGTTCACGCCACTTGGACAGGCGCGCAATCTTGCAATTCAGCATGCCCAAGGCGAGTACATCGCGTTTCTCGACTGCGATGATCTATGGCTGCCTGAAAAGCTCGCCAGGCAGATACCCTTGTTTGCCGATCCAGAGGTCGGGCTGGTGTATTCCGACACGGTTTTCTTCAATGGCCGCGGCGATGAGAAGCGGTCATATGGCGGCGTTCTTCCTGGCCGCGGGAATTGTTTCCGGCAGCTGCTGGGTCGCTATTTCCTATCGATGGAAACCGTGGTGCTTCGCCGCAGTGCTCTGGAGTCGCAGCCGGACTGGTTTGACCCGCGCTTCAATATGATCGAGGAGGCCGATCTCTTTCGGCGTATAGCGCACGACTGGAAGATTGACGGAGTGCCCGATGCACTAGCCCGCTGGCGGGTGCACGCCAGCAGCTGGACATTCAAATATCCCGACTTGCTTCGATCGGAGTCGCTGCTGATGCTGGATCGCTTTCGTACGCTATATCCCGGATTCGATCAAGACTACGCGCGCGAAGTCGAGGTTTTGATGGGCGTTATTACACTAACTGAAGCGCGTGACGCATGGCTGAAGGGCAACAAGTGGCCACTGGTGAGACATTTCAGGGCGCAGCCGGGCCTTAGAGCAAAGCTGCTGGCGCTGGCCATAGTGTTTTGGCCTGCCTCCGGCGCAGCGCGGGCGCTGCATCTGCGTGGCGATGTCTTGCCGGACGAACTGCTTGTCTGACGCCGACTGAACCATGGCCGAGGGATCCTCCGATCTTTCGTACGGGCCGGCAACGGCGACCGCTGACACTGCCGTGCTGGTTGCAGTGCTGGCTTGTGGCGCTTTCCTGCTCTGGAACACAGGTTTCGCAACCGACGACTACGTGCACCTGCTCCACGGCCTCACGCGACCGATTAGCGAGAACTGGTTGCCGAAGGAATACATTTCAGTTCCGGTACTGCACTACACCCACGGTCTCGCCTACTTTGTCCTGGGCGACCGGCCGTGGGCCTACGATCTGCTGAAGGCTGGCTATGCCGGGATGGGCGTGTTTTTCGCCAGCCGCTTCTTCCAGTTGTTCTGTGCGCCGCGCCGCGCCTTGATGCTGGCTTTCCTGTTCATCTTCCTGCCGCTGCACGACGCCGCGACGTTCTGGCTTACCGGCCTGTATCTGGTGCTGTCCTTTTCCTGCTATTTGTTTGCCTACGCCCAGGCAGCAGCAGGACGCTATGGGCGGGCAGTCCTGTTTGCACTGCTGGGCTCGTTTTCCAGCTATGGCTCGCCGCCCATTGCATTTGGTCTGGCCTTGCTGGCCATGATGCAGCGACGTCCGAAGCATGCGCTTGTCCTGCTGATTCCGAACCTGATCTATATCTTGTACTACTTGGCCACCTCGCTGCTGTTGAAGGCCGGAACCCAACGTCTGACGGGGGAATTCAGCCTCGGCGCGCTGGGCAAGCAGTTGCTGCTGCAGGTGGCCACCTTTCTTGACGCCAGCCTGGGCCCGTCAGCATGGGCCAAGCTTTATTTTTCCATTGCCAGCCTGGATGGTCTGGGGCTCGCGGCAGGCTTGCTGGCGGCGATCGTCTTGTTGCGTTTTGTCGCCGGCGAACCACGCCTTGCCGCCGACCGCCGGCTGCTTGTGGCGGCTTCGGTGATACTGGCGGGCTCCTTCGGCATGTTCGCACTGACCGGGCTCTATCCACAGCTGGCTTTCAGTCTTGGCGACCGGATCATGATCTACGGCGGCTTTTTTCTGGTCTGCCTGATGGCTGTCGCGCGGCTGCCGCGATGGGTCGAAATGGGGATGGTCCTTGTGCTGTGCCTCGCCATCGGCGGAGTGTCCAGCCACTGGAAGCGCTGGAATCATTCGGTCGAGCGCGTGGCCGCCAACATTCGCGCCCACGAGGGTTTTCGTACGCTCGCGGCGGGTTCCCGGCTGTACGTGTCGGGCCACCAGTACAGCAGGCTGGGACCATACTCGCACATTGATTTTTTTACCGCGGACTACGTGGTGCAGACATTCTTTACGCTGCAACTCGGCGGCAATATTCCTTTCCGCGCGTCGTCCTTCAACCGGCGCATGGTCTTCGAAGGTGACAGTCTTCGTGATCGCAAGTACGGCGATACGGCGCCCGTCGAGGGCGGAATCTGGCTCTACGATTCCGAACGGAATGCGCTGGAATGGGTCGCGTCGGCTGAGATCTCGGCGCGCCTGCGGTCCTTGCCGGACGAAACCCGGCACTGGACCCAGCAGATTGGCGATGGGTGGCTCAAGACGCGCTTGCTGGAGGCCGTACCGCGCTTGCGTTACGCCTACTGACCGGTTCTTCAGCCCCGAAGAAATCCCTTACCGCGCGAATCACCGTGTCGATTTCAACAGGTGTCAGGTGATCCCCCATCGGCAGGCTAAGCAACTCGGCATTCATTCCGTCGGTGGCGGTTTGCTGGTGCAGGTGCCGATAGGCTGCCAGGGCAGGCAGGGCCAACGGGTAGTGCACGCCGGTCTGGATTTGGCGCGCCTGAAGATGAGCCTGAAGCGCGTCCCGCCGCGGTGTGCGAATCACAAACAGGTGGTAGACGTGTCGGGCCCACTCGGCCACGATCGGCAGCGTCAGTTCCTCGATGTTCGCCAACCCCTCATGGTAAGCCCTGGCGGCCGTGATTCGGCGTTCGGTCCAGGCGTCCAGATGGCCCAGCTTTGCGCTGAGAATGGCCGCCTGTAAACCGTCGAGCCTGGAATTGCGTCCTTCGAATTCGTGGTTGTACTTATCCTTGCGGCCATGATTGGCGATCATTCGACAGCGCTCGGCGAGCCCCGCATCCTGGGCGACAATCGCCCCGCCGTCGCCGTAGGCGCCGAGGTTCTTGCCTGGATAGAAACTGAAGCAGGCCAGGTCGCCTAGCGTACCGACCCGACGCTGACGATACTCCGCACCATGGGCCTGGGCGCAGTCTTCGATGATGCGCAGGCCAAATTCCGCGGCAAGGTCCCGAAGCGCACCCATGTCGCAGGGGTGGCCGTAGAGATGGACGGCGACGATGGCAGAGGTGGCCGCCGTGATGCGGGCGCGTACGTCCGCCAGATCCAGCGTGTAGGTGCGTGGATCGCAGGCGCAGAAGACCACCCTCAGGCCGCTACGGGTCACGGCTTCGCTGCTGGCGATGAAGCTGTTGGCGGGCACGATCACTTCGCTTCCGGCAGGAAGCCCGAGCGCCTCGAAGGCAATCTCCAGCGCATCCGTGCCATTGCCGACTCCAATGCAATGGGCAGCACCCAGATAGCGCGCAAAATCCTGTTCGAAAGATCTGGCGTAAGGTCCATTGACAAACGCGGCGTCGGCGATGACGTTCGCAATAGCGGCATCCACCTCTTCCTTGATTTCCAGATACTGCTTGTGAAGGTCGAGAAACTTGATTTCGGTGGTCATGACAATGGCGCGGAAAAGCGCAAATCCTAGCATGCGTAGAAAGCTGAACGGATCGCGGAAGCATGGCGCGTGGCCCTGCAACGCTCGGAAAGCGGGCAGATCGGCTAAAATGCATCAATTTTTCGGGACGCGTATATGACAGTCGATGATTCGGTTTTCCTGACCGGCGGGGCCGGATTCATCGGAACCGCCCTGGCCCGGCATTTCCTCGACCAGGGGGCCCGCGTTACCGTCTTCGACGTGTTCGTGCGCGACGCGATGCAGTATTTTCCGGAAGTGGCGAAGCATCCGAACCTGCGCCTGGTCAAGGGTGATGTCCGCGATCTGGCGGCGGTCAAGGCAGCCATCGGCGATGCCAGCCTGGTGTTCCATCTCGCGGCGATAGCAGGGGTGAGCAAGTATTTCCGTATTCCGGCCGAAGTCATGGAAATCAACGTGATCGGCACCTACAACGTGCTGGAGGCGGTCAAGGACAATCGCAATGTCCGCGCCTTCTTCGATTTTTCGACCAGCGAGATCTACGGCAGCAACTGCTTCGGGGCGCGCGAGGATGGCGACGTCAAGATGGAAAACATCTTTGCCAAGCGCTGGACCTATGCGACGTCCAAGATTGCTTCGGAGAAGTTCGGTATGGCCTACCATTGGCAGCATGGCGTTCCCTTCATTGGCATCCGGCCTTTCAATGTGTATGGCCCGGGGCAGGTAGGCGAAGGCGTGATCAGCTATTTCCTTAACAACTGCCTGCGTAACGAAGTAATCAATGTGACCGGCGATGGCGCCCAAAGCCGCACCTATTGTTACATCGACGATTTCGTCGACGGCATTCGGCTGCTGCTGGAGAATGTCGATCAGGCGGTCGGCGCTTCATTCAATATCGGGCGCGCCACCGAAATCTATTCGGTACTCAGCCTCGCCCAGTTGGCGCAGGAAGTGTCAGGCGTCTCGCCGGGCATTGAGTTCATTCAACACGCAGGCGATGACGTGATGGTGCGCTCGCCGTCCATCGACAAGATGAAGGCGCTTGGATTCCGGCCGAAGATCGATCTGCGGGAGGGTCTGCGACGGACGCTGGCATGGTACCGGAGCCATCAGGTCGCCCTGGATTGATGAAGCTTTCACTCGTCATTCCCGCCTACAACGAGGAAGCCTGCCTGCCGCGCCTGATCGAGGCGCTTGAAGGGTGCCTGTCGGGCCCGTTGCGCGGACATGAAGTAGAAGTTATCCTGGTCGATGACCATTCCAGCGATGGAACCCATGCACTACTCGCTGAGTACGCCGACAGACATCCATGGCTGAAATACATTCGTTTGCTGCGTAATTCCGGTAGCCATGTGGCGATCTTCGCTGGACTGGGCGTTTGCCGCGGCGATGCGGCTTACATCATGGGTGCGGACCTGCAGGACCCCCCCGAAATAATTCCACACTTCCTCGCCGAACTGGAGCGGGGGCACAAGATCGTCCTCGGCGAGCGTGCGGAGCGGGACGACCCCTGGCACAAGGTCTTGCCATCGAAGGTATTCAACTACTTCATGAGCCGCTTCGTGCTGCGAAACTTTCCGGTCAACGGCGGCGACGTGTTCCTTCTCGATCGGGACATCATCGACGCCGTCCTGCAGTGCAATGAAAAGAACGTCAATATCTTCGTGCTCATGTTGTCCCTTTGCAGCGACGTGGGATCTGTGCAATACCATCGCCGTGAGCGGGTCGCCGGGCAGAGCAAGTGGAACTTTCGCAAGCTGGTGAAGCTGGCCTTCGACAGCGTGATTACCGTGGGCTATCTGCCCCTGAAAGCGATTCTCTGGATGGGGGTGGGCACCTTCCTGTTTTCCATGTTGATACTTGCCTATCTGCTGGCGGCAAATGCACTCGGCTGGATCCAGGTGCCGGGGTGGACGTCGGTACTGGCCCTGATCGCCGTGTTCGGCGGCATGAACATGATCGCCATCGCCATTGTCGGCGAATACTTGTGGCGGAATTTCGACCAGACCCGCCAGCGTCCGATGTTCATCATCGAACGACGCAGCCCGGAAGGACACGGCACATGACCATTCCGCTAGCGCGCCCTTGGCTTGGCGAGGCCGAGGCAGATGCCGCGCGGGCGACGGTGCTTTCCGGGTGGGTCATGCAGGGACCAAAGGTCGCCGAGTTCGAACAGCAGTTTGCGGAATACGTTGGCGCCGGCCACGCCTGCGCGGTCTCCAGCGGCACTGCGGCGCTGGTGCTGGCCCTCAAGGCGGTCGGCGTCGGCCATGGCGATGTGGTGCTCACTGTATCGCACAGTTTTATCGCCACGGCCAACGCGATCCGTGCATGCGGCGCCGAACCGGTTTTCATCGACATCGAGCCGGCCGGTTACAACATGGATGTGGCCGCTCTTGCACGATTGCTAGCCGATCAATGTCGTCGAGACGGCGATGGACTTTGGTATAAAGGCGTCGCTGGCCTGCTCCACCTCGCCGAATCGCCGCTGTGCACGGCCAAGGGCCCAATCGGGCGAGTGGCGGCCATTCTCGCCGTGCACCAGATGGGAATCCCCTGCGATATCACAGCGATAGATGGCCTGGCACGGGAATATCGGATTCCCTGGGTGGAGGATGCGGCGTGCGCGATCGGCAGCGAATGGCAGGGCGAACGCATCGGGCGGCCGCATGGCGATGCGGCCTGCTTCAGTTTCCACCCGCGCAAGATAATTACCACCGGCGATGGCGGGATGATCGTCACCAATCGGCCCGACATCGATGAAGCTTGCCGCCTCTGGCGCCAGCACGGCATGGTGCCGGCGGCTTCCGGCGGTTTGTTCGAGACCTATGCCTGCACCGCCTACAACTACCGCCTCACCGACATTCAGGCGGCGATCGGATTGGTGCAGTTGGGCCGCCTTGCCGAGATCGTGGAACGTCGTCGCGAACGGGTGGCGCACTACCGGACCCGCCTTGCCGGCAACCCCGCTTTCCGAATCTTTCCGGAGCCGGCCGGTTGCCGCAGCAACTGGCAGAGCCTGCCGCTGGATTTTGGTGGAACCGGGGTCGACCAGGGAAAGCTGATTCACGCTTTGGCCGCTGACGGCATCACGGCCAAGCCCGGCATCATGAACGCCCACGGCGAGCCACCGTATGGTGGGCTATGGGAATTGCCGGAAAGCGAGCGACGGCGCACCGAAACCATACTGCTGCCCCTGTTCCACGATCTGGAACTTACCGACATCGAGCGCGTGGCGGGTGTCCTCAAACGGTTCGCTGTTCATGGCTGATAGCAAGCGCGTATTGTTCATTGGGAGCAAGCAGCAAGGATACGCTGCGCTGGAAACCATTTTTTCGGTTTCTAGGGATTCTTTGATCGGAATTTTGACGCTTGATGACAGCGGCGATACTCGAACTGTATTGCCGCGCTTCATGGAGTTTTCGGAACGAACAGGCGTTCCCTTAGATATCGCGAGCAATCGCAAAGCGTCCGAAGAAGTAATTAAGAGAGTTCGCCCGGACTTATGTCTTGTGGTCGGCTGGTATTGGTTGATTGATTCAGCGGTTTTGGCGCTGGTCAAAGATGGAATGTTGGGAGTTCACAACTCCCTCTTGCCCAGATATCGGGGCGGATCTCCGCTGATATGGTCAATTCTCAATGGGGACAGGGAAGTTGGATTTTCCTTGTTTTCATTTACAAGTGGAATGGATGACGGCCCAGTATGGGCCAGATGTCGAGCAAGTGTAAGCGATGATGATTACATCGCCGATATTCTCGTTAAGCTTGAGCGGGAACTGATGGAAATGTTGCGTCAGAAGTTTCCTTTAATATTGCAGGGAACGATAAAGCCAACTCAACAAGATCATGACCAGGCAACATATTGTGCGCCGCGTGTTCCCGATGACGGACTTGTCGATTGGCGTAAGCCGGCATGTGACGTATACAACTTCATTCGTGCGCAGTCGTCGCCTTATCCTGGCGCCTTTACTTATCTCGACGGAACGAAGCTAGTGCTGTGGCGGGCTAAGCTATTTCAACAAACTTATTTTGGGACTCCTGGCCAGATAGCCAGGATTGGCTCTGAAGGGGTCTACGTGATCTGCGGAAGCAACACCGCAGTATTGGTTACGGATACTGAGTACAGCGGTGACCGAGCAAACCCTAGCAAGTTTATTACTTCGATCCGGACCCGGCTACCGAGTGGCAGGTAGTAAAGCCGTGCTACCTATTTTTCTAAGTGTGGCGTGCCAGCTTGGCGCGGTCCTGCTGCTCAAGCAACTGGCCCTGGTGCAGCCGGCCTTTTCAGTTGCCGGCGTGGCGCTGCATCCGCTGTTCTGGGCGGCGATCGTCTGTCTGGGACTGCAGGCACTGCTCTGGCAGCGCGTGCTTGACCGTCACCCGCTGTCAGTGGCCTATCCGCTCAACAGCATGATCTACCCGGCATCCCTGCTTGCGGGCTGGGTCTTGTTCGGCGAGGCCCTGACGCTGCCACGGCTTGCCGGCAGCGCGGTGATTCTGTGTGGAATCTGGCTGATGTCATCGAGGCACTCAGCGTGACGGAATATGGCCTGGCGCTGTGCGCCGTGAGTTGCACTTCCTGCGGCCAGCTGTGCCTGAAGATGGCTTCCCGCACCGGGCTCTTCCCTACCGCCAGCCGGCAACGATGGGTAAAATATGCGTGGCTGATGGTGGGCTACGGGGCCTTGCTGCTGGCGGTCGGCATCAGTGCCTATGCGCTGCGGTTCCTGGAAGTGAATGTCCTGGTTTCGCTGACGGCCTTGGCCTATCCGCTGGTCGTGAGTTTGTCCCGTGTGTTTTTTGACGAGCGCCTTACGCGGAATCAATGGTCGGGGCTGATGCTCGTCTGCTCCGGTGTTGCGCTTTATAACCTGGCGTGAGTCTATGTTGAAGTTTGCCTTGATTGGATGCGGCCGCGTGGCCAAGCGGCATGCCGAACTCCTGGGCCTCGGGCAGATCGCCGGCGCGCGGCTCGCCGCCGTGTGCGACTGCGTGGAGGACCGGGCGCGCGCCTTCGGCGAGAAGTACGGCGTCCCCTGGTACGTCGACATGCGCGCGATGATGGCGGCCGAGTCCCTGGATGTGGTGTCGATTCTGACGCCGAGCGGGCTCCATGCCGAACACCTGCTGGCCGTGGCGCCCTATCAGAAGCACGTGGTGCTGGAAAAGCCCATGGCCCTTACCCTGGATGATGCCGATGCCATGATCCGGGCCTGCGCCGAGAACGAGATACGCCTGTTCGTGGTCAAGCAGAACCGCTTCAACGTGCCGGTGCAGAAACTCAGGGAAGCCATGGAAGCGGGCCGTTTCGGCAGGCTGGTGCTGGGCACCGTTCGCGTCCGCTGGTGCCGCCCCCAGTCCTATTACGATCAGGACGCATGGCGCGGCACCTGGGCTTTCGACGGTGGCGTACTGACCAACCAGGCCAGTCATCACATCGATCTTCTTGAATGGATGGTAGGCGAGGTCGAGAGCGTCTTCGCCAAGAGCACGACCGCACTGGTGAACATCGAAGCCGAGGATACCGCCGTAGTGACGCTCAAGTTCCGCAACGGGGCACTCGGTGTCATCGAGGCAACTACTGCGGCGCGACCTAAGGATCTGGAGGGCTCGATTTCCATTCTCGGCGAGCGGGGCTCGGTCGAGATCGGAGGCTTCGCCGTTAACCGGATGAAGGCATGGAACTTCGTGGAGCCCCTGGCCGGCGATGACGAAGTGATGGAGAAGTTCTCGGTCAATCCGCCCAATGTCTATGGTTTCGGACACCAGGCCTATTACGAACACGTGGTCGATTGCATCAGGAACGGCAAGCAGCACCTGGTGGATGGCCTCGAGGGAAGAAAGAGCCTCGAACTGATCTCCGCCATTTACGAGTCGATCGAAACCGGGAAGGAAGTGCGCCTGCGCTTCAAGCCTGACCGCTGCAAGCTGGGGATCCGGTGATCGCCGCAACCGCCATCATCCATCCCAACGTCCGTCTGGGCAGGAACGTCGTTGTCGAGGACTATTGCATCATCGGCGCGCCATTTGCCGGCTATGCCGGCGAGGAGACGGTCATCGGCGACGATGCGGTGATTCGTTCGATGACGGTGATTTATGCCGGGAATCGGATCGGCAGCGGATTTCAGACCGGCAACAAGGCCAATATCCGCGAACTGAATGTCATTGGTGACCGGGTCAGCATTGGCACGCTTACGGTGGTGGAACACCACGTGATTGTCGAGGATGGAGTGCGCATCCATAGCCAGGCCTTCGTACCTGAGTTCAGCGTACTGCGGGCCGGCTGCTGGATTGGTCCGGGAACGGTGATCACCAATGCGCGCTTTCCCCTGCATCCTCTGGTGAAGCAGCAACTCAGCGGTGCGACCATTGAACGCAATGCCAAGATTGGCGCGCATTGCACCTTGCTGCCCGGTGTCACTGTAGGCGCCAATGCCCTTGTGGGGGCCGGCAGCCTGGTTAGCAAGGATGTTCCTGCAGGCATGGTGGCCTACGGTCATCCCGCGGAACCGCAGCGCCCCATCGACTACTGAGTCGGCGCGAATCAACCATGCGCCGGCTGGCGACGTGAAATACGAGCAGTGGCTGAGCGAGACCGCATCGGACGCGGTTCGTTACTTCAGCCTCGGTCGTCACGCCCTGACTGAGGCTTTGCGGGTAGCAGGGATAGCATCCGGCGATAGTGTTCTCTTGCCGGAGTTTCTCTGTCGCGATGTCCTGGCGTCGCTTGTCGCGGTCGGCGCGACTCCCTGCTGGTATCCCGTCGGGGAAGACCTGAAGCCTGGCAGCGCGTCCGACGACTGGCCTGCGGCGCGCGCCGTGCTGGCGGTGGATTACTTCGGCTTTCCGCAGTCCCTGAATCCGTTCCGGGAGTATGCCGCGCGCACCGGCGCGCTGATCATCGAAGACAACGCGCATGGCTTCCTGTCCCGAGACGGCAACGGAGAGTGGTTGGGCACGCGGGGTGATCTGGGGGTATTCAGCCTGCGCAAGACCCTTCCGTTGGCCGATGGTGCAGCGCTGATCGCGGTGCCCCCGGAATTGGTGGCGCGATTGGCGTCGGAACTGCCCGCGGCGGGAGCGGGCTATGCGCCCAGTGTGGCACGCAAGGCCAGGCTGCGGCGCATGGCTGCTGTCGGGCCGGCCGTCGCTGCCGTTGCGACCGGCATGGTGCGCACGCTGCGCATGTTGCGTACCGGCCATGCGATTCCAGTGCCGGATGCCGCGGCGGAGACTGTGATTCCGCATCCGCCGGCGCCACACGACGGACTCGCCGCCGCCCTGGCGGTGGTGGACTCGCAGCGCGAAATTGATCGTCGGCGCGAGCTGTATCGAATGGCCGAGCGGGCCGCCCAGAAGATTGGTATCACGCCGCTGTTTCCCGATCTGCCGCCGCTGGTAGCCCCTTATGGATTTCCGTTTCGGGCTGATTCGGGTCCGGCGCTGCAAGGTCTGAAGCGGTGGGCCTCGCGCCACGGCCTGGATCTGATCCGCTGGCCGGATCTTCCGGACGCGATTGCTGCGTCCGCTCCTGCGCACTACCGAAAGGTGCACCTGGTGAATTTCCTGTGGTGACGCTGACCCAGTTTGCAGGTGAAGCCGCGGACTGGGACGCGACTCTCGCAGCCGCCGGTCCGGGCAACTTTTACCAGTCCCATGCCTGGGGCGAGCATCGCGGAGAAATGGGATGGCAGCCGCTGCGCGTGGTCGGCGCGGGCGAAGGCACGGCCGTCGCGACCATGGCACAGATGCTGGTGCGCCGACAGTTCGGGGTGGCCATCACCTGGGTGCCCGGCGGACCTGCCGGTAATTTTCGGCACTGGGCCACCGCCCTGCCCGACTTGTTGCGCAGCAGGTTTGGCGCGGCGTCGTATTGCCGGGTCAACGTCTTGCGCGAACACCAACCGGCCGCCGAAAGCCAATTGTCGGCTGCGGGCTGGCGCCGGCCGAGTGTGCGGCTGGGCACCGGACTGTCGCTGGAACTCGACTTGCGCCCGACAGCCGAGGAGCGCATCGCGTTGGCTTCGGGGAATTGGCGGCACAATCTGCGTCGCTCCGGCAAGTATGGCTTGACGGTGGAGCCGTGGTCGAATCCCGACGCCGCGCAGATGGCGGCGGTCTATCGCGAGATGGAAGGCTACAAGGGCCTGGCGCAGCAACATTCGGAACAGGCCCTTCAATCGATGCTGAGGCATTTGGGCACCAGCGTGACGGTATTGCGCTGCCTTGACGCCAAGGGAACCCTGCTCGCCTTTCGCGCCGCCGGCGTCTTTGGCGGGCGGGCCTGGGATCTGCTGGCCGCGGCGACGCCCGCAGCACGCAAGGTCTACGCCTCCCATGCTTTGCTCTGGGCCTTGACCGAGACATGCCGCCAGCAGGGTGCGCTCACCTATGATCTCGGCGGTGCCGATCCCGTTGCCAACAAGGGAGTGTTCGACTTCAAGCACGGTACCGGCGCGCGCCTGTTCGAATACACAGGCGAGTGGGAGTGGGCAGGCATGCCCCTGCTTGGTCGGGCCGTGGGCTTGATGATGAAGCATCGCGGGATGGCGGCATGAAGGCCTGGAAGCTTGCGCTTGCTGACGGCATCAGCGCGATATTCGGGCTGCTGGGGCCCTTGCGCGGTAGTCGCGGATGCCGGGTTCTGATGTATCACGCCCTGGGCGCCGAAGTGCCCGGCGATCGGCAGGCTCAGTACAGCATGGCTGCGGACAGATTCACGGTGCATATGGGTAATCTCGCCGGATCCGCGGACCTTCCAGTGCTTGGTCTGGGTGAGGGTGTCAGGGCAGGTTCGGGGGTCGTGATCACCTTCGATGACGGCTATCGGGATACGCTGACGGTCGCCGCACCGATCCTGTCCGAACTCGATTTTCCCTTTACAGTGTTCGTCACACCCGGCTTCACGCGTTCCGGCGACAAGCGCTATCTATCCGCGCCGGAACTGCGCGAACTGGCGACGGTGCCGGGGGTGAGCATCGGCGCCCACGGCGACAGCCATTGCCGCCTTACCGAGTGTGATGATGCCTGCCTCGCCCGGGAACTGACTGAAAGCCGGGCCTGGCTGGAAGACGTGCTCTCCCGTCCGGTGACGACCATGTCGTATCCGCATGGTGCAGTGGATGGGCGGGTGCGTGCCGCCGCCGCCGCCGCCGGATATGAGTTTGCCGCATGCAGCCGCTTCGGGGCGCACGGCAGCGACGGCGATCCATTGCTGATTGCCCGCACCGACATCTGGGCGCAGGATGACCGTGCGCGCCTACTGGCCAAGACGGCGGGTGACTGGGACTGGATGGGATGGCGCGCATGACGGCCGCCCTGCGCTTTACCCTTCAGGGGCGAATCTGCCGGTGGGCCCTTGTAGTGTTGGCGACGCTGCTCCTGCTGATGCTTGCGGCCTTGGTTTTTGCCGGACGCTGGATGGCGGTAGGCAAGGGAAACCCCGAGCCGGCCGACGTGGTCGTGATCCTGGCCGGCAGCTATGATCGCACTCTGCATGCCGCCGACTTGTATCGCAAAGGCATGGCGCGGCGCGTCGTCGTCAGCCGGCCGGTGCCGGAGCCGGTCCATCTTCGACTGGCCGAGCGCGGGATTCCGGTAACGCCGGAAGAGGACACGCACAAGCGGATACTGACCCACCTCGGTGTACCGGGGAGCGCCATAGACGTGCTGCCGGGGTATGCACGCAATACCCGGGACGAGGCGGCCGCCCTGGCGCGCTATATGGGTGAGCGGTCACTGCGGGTCATCGTCGTCACCTCGCCGTTTCATGTGCGGCGTGCCGCCATACTGGTGGGGCGTCGTCTCGGGCAGGCGCAGCTGATCCAGGTGGTGGCGACGCCCTACGAGGAATTCGAGTGGCGCTGGTGGCGCGATCCGGCATCGGCGCGCGCGGTGCTGCTCGAACTCGCCAAGCTGCTGTACTTCGTTGTGCAACGGGATCCCGGGCAATGAGCCACGCCGTGTCCGGGATTGGGCCTCTGCCTGTGACCGTCGTGATTCCGGCGTTCAATGCCGCGGCGACCTTGCCGCGAGCTCTGGCCTCGGTGTTCGCCCAGACGCGCGCGCCTGCCGAAATCGTGGTGGTGGACGACGCAAGCCAGGATCGCACTTGGGAGGTTCTACAAACGCTTGGCAACGACCAGCCGTCGGTCAGAACGCTGCGTCTGGCGAGCAACGGAGGCGTTGCCGCGGCACGCAATGCCGGATGGGCAATGGCAAGTCAGGACTATGTGGCTTTTCTCGATGCGGACGACGCATGGCATCCGCGCAAGCTGGAGATTCAACTTCGCTGGATGATCGACCATCCGCAGGCGGTTTTGTGCGGACATCGCTGCGAAGTGGCCGGCAGTCCGGCGGCAAGCGAAGCGCTGGCGGACGATCCTTCCGTGCGGCATTACGGGCTCGCCAGCTTCCTGATCACGAATCGCCTGTCGACGCCGACGGTGATGCTGCGGCGCTCGCTGGACCAGCGCTTCGCCGGCGGCAAGCGTTATTCCGAGGATTACCTGCTCTGGATGCAGATCGTCGCTGCCCACGGCCCCGCGGGTTTCATCGACCTGCCCCTGGCGCTGTTGTTCAAGGCGAGATATGGCACCAGCGGACTGAGCGGCGATTTGTGGCGTTCCCAATTGGGCGAAATCGACACCTTCTCGCTCCTGCGCAGGGCCGGCATCATCGGCCTCGGCACCTGGCTCGGTGTCGTCGCCTGGTCCTGGGTGAAATTTTCCCGGCGCGCCATCTACCTTTTTTCTGTTCGGTTCCGCGCTGCGGCGCGATGTTCGCCATGAGCCGTCCTGACGGGAGCCAAGGCTGATGTGCGGTCTGGCCGGGTTCATCGGCAGGGGCGCGCCCGATGGCGCGCTTGCGGTCGCCATGGCGCAAGCACTGACCCATCGCGGCCCCGATAGCAGTGGCGTATGGTGCGATCACGGTGCCGGAGTGGCCTTGGCGCATCGCCGGCTGGCGATATTGGATATTTCACCGGCTGGCGCCCAGCCGATGGTCTCGGCCTGCGGGCGATACGTGATCGCCCTGAATGGCGAGATCTACAACCATCGCGATCTGCGACACGATATTGGCCAAGGAGCAGGCGCGCGGATTTCTTGGCGCGGGCACTCGGACACCGAAACCCTGCTCGAAGGAATCGCCTTGTGGGGCGTCGAGACTGCCTTGCGGCGTTGTGCCGGGATGTTCGCGTTTGCCCTGTGGGACAGGTCGCGCCGCGAGCTTACGCTGGCTCGCGATCGCATGGGCGAAAAGCCGCTGTATTACGGCTGGCAGGGCGATGTCCTTGTCTTCGGTTCCGAGCTCAAGGCTCTGGCGGCGCATCCCGCCTGGCAGGGCGAGGTGGATCGCGGCGCGCTGACACTTTTCATGCGTTATGGCTATGTTCCGTTGCCGCACTCGATCTGGCGCGGGGTGCGCAAATTGCTGCCCGGAAGCTATCTGACCATCGCGGCCGATGGGTCGGTCGGCGTGGCGCCAGCGCCGACTTTCTATTGGCGGGCCCGGGAGGCGGCCGTTGCCGGGGTGCGCGACGACCTGGACGATCTGGCGGCGGCGAACCAACTGGATCACGAGTTGCGCCGATCCATCGCGGGACAGATGGTGGCTGACGTTCCTCTTGGCGCTTTCCTTTCCGGCGGAGTGGACTCGTCCGCGGTAGTCGCTCTGATGCAGGCGCAATCGAGTCGACCGGTACGGACCTTCTCCATCGGCTTCGCCGAGAGCGACTACGACGAGGCGGTTCATGCCAGGGCCGTCGCCGCGCACCTGGGTACCGAGCACACCGAGTTGTACCTTTCCGCCGCGGATGCCCTGACGGTCGTTCCGCGCTTGCCGGAAATGTTCGACGAACCCTTTGGCGATTCGTCGCAGATTCCCACCCACCTGGTTTCTGAAATGACGCGCAGGCATGTAACTGTCAGCCTTTCCGGCGACGGTGGCGACGAATTGTTCGGGGGTTACAACCGCTATGTCTGGGGTCGGGCGATCTGGCGCAGGTTCGGGTTGCTGCCGAGCCCCTTGCGTGAACTGGCGGGCCGGATCATCAGTGCCGTGTCACCCCAGAGCTGGGATCGGCTCGGACTTCACCTGCCAGCTGGACTGCGCCAGCCGACCCTGGGCGATCGCCTGCACAAGCTGGCCAACGTGATCGATGCGACGGATCCGGACGAGCTGTACCGCCGGCTGGTCTCGCAAGTGCGCGAACCGGCCTCGCTGGTCATCGGTGGCAGCGAGCCACCCATCTGGGCCGACGAGGAAGCGGCGGCCTTTGCCGCAGGCGCTCGTGGCGGCGACTTCATCGAGCGCATGATGTTCCATGATCTGGTCGGCTATCTAACCGACGACATTCTCACCAAGGTGGATCGAGCCGCTATGGTATGCAGTCTGGAAACCCGGGTACCGTTTCTGGATCACCGCCTGATTGAGTTTGCGTGGTCGCTGCCGTTGCACATGAAAATTCGTCAAGGGCAGGGGAAATGGCTGCTGCGTCAGGTGCTGTATCGCTATGTGCCCAGACATCTGATCGAACGGCCCAAGCAGGGTTTCGGGATTCCGCTTGATTCGTGGTTGCGTGGCCCGCTGCGGGACTGGGCGGAGTCGCTGCTGGACGAGTCGCGACTGCGCGGCGAGGGCTATCTGGATGCGCAACTGGTACACCGGAAATGGCAGGAGCATTTGTCCGGCCGGCGCAACTGGCAGCATTGGTTGTGGAACGTGCTGATGTTCCAAGCTTGGCGGGAGCGCTGGCTGTGAAAGTCTGCCAGCTCTGTGCCGTCGATTTCACTCTGAGGAACTTTCTGCTGCCCTTGATCGACGGCATGCAGGCGGCCGACTGGCAGGTGACTGCGGTCTGCTCGGATGGACCCTTCGTGCCTGCCATGCGAGCGCAAGGCTACTCCATCACGACCGTGACCATCGCACGCAGCATGAACCCGCTGGCCGCGCTGCGCTCGGTGCTGGCGCTGGTGAAGCTGTTTCGTCGCGAGCGCTTCGATGTGTTGCACGTTCATACCCCAGTCGCAGCTTTGATCGGACGTATCGCGGCACGACTTGCCGGCATCCCGCTGGTTGTATATACCGCCCATGGTTTCTATTTCCACGACGAGATGCCACGTTGGAAGCGGGCACTGTTCGTCGCCCTGGAGCGCTTTGGCGGCCGTTTTACGGATCTGCTTTTTTCCCAAAGCAGCGAAGATGCCGAGGATGCAGTCAAAGAGGGGATCGCCCCACGCGAGCGCGTTCTGGCGATCGGAAACGGGGTTGATATCACTCGGTTCGATCTGGCGAAAGCCATCCGCGCTGACAAGGTGCGCGCTGCATTGGGTATCCCCGTTGACGCCTTTGTAATCGGGATGATCGGTCGCCAGGTGCGAGAGAAAGGGATTGCCGAGTTCCTTACCGCCGCCATCACGGTAGCGCGGAATTATCCGCAGACGTGGTTTCTATTGGTCGGCGAGCGCCTCGCCAGCGATCACGCAGCAGGCATTGATGCCGAGTTTGCCAATGCGCGCGCCGCGCTGGGTGAGCGCCTTGTTGCCCCCGGCCCGCGCTCCGATGTGCCGGATCTACTCGCGGCAATGGACTTGTTCTGCCTGCCATCGTGGCGCGAGGGGATGCCACGTACCATCATCGAAGCAATGATGATGGGCAGGCCCGTGTTGGCCACTGACATTCGCGGTTCACGAGAGGAAGTGGTGCCAGAGGAAACGGGGTTGCTGGTGCCGACCCGGGCGCCCGAGGCGCTCGCGGCAGCAATGGAGCGCTTGGTGGCCGACCCGGCATGGGCCTGTCGCCTTGGCCAAGCGGGAAGGGAGCGGGCGCTACAACTGTATGATGAAAAAAAAGTTGTTGCGCTGCAGCTAGAGCGGATTACCCTGGCCGCCCGCCAGCGGGGCCTGTTGTGAATCCTGTCCTTTTGCGGTGGATCGGGCTTCAGTGGGTGTAGCGCCTTCGACGCCGGGCCCCGGCAGATCGTCCCGCAGTGCGCTGAAGGCCGCGACAACTTCATTGACCGAAATGTCGTCGACGTCGAGTGACGGCTTTTGCAACAGTCGGTATTGCACGCCCCACGGGCGCCAGCGTGTGGCGCCCGAGTTCCCGAACAGGCAGACAATAGGCAGGCCAAGGCCCGCTGCAAGATGCATGGCGCCACCGTCGGCACAGATTACGGCCTGACACTCTCCAAGCGCTTCGATCAGATCGTGTAGCGACTGCGTCGGCCGCGCAATCACCGTAACGCCGGCGCCGACTTTCTGTATTACGTCGGAC
>CAJBYR010000023.1 GCA_903959855.1 uncultured beta proteobacterium
AATGAGGTAATGCCATGGCTACCAATCAACTGAGCGACCTGCAAATCAGGAAAGCAAAGCCCAAGGACAAGGAATACCTGCTGACAGATGGGCAATGCCTCTACCTGCGCGTTCGTCCTGACGGCTCGAAGGACTGGATGTTCATCTACCGATTCGGGCCTGAGGGCAAGAAGCGGAAGATCAGCTTCGGCAGCCTGGACGATCTTCCCCTAGCTTCGGCACGCCTGAGGCGCAACGAGTGCCGCGAATCCATCAAGCAGGGTATCGACCCGCAGATGCTACGGGATCAGCGCGAGGCGGAACAGGAAGCCCAGCGTCAAGCAATGGCCGCGCACAATGTCCGGCTGACCGTCAAGGAACTGTTCCTGCGCTGGGAGCGCGTGGAGCTATCTGCCCGCAAGGATGGCGGCAAGGAAGTCCGCCGCTCGTTCGAGAAGGACGTGCTACCTGCCATAGGCGATCTGGCTGCCGAGGACGTGAAGCGCGCAACCATTGCGGCGATCCTCGACGCCGTTGTTGAACGTGGCGCACGCATCCTTGCCCGTAATCTCTTGGGCGATCTCCGTCAGATGTTCGGCTTTGCGGTTAAGCGCGATCTCGTGGAAAACGACCCGACCAGTCACTTGAAGCGCAGCGACTACGGCACAAAGCAGGAGCGGGAGCGGGTTCTTTCCGAAGCGGAAATCAAGACACTGCGGCGCACGCTCCCTGCGGCCAAGATGACGAAAACGAATCAACTGGTGCTATGGATTCAACTCGGCACTGGCTGTCGCATTGGCGAGATATTGCAGGCGCGCTGGGAGCATATCAATCTGGATGCCGGGACGTGGCGCATTCCATCAGAGACAGCCAAGAACGCCAAAGAACACACTATCGCCTTGTCCGAATTTGCTTTGGAACAGTTCAAGGCACTCAACGCGATAACCGCCACAAAGAAGAACGAGAAAGGCGAGAACGTACCCTGCACTTGGGTAATGCCTGCCCGGCAGCCCGACAACCACGTCGATCTTAAAACCGTATCCAAGCAGGTAGCCGACCGCCAGCGTGGCGACAAGGAAGCCATGAGCAATCGAAGCGCGAACGGGAACGCGCTGGCCCTGCCGGGGGGCAAGTGGACGCCGCATGATCTTCGCAGGACAGCCGCCACCATGATGGTGCAACTGGGTGCTGCTCCTGACGTTGTCGAGAAATGCCTTAACCACGTCGAGCAAAACCGCATGAAGCGGATATACCAGCGCCACGACTACGCCGCTGAAATGAAGCAAGCATGGCGGCTACTCGGCCAGCGGCTTGATCTGCTAACCCGTGTTGATGCCGATAACGTAGTCACGATGCCCCCAAAAGCTGCGTAAAACTGGCGCAACTGGATGCTCGCTGATGCCCCTTGCAACGCAAAGTTATTTTCCGCTATCATCCGTCCTGTTACTTGCTAACTGAAAAAGCCAGTCGGACGGCAGAAGGAACCGACAGCATCCTGCGAAAGTGCAGGTGGCACCATGAATGTCCCACTGTTCCCCCAGCGGTGGAGGTCATGATGCTCGATGGACTAGCCACTGGCCGGACTATCCGGTTTCAAGTGGTACAGGGACGAAAGCCTCAGGCCATGTCCGCTCCCTGTGTGCTTTTGTCCCCAGTCGAGTGGACTCCCTTAAAGGAGATTCATCATGGCCCAACGTACAACCCCGAGTGATTCATCTCTCGATCAGTTCTCCCACCTACCAAACGAAGCCGGTACTCGTCTACCGACAGTCTGCGGAGTTCTCGCGTGTAGCGCAGCTACAGTGTGGAGACTCGCAAAGGCAGGCAAGATCAAGGCGCACAAGATTAGCCCTCGCGTGACAGTGTTTAACGTCGGCAGCATCCGCGCCTTGCTGGGTGGAGGGTGCTGAAATGGAAAACGCCCGTCCCCAAAATACAGAAACGAGCGCCCCAGACAGCCTCAATTCTAAGCAGCAACCGTTCGCAGTTCAACTGCTGCGATACTCCCTGACTGACCTTCGCAATGGCCCCCAACGTCCCGCCACTATGCGCAAGCTCGGACATTTGCATATTCACCATTTCAAGTCCGTTGGCGGCGGCATGGTGTTTCCAGTTCTCTATGACGGACGCCCAATATTTCGTCCCGATCATGTTCGAAATGACGGCGATCTATCAACTGCATCATCGCTACTGCTACCAGACGAGGGAATAGACCGCAAGGGCCTGATCTTCGGACACTGCTTCTTCCATGGCCCCGAATTATCGCTAACGCTAGAAAGTCGCCGCGAATACCTCTATCGGATATATCGAGTGTTTCGTCGCTTCGGATTTCCATACCCCAACATACCAACTATCCCGTTTCGAAAAATTATTCGCAATGTTTGCGGCGACGGAGGTGTGCGATGAATGCCCACGAAGTCTTGCCGGACTGGCTAAGGCCAGCAGCCAACTCTGGTATTGGCGTAGCCATAACAAATGCAGCATTCGTTCAAGGCATTTTCGGCGAGATTCCAGAAGGCGAATTTGTATGGGGTGCTGCGTTTAGTGCTGATCCAGGCTCTCAGCAAGCCAACTGGGGCGGCTCGGTGCTACATGGTCCAATCCCGGACTACACAAACCAGAACGGCTACTACAGCGTTGCCACATTGAGCGCATTACCTTCCGGTGGGCTACGTAGGCGGAAAGAGAACTTCGCCAGCCTCCGCGCCGTTGTGTTGGACGATGCTGGTGAATGCGATCTACAGCCGACGTATCGAATTCGCACCAGTTCTGACAAGCTCCAACTTGGCTTCAAACTTGCCATTCCATTGACCGATGCCGGAGTAGCAGAGCGGCTACACAAGGAACTCGGACGCGGTGGGCGGATACCGGCTGACAAGAGTGGCAACAACCCAGTGCGATATGTGAGACTGCCTGTGGCGGTTAATACCAAGCATTCGCCGCCGTTCAAATGTGATCTGGAATTCTTTGATCCGAACATTACGCATACCATGGACGACGTGATAGCGGGGCTAGGGCTAAACCGCGACTACATCCTTCACGGTACCGAGACTGCACAGCCAACCAGATCACATGCAGCGTTTGTCGAAGGTGACATTGGAGAGAATCAGCGTAATGCGACACTAGCCAGCATGGCAGGCTCTATGCGTCGCCGTGGAATGTCATACGATGGTATTGAGGCTGCATTGCAGGCTGAAAATGTTTCCCGGTGCAAGCCGCCACTCGATGAAGCAGAGGTCCGAGCAATATCGAAATCAATTAGCAGATACGCTCCGACACCAAATGATGGCCCGGCCGATTTCGAACGCCTACGTCGTGAACAGCAAAAGAGAGATAACGAGGTAATTGGCGAGGGTGCAACCAGCGTCCCCATAGCCGAAGAAATAGTCCTTGACGCCATGCTGGAGCGGTTCATATTCATGTCTGAAGGCTCCCGCGTCATTGATCTGGCCAACCCGACGTACTGTCTCGGCATTGAAGATTTTGCCAAGACATATGCAGGATCAAAGCAAGTCATTAACGATGGCACCTCGGTAAAGAAGGTTCCCGTAACCACTCTGTGGCGTGAGTCTCCAAAGCGCAAAACAGTCGTTACGCAGACATTCAAAGCTGGTGGCGACTTGATTCTGAAGAACCCAAATGGATTGATGGCTGCAAATTCATGGCGCCCATTTGACCGCCCATCAGCAACAAGCAGCACGGTAGATGCCGGACTGTTCCTTCGTCATCTACAAATGCTATTTCCTGAAGAAGCTGCACAGGGCCGCTTCCTTGACTGGTTAGCGCATATTGAGCAACAGCCGGGCGTGCTACCACATACCGCGTGGCTTCATATCGCTCCTGAATTCGGCCTTGGGCGCAACTGGCTTGCATCGGTATTGACTCGCGTATGGGCTGGAAACGTGGCCAGCAACTTCAATCTTGCCGGCGCTATGAAGAACGGATTTAACGGCCCACTATCGCGTAAGGTGCTGGCGATTGTCGATGAGATTAACGAAGGTGCACGGGATAGTCACTGGGAACATGCCGAAACTTTGAAGTCGATGATTACCGAGGAAACTCGTCTAATTAACCCGAAGTATGGGCGTCAGCATGTCGAATTCAATTCCTGCCGGCTACTCATGTTCAGCAACCACCTTACGGCGTTGCCTATCGAAAACAAAGACCGTCGCATTGAGGTCGTCGTGCTTGATGCGAAACCGCAAGGGGCAGACTATTACCAGCAACTCTACGGAGCACTTGGGGACAAGGACTTTATTGCCGCTGTGGCGCGGTATCTTGGAGAGCGCGACCTAAGTCGCTTTAATCCGGGGGCCATCGCAGTATTCAGCGAGAGCAAGGCACGGGTCGCTCAAGCTACCCGCAGCCCGATGGCCGATGCCTGTGCCGATTTGGTAAGGCGCTGGCCGTCCGACATCATCACAACAGCAGCAGCATACGACATTCTTTCTGGCCAGTCTGCTAACAAGTGGGAACGCGGAGAGTTGACTGCGGCGCATCGTCGGATGTTGCTAGCCTGTGGTGCTGAGCCTCGGGGACCAATCAAGATTGAGGGACAGACAATGCGCGCTTACATACTTCGCAATTGCAGCAACTGGCGAAACGCTGAACCTCATTTGATTCGGGCTGAGCTGGTTCGTGGAGGGGCCGATAAGGCACTCGGCGGACTCGGTGGGCAAGCCAAAGCGTTACTCGATCAGCAGCCCGAATGATTCAATCAGGTTACAGCGTTACAGCAAGTTACGGCTTCCCATAAACCCCCTAGATTTTCTAAAAATTCCGCTCTTTTTAGGGAGGTGTAACTTGCTGTAACGCTGTAACCTGAACCGCCCAATTCTTCCGCTGTTGCTGCTGCAGCTGTGACAACAATCCCTCGCGCGCGTAATTCGCTAATATCAACAGCGCTGCCAAGGCCGACGGGATCGCCGTAAACCAACGCTGGACGGTGACTTCGCGTTCGCAAGTGTGACAACAGTTCCATGCGCGCGCGAGGGTCAGCGTTCGATGCAGGGCGACGCCCGCCTTGGACTGCTGCTTATCTGTGACATCCGGCCATGCGCGCGAGCGTCGGCTTCCGGCAAACTCGAATGGGCGCTATGGTTAAGGTTTGTTCGATGTCTGCCCTGGACGTGATGACGCGGGGATGATGCACAGGGATCAGCGGGCAGACGTTGAATAAACCTCGAAGGAGGAAACCGCGGGATGCAGCGGGGGCGGTCAGGACGAGAGACCC
>CAJBYR010000024.1 GCA_903959855.1 uncultured beta proteobacterium
CCTTTCGGTACGATCTCTCCGCCGCAGGCGGCCAAACGCTTCCCTCCCCTTCAAGGGGAGGGACTGAGGGAGGGGATGGGGTGTCGACGGCGAACAACCAAGACCCATCCCCATCCCTAGCCCTTCCCCTTGAAGGGGAAGGGAACGGACAGAGTGCCTCCGGCACTGAAAAGGGACTGCTCTGGGTATTCACCACCCGCGCCGACACCATCATGGGCGTCACCTTCTGCGCCGTCGCCGCCGAACATCCGCTGGCGACTCATGCCGCGAGGGGCAATCCCGCGCTTGCAGCATTCATCGATGAGTGCAAGCATGGCTCGGTCATGGAAGCCGACATGGCGACCATGGAAAAGAAGGGCATGCCGACCGGCATCTTTGTCGACCACCCGCTGACCGGCGCCAAGGTCGAGGTCTGGGTCGGTAACTACGTGCTCATGAGCTACGGCGAAGGCGCCGTGATGGCGGTACCGGCGCATGACGAGCGCGACTTCGAATTCGCAAAGAAGTACGGTCTGGCGATCAAACAGGTGATCGCGGTCGAAGACGAAGCGTTTTCGCTCGATGGCTGGCAGGATTGGTATGCCGACAAGCAGCGCGGGCATTGCGTCAATTCTGGCAAGTACGACGGCCTCGGCCTCGAAGCCGCCGTCACGGCCATCGCCGCCGACCTTTCTGCCCGCGACCTGGGCGCTACCCGGGTGCAGTACCGCCTGCGCGACTGGGGCGTCTCGCGCCAGCGCTATTGGGGCTGTCCGATTCCGCTGATCCATTGCGACGCCTGCGGCACGGTGCCGGTGCCCAACGACCAGTTGCCGGTCAAGCTGCCCGAAGACTGCGTGCCGGATGGCTCCGGCAACCCGCTGGCGAAGCGTGCCGATTTCGTCGACTGCACCTGCCCCAAATGCGGCAAGCCGGCCAAGCGCGAAACCGACACCATGGACACCTTTGTCGATTCGTCCTGGTACTACGCGCGCTACTGCGTCGATCCGACCACACGCGCGGCGAACACGGCGATGGTCGATGCCGGCAGCAACCACTGGATGCCGGCCGACCAGTACATCGGCGGCATCGAGCACGCGATCCTGCACCTGCTGTATTCGCGCTTCTGGACCAAGGTCATGCGCGACCTCGGTTTGGTGAATTACGACGAGCCCTTCGCCAACCTGCTGACGCAGGGGATGGTGCTCAACCACATCTTCTCGCGCCGCACCGACAAGGGCGGCATCGAGTATTTCGCCCCGGAAGAGGTCGAGCTCAAGCGCGACGAAGGCGGCCACGTCATTGGCGCCACCAGCAAGGCCGACGGCCAGCCGGTGGATTACGGCGGCGTCGGCACCATGTCGAAATCCAAGCGCAACGGCGTCGATCCGCAATCGCTGATCGACGAGTTCGGCGCCGACACCGCGCGCTTCTTCATGATGTTCGCCTCGCCGCCGGAACAGACCCTGGAATGGTCGGACTCGGGTGTCGAGGGCGCCTATCGCTTCCTCAAGCGGGTCTGGTCTTTCGGCCATGCCAGCCAGTCGCTGTCGCGCGCTGCCCTGCCGGCCACGCTCGCGGCTGGCCCCGCCGCGCTGCGCCGCGAAATCCATCTGCTGCTGAAGCAGGCCAATTACGACCTCGCCAAGCTGCAGTTCAACACCGTCGCCTCGGCGACAATGAAAATGCTCAATGCGCTGGAAAAGGCGCCGAAGGACGACGCGCATGTACCGGTGCTGGCCGAAGGCTTGAGCATCCTGCTGCGTGTCCTCTCGCCGATCGCGCCCCACATCTGCCATGCCTTGTGGGCGGAGCTGGGCTACGGCACCGACATCCTCGACGCGCCCTGGCCCGAGCCGGTCGAAGCGGCGCTGGTGCAGGATGAGGAAGATCTCGTGCTGCAGGTGAACGGCAAGCATCGCGGCAATATCCGGGTAAAAGTCGGCGCTGACAAGACAGCGATCGAAGCCGTGGCGCTTGCGTCGGAAGGCGCGCAGAAGTTCATGGAAGGCAAGCCGGCGAAGAAAGTCGTCGTCGTACCCGGCCGTCTGGTTAACATTGTCGTCTAGCCGTCCGGGGAGCTGAAATGCGCGCCACAAAACTTGTCCTGATCCTGATGCTGGCGGGCTTGCTCGCCGCCTGTGGCTTCAAGCTGCGCGGCAGTGCTGAACTGCCGGGCTATAAGCTGCCGTTTGCGACCATTGCGCTGGGCCTGGATCAGACATCGGAGTTCCATGCTCAGCTCAAGCGCACCATCGAGGCCTCCTCACCCGGTACGCGCGTGGTCGCTGATGCCAAGGACGCAGAGGCCGTGTTGTCGGTGATTGCCGACCGCAGCGAAAAGCTGATCCTTTCCCTCAACGCCGCCGGCCGCGCCCGCGAGTATCAACTGGTCCGAACCTTCAGCTTCCGCGTCCATGGGCTGGCACCTGCCGCGGTGGCGCCCCAGCCGAAATACAGCGATGCTCAGGCGACCGGGCCGATCGAATACATTCCGCCCAGCACCATTGCCTTGCGCCGCGACATCACCTTCAGCGACGATCTGGTGCTGTCCAAGGAGTCGGAAGAAATCCTGCTCTGGCGCGACATTCAGGGTGATCTGGTGCAGCAGCTGATGCGTCGCCTGGCGGCGGCCAAGGTGCAGCCGGTGAAAGTCGACTAGCCGCCATGCAGATGCGGCCCGAGCAACTCGCGGCGCACCTCGACAAGCCGCTGGCGCCGCTCTATTTCCTGCACGGTGACGAGCCTCTGCTGGTGATCGAGGCCGGCGATGCGATCCGCGCTGCCGCGCGCAGGCAGGGCTTCGAGGAGCGCGAAGTAATCATCGTCGGTACCGGCTTCAAATGGGATGACTTGTTCATGGCCGCCGGCAACATGTCGCTGTTCGGCGGCTCGAAGCTGGTGGACCTGCGCATCCCCTCGGGCAAGCCGGGCCGCGAGGGCAGCGAAGCCTTGCAACGCTACATCGGCACGCTGGGCCCCGGAATCGTTACCCTGATCACGCTTCCGGAGCTCGACTGGCAAGCGAAGAAGGCGTCCTGGGTCACCGCGCTGTCCAACGCCGGCGTTGCCATCGAATGCAATGCACCGCCGCTGGCGCGCCTGCCGCAATGGATTGCCGAGCGCATGGCGCGCCAGCAGCAGACCGCAGCACGTGCGGCGCTGGAATTCATCGCCACCCATGTCGAGGGCAACCTGCTGGCGGCGCACCAGGAAATCCAGAAGCTGGGCCTGCTGCATCCGCCCGGCGAAGTCACGCTGCAACAGGTTGAAGCTGCGGTGCTCAATGTCGCCCGATACGATATTTCCGACCTGCGCGAGGCGCTGAAGAATCGCGACACTGTGCGTGCGGTGCGTACCCTCGAAGGTCTCAGGGGCGAGGATGCGGCGCTGCCGCTGGTGCTCTGGGCCCTGGCCACCGAGGCGCGCGCCGTGGCCGCCCGCGCCTGTCTTTTGCATGCGGCGAAAATAGACCGCATGATCAAGGGGCTGGCGCGCGGCGACATTTGGGATGAGTTTCTTCAACTTGCGTTGCGCCTGACCAAGGCGAAAGGCCATTAGGGGCTTAACGTTTCCGTCATTGCCCCCGCGCCGCAAGCTGTTCTGCTCCAGGAGGGAATCGAATCCTGTTGCGGGGAGCTCGGGCCGGGCGCGCTAGAATGGCAATCCTTGCCATACTAGGAGGTTAACCATGTCACTCAACGTTTCCTTGCCGCCCGAGCTTGAACATCGGGTACGGGAGCATGTGGCTTCTGGCCTGTACGGTTCCGCCAGCGAGGTCATCCGTGAAGCCTTGCGTCTGTTTGAGGCCTATCAGACGGTACGCAAAACGAATCTGGCGACGTTAAAGGCCGATATTGCCAAGGGCCTTGCGGATGAGCGCGCCGGACGCGTCGGCGTGGTGGATATGGGTGCCATCAAGGCGCGTGGACGCGCCGTGCTGCAAACCAAGGCTTCCGATTGATGGCAAGGGTTCGCTATGCTCAGAGCGCGCAAGATGATCTGCTCGAGGCATGGTTGTTTATCGCAAATGACAGTCCAGCCAGCGCTGATCGCATTCTGGACACAATAGGGCGGGAGGCCGATACGCTGTCGGGGCAACCGTTGATGGGGTGAGCGCGTCGGGAACTCGGTAAAAGAGTGCGCAGCTGGCCCACGTCTACCCCCTACATTCTGTTTTATCTGCCTGTGCAGACCGAAGGGATCACAGTGCTGCGCATACTGCACCATGCGCGCGATATCGAACGCATCGAATTCTGAGAGCTAGACGATCATGGACATTGCCAACTACATGCAGCAACTCGGCCGCCAGGCCCGCGACGCCTCGCGGGCGACGGCGCGTGCGTCGACGGCGGCCAAGAATACGGCTTTGCTGACGATGGCCGCGGCGATCCGCGAGCGCCGTGCCGAACTGCTCGCGGCGAATGCCGCCGATGTCGCCGAAGCCCGCGCCAACGGCCTCGACGCGGCGATGATCGATCGCCTGACGCTGACGGAAAAAGGCGTCGAAGCCATGGCAATGGGTGTGGAACAGGTTGCGGCCCTGCCCGATCCGATCGGCGAAATCACCGACATGAAGCGCCGTCCCTCCGGCATCCAGGTCGGCAAGATGCGCGTACCGCTGGGCGTGGTCGGCATCATCTACGAGGCGCGGCCCAACGTCACGGCCGATGCCGCCGCGCTGTGCCTCAAATCCGGTAATGCCGCCATCCTGCGCGGTGGCAAGGAAGCGTTGCGCGCCAACCAGGCCATCGCCGCCTGCGTCCGCGCCGGCCTGACCGCCGGCGGGCTGCCGGCAACGGCGGTGCAGGTGGTCGAGACCACGGACCGCGAGGCCGTGAGCCAGCTTGTCGCCATGCCGGAGTACGTCGATGTCATCGTGCCGCGTGGTGGCAAGGGCCTGATCGAGCGCGTTTCACGCGATGCGCGGGTGCCGGTGATCAAGCACCTCGACGGCAACTGCCATGTCTATGTCGACGATTTTGCTGACGCGACCAAGGCATTGCGCATCCTCGAAAACGCCAAGACCCAGCGCCTGGGTACCTGCAACACCGCCGAATCGCTGCTGATCGCGCGCGCCGTCGCCGTATCGCTGGCGCCGACTCTTTGCGCCATGCTGACCGCAAAGGGCGTCGAGATCCGCGGCTGCGCCGAGACGATGAGTCTCGTGCCGCAGGCTGTGGCCGCGACCGATGATGATTACTACACCGAATATCTCGCCGCGATCATCTCGGTCAAGATCGTCGCCGGCGTGGACGAAGCCATCGCCCACATCAACAAGTATTCCTCGGCCCACACCGAGGCCATCGTCACCGAGAACTACACCCATGCCATGCGCTTTCTGCGCGAGGTGGATTCTGCGTCCGTCATGGTGAATGCCTCGACGCGTTTTGCCGACGGCTTCGAGTTCGGCCTCGGTGCCGAGATCGGGATTTCCACCGACAAGTTCCACGCCCGCGGCCCGGTCGGGCTGGAAGGGCTGACGTCGCAGAAGTGGATTGTTCTCGGCGACGGCGAGGTGCGCGCCTAGCCCGGCATTCGGCAAATGCCCAAACCACTCTGACTGCTATTGCCAATCTGATTGGTACTTCGGACCCGGTCTTTTGCATGACGCCGGTTGGCCGTCGCCTATCGAAAGTCAAGATATACATTTCGCAATTCAATGTGCGTTAGCCATAAGCAATAGACATTTGAAGCATTCCCCGCTTGCTGGAAAATTCGGAGCTCGTTGAGTCTCGGATTCAGGAAAGCACTTCTATCTGCAATCAACCGAGGAAGTGCGGGCCAATCGGGCTACAGGGCATGCATGAATGCAGACTCGACGACGCATGGAAGTTCGATTGCTGACGGTGTTGTACCGTCGGCCTGATGCAAGCTAATGCCATATCAGTGCCTTAGCTAGCGGTCTGCAGCCTCAACAAGCAAATTCTGGTTGAACAACGTAGGTCGAACGGCATAGGCCCTACGGCATAGGCCTAAGTCCCCAGGCTTCTAAGCTCTACCTATCGTCGGGCGATACGCGATTCACCCTCGAGGTCGGCATGGCTATTGCGTTCGAATCGATGATTTAAATTCGAAGCGAGCAGGCAGCTGTAATTGTTTAATGCTCGTAATTGGTCCAGAGCTTCCAGTGTAAAGATATCAATATGAAAAACTGCCTGACTGGCTCCCGGGGTGGCATCAGGAATGTCGCCGTTTGCGCCGCTCTCCTAATTGGCGGATGTGGCCCGGAAGTTCCCAAATGCGATGATCCGGCGGTCATCGAACTCGTCAAGAATATTACTCGCGAACAGATCGCGGCGCGAATGCAACTCATGTTGGCTGCTGCGTCGGTTCATGGCAGCCAACCCAACGTTCCCGCGAATGAAAAAGCTGAGGCGGAGAAACTTGCCGTTAAAGTAAAAGATCGCATTGCACAGAGTGCGTTGGCCCTCGAGTCGATCTTGGTAAATGGTTTCGATAAGGACGTTGGAAAGTATCAATGCAAGGCCAAGCTGAGTGCGAGCATTCCAAACGACTTGATCGATACTCTGAAGTCAAATGAATTGATGGCCGCACAATTGGCCATCGTTGGAGCAATGGGCGGGAAGGATATTTTCGAGGAGATGAAGTCTGCTTCCGATATGGTCAGTTACTCGGTTCAGCTGACTGCAAAAGAAAATAGGATTTACGTCGAGCTGAAAGGCATAGACAAGGTGGTGGACAGCTACCAACTTGTTTATAACGCGCAAATAATGTCGGGACTCAGCAGAATTTCGGCAGAGCGATTGCGTGCCGAGCAACAAGCAAAGGCCGCAGAAGTCGAAGCTCGCGCCAAAGCGGAGGAGGAAATCCGGGCAGAGCAAAGGGCGGAATACGAACGGCAAGTGGCTGAGCGTGAGCAGGAGCGACGCGCAAGAGAAGCGGAACTCATGCGTCAGAATCCCTCGTACCGTCCGAAGAAGGGTTAGCCCCGATGGCCTTGCATTGCGCAACAAATGCAGGTGGAAACTCTTGTCGATCCGGCAGGAGCCAAATTGTGGCGAATCCAGACGCCAAAATCACTGAGTCGGGCGACCGACACTACGGGAGGAAAAATGTGGTCACTTTCTGAAAATGCTGGTCCCATGTTCTTGCTGGTTTCCGCCTGCTTTACCATCGCCTGCTTTGTCGAGGTTCATACCCGGCTCAAGGAAAACGAAAGGGCAAAAGCCAAGCACGTCAAGAACGCGAGTGTGGAACTTAGCATCAGGTCGCCGTTGATTCTCGCGCTTGTCAGTGGCTTGATATTCCTCATCACCTTGGTAAAGGTATCGATCAAATAGCCGCTGTCTTTCTGGATGCATGAAGAATCCAGAAAGGGTTCAGGCGCAAATCGGTCTTCACCGCTCAAGAAGGGAACCGCATGATTGGACTGATCGTCATTTGTATGGGGGCAGTGACGTTTGCCATGGGAGACCTGCTTATGGCTGCAGGTCTCATAGTTCTTGGTGTGATTCTTTTGTCGCGCGGGATATAGCGCTAACAAAGGAAAGAATGGGTGATTGACCGCCTGCAGGTTGGTTCGAGCTTATCGGTTGGCAAGCCATCGGGCATAACCAAACAGAAAAATGCCTACGGCGACGCCGAAAAGCCATCCAACAAACCAAAATGCAAAACCGGCTGGAGTGTCCACAAAGGCCATCGTTGGAGTATGGCCAAGCGTCTTGACGGTGCCGATCGAGACTGCGCGATACACCTGAAATGCAGAGTAGCAGGCCAATGCTGTTCCGCAGATTCGAACGATTAAGAATGTCAAACTCATGGCAAATTACAAGTACTGGTCATAGATTGCGTTGCCTCCCAGAGGACTGAAGAACAATTGTCGCCGAATCGAATCGCGGTTAGCGCGTTTCCTGCCCCTGAGATTTGAGCCACGCCTTGCGCACTCCCCACGCATAGACCAGCGCCAGCACCGCCATGCAGGCGAGGCAGGCCATGATGTGGCGGTTCACCAGTGCCGCCTCGGTCCAGCCGAATTCATTCACCAGGCGTAGTGCGTCGGACTCCATGCCGTTGCTGCGAGTGGTGAAGGGGATCTCGCTGGGGTCGCGTCGCGCCAGCCACCAGGTGGCGTTGATATCGACGAAGGCACCGGCGCCGATGGCGACGAAGCCCCAGCGCAGGCTTCCCTTGTAGAGCTGCGTCGCCTTGCCGAAGAAGAAGCTTGCCATCAACAGCAAGGAGAGCACCAGCCCCACGCCGTCGCCGCCGAAAACGATCAGCGAGCGCGCCGTGTGTTCCTTGATGCCCAGGGTGAGGATTGTCTGCAACAGCAGCAATACGCCGCCGGCAGCGAGCAGGCTGCGACTTTCGAGTTGCCAGCCGCGATACAGCGTCCAGGCCACGGCAGCTAAGACGGCCACCGGCGCGACAAAGCCGCGCTCGTCCATGGTGATCGTTACCCAAACTGTCGGTATTGCGCCGAAGCCGCAGAGCCAGGCCGTCACCGCATGGCCGAGTTCATGCACCGGCATGGTGAACACCAGGCGCTGGATGAACCGTCCCCACTCCATCGACTGGAAGCCGATCCCGATCAGCAGCATGGCCGGGATTGCGCCGGCGCTGAACCAGAACTCGGCTTGTGCGTCGTCGATGACCTCGCTATCGTCAAGTTCCGCTTCCTCGGCGATGAAGATCTTTGCTTCGGCCAGGTCTTCCGCAGGCGCGGCAGCAACGGCGGCTGCCGCGCGGCCGTGCTTCTTGATAGCCTCGGCCTTGGCGTAGTTGGCGCCGCAGCGCGGGCACTCGGGCCCGTCCTTGCGGGGCGCTTCGCACCAAGGGCAGGTAGTGGCGTCCATGCCTTTACCGATGCACGATCACCACTTCACACGTACGCTGTAATCCAGCACCGCCTTGCCGTCGGGCGGTACCGTGACGTTCCACGAGGCGACGCGCGCCGAGTCCTTGGTGTGTTTCTGCGATTCCTGGATCATCTCCCAGTCGCCGGGCATGGGCTCTTGCACCCGGACCGTCACGGCCTCGTCCTTGGCATTGCGCAGCTCGATGCGCCATGAGGATTCGCTGACATTGTCGGCAATGCGTTTGTAATTCGTCTGCTTGCGCTCGGCGGTGATGTCGAAGGCCTCGCCCAGCCTGAGCTTGAGCTTCTCGTTCTTCGCCGTGTGTTCGATGCGGTCCTCGCCGACGAACTGTGCCGCGCCCTTGCTGTCCTTCGCATACACACGCACGATGCCGGCCGGCAGCGGCTTGCCCAACTGGCCGCCCTTGTTTTCGAATTCGAGGAAGACGGCGGGCTTGAGCTTCTGTCCGATCTGTCCATAGCGGTCCCGGTAATAGTATTCGTTGCCGGCCAGCAGGTACTCGCGACGCACCGGGACGGCGCTGGCCGAGAGCAGCGCGAGCTGTTTGGTCTGGTTGTCGGCGATGCTGGTGGGGCGCTCGAAGCTGTAGAGGTGGTAATCCATCAGCGCTTCCTGCGTCGCCTCCGCCACCCTGGCGCGGGCTGGTGCCGGGGCCATTGCATAGGCCATTTGCGCCTGCGGTGGTCGCACCCGATTAACCGTGCCGGCCACCAGTTGCAGGGTCGTGTTGTCGAAACCGGCACCGCTGCGGTTGGTCAAGGTCACCCAGCCGTTCAGGTCCAGACCCTTGCCGTCGGCGGACAGGTTGGCGACGTAGTCGGCCTTCCATGAAAGACCTCCGGTCAGGTAGGACAATTCCACCGACTGCTTGCCGCCGCCGGCGTCGAGCAGCACGGAGAGTGTCGGCCGGTCGCGCAGATTGGCCGGCACGCTGTCGAAGGCCAGGCGTCCGGGAACACCGGTCTCGATGCGGTCGGCGAAGCGCAGCACCGCATTTGGCAAACCCGCTTGCCCGGCGGCAAGGACTGTCGCTGTCTCGCGCCGCTCGGCGTCCGTGGTCGGGTGCGGGCGGATCACCGTGACCTGGCGGCCGACGTATTTTTCCAGCAGCTTCTGCGGCGTCAACAGGTCGAAGTCGAAGTTCTGCTCGATCAGTTGCAAGGGCTGGCCGCTGGCCGCACGCAGCAGGGCCGTTTCGGGGCGCATCTGCGCCGCTACCTCGCGCAGCGAAAGGCGGGTCAGTCCGGCGGGCAGGTCGACCTTGCGGCGTTCCTTCACCAGTGCCAGGTCGTCGTTGTAGACCGTCACCGCCACGGCCTCGCGGTCGGTGGCCGAGGAGGCGACGTCCCTGGCCGGCTCGGCGGCATAGGCGACGGTGGCGGCCAGCAGGCCGGCGGCGAGCAGAGGTTTCATGGCGGGTCTCCGTTGTGCAGCGGACAACGATAGCATGACTGCATCGGCCTTATCCGCCCCGTGAGATATCATGGGGGCCGATCACTTACCCGAGGAGAAAAATAATGAAGAAACTGCTTGCTGCGCTCCTGCTGATGGCTGCACTGCCGGCGCTGGCCGCACTGGAAGCCGCCGGCGTGAAATTCGAGGACAAGCTGAAAGTCGGCGCTGGCGACACGGTGATCAACGGCGTCGGCGTGCGCGGCGTGCTCTTCATCAAGGGCTATGCCATGGCGCTTTACCTGCCGCAGAAGTCGGCGGTGGCGGCCGAGGCGATTTCCATGAAGGGTGCCAAGCGCGTGCGCATCGTGCTGCTGCGCGACACCTCCGGCGAGGCCTTCGCCGACGCCTTGCCCAGCGGCATTCGCAAGAACCACAGTGACCAGGAAGTGGCTCCGCTGAATGCGCGCATCGAGGCGCTCAAGGCCACGATGCTGTCAATCACCACCACGCCCAAAGGCGCCGTGATCCACTTCGACTGGTTGCCCGAAGTGGCCGGCGGCGTCACCCGCCTGACCATCAACGGCGAGAAGAAGGGCGAGGACATCCCGGGCGAGGACTTCTATCGCGCCGTGCTGAAGATCTGGCTTGGCGAGCAACCGGTTCAGGGCGACCTGAAGGAAGGGCTGTTGGGCAAGTCGCCGTCCTGATGGACATCGCGCAAGGAGCGCTGGCCGGGCTTAAGGTCCTCGACCTTTCGCGGGTGCTGGCGGGGCCCTGGGCCTCGCAATTGTTGGGCGACCTCGGCGCCGAGGTGATCAAGGTCGAAAAGCCCGGTAGCGGCGATGACACCCGCGGCTGGGGGCCGCCCTGGCTGGCGGATGGCGACGGAGGGCCGACGACGGACGCGGCCTACTTTCTGTGCACCAACCGCAACAAGCGTTCGCTGACCGTGGACATGACGCAGCCCGAAGGCCAGGCCATCCTGCGCGAACTGGCGGCACAGGCCGACGTGGTGCTGGAGAACTTCAAGGTCGACGGCCTCAAGGCCTATGGCCTCGATTACGCCAGCCTTGCCGCGCTCAACCCGAAGCTTGTGTATTGCTCGATCACCGGCTTCGGTCAGGACGGCCCTTACGCTTCGCGTGCCGGCTACGACTTCCTGATACAGGGCATGGGCGGGCTGATGAGCGTCACCGGTCGCGCCGACAGCGAAGAGGGCGCCGGGCCGCAAAAAGTCGGCGTGGCGCTGACCGACATCCTCACCGGCCTGTATGCCGGCAACGCCATACTTGCCGCGCTGCTGCATCGCGAGAAGACCGGCCTTGGCCAGCACATCGACCTCGCCCTGCTCGACGTGCAGGTGGCTTGCCTGGCCAACCAGGCCATGAACTATCTCGTCTCGGGCAAGGCGCCGCGAAGAATGGGCAACGGCCACCCCAATATCGTGCCCTACCAGGACTTCCCCACGGCCGACGGCGACATGATCCTGGCCATCGGCAACGACGGCCAGTTCGCGCGTTTCTGCGAGATCGCCGGCCACGGCGAGTGGGCGCGTGATGAGCGTTTCGCCACGAATGCTGCGCGCGTAAAAAACCGCGCAGAGTTGCTGCCCCTGCTGCGTCAGACCACGGTGATGAAAACCACGGCGGAATGGATTGCCCTGCTCGAAAACGCCGCCGTGCCTTGCGGCCCGATCAACGACCTGGCGGCTGTCTTTGCTGATCCGCAGGTGAGACATCGCGGTTTGCGGGTGGACCTGCCGCACGCTGCCGGCGGCACTGCGCCGCAAGTGGCGAATCCGATACGCTATTCGGCGACGCCGATCGCCTACGACCGCGCTCCGCCGACACTGGGCCAGGATACCGAGGCGATACTTGGCGAGCTTGGCCGCAGCCTCGGGGAAATTGCCGCGCTGCGTGCGGCCGGCACGATCTAAGCCACGCCCTGGCCTAGGGGCTCAGCTTCGAAAGTCCTCCTGCCGCGGCGGCCTGCTCTGCACGCTCGAATCCGCCGTTGGCCGTGATCTCGGCGGCGATGGTGCGCAGCAGCGGCCGCAGTGCCGCTTCTTCCATGCCATGCACGATGCGCGGATCGTAGAGCATCCTGAGCAACAGAACGTCCAGGCCGGTAAGGAACACGTCGGTCGAGTGATCGTTGAATACCGAGGGGAATACCTTGTCCGAATCATTGGGCAGGCCCAGCACCTGGGTCAGTTCCTCGACGATGCAGGCCGGCAATTTGCCCCGCGCCCGCGCCCGATCCACCGGGATGATCACGACCGCGCGCGTGATGCGACCATTGCGTCGCGACGAGGCAAAGGTTCCCAGGCATACGGCTTCGCGAAAGAACTTGTCACGCTCGTCGGCGGAGTTCCAGCCGAAGTAGCGCTGAAAGTCGTCCTTCAGGCGCGATTCCGACGTCAGCACCACAAGGTAGTTGGCGGCATCGATACTGGCCGCCGGAGCGATGCTGAGGCCGGTAAGCCCGGCCAGGTGCGCGAAGTGCGTTTGGATCAGACGCTCATGCAGCGCTGAGTCGCCGGCGTGGTGGATCAGGGCATAGTGGATCGGCGTGGTCCATTTGCGCACCTGGCGGCGCTTGGCCTCATGTTCGCTACCGAGCGCGATGTCGACGAAGGCGTCGACCAGGTAGTCCGCGGATTTCCAGTGCGCGACATCCCCGGCACGTGCCGGCAGCGCCCCGAGCAGGACGATCAGCGCGACCAGGCAGGAAACGTGTCGCGCGGTTGATCCGCGCACTTCAGGACTCGAGCACGCGCAACTCGGCATTGGTATAGCGCAGGCGGCTGGCCAGCACGCTGGCGATGCCCTCCATCAGTCGCAGGCCGAGCTTCTTGTGCTCTTCGGCGAAGCCGTCGAACGCCTTGCGCGACAGCACGTAAAGCTCGGTGTCGACGAAGGCGACGGCGTTGGCCGAGCGGGCGTCGCCGTCGAGGAAGGCCATTTCGCCGAAAAAGGCGCCGCGGCCGAAGGTGCCGATGTGGTGTGACTGGCGCTCCGAAATCGGTAGCACGATGCGCACCGCGCCGCGCCTGATCAGGAACAGTTCGTCGCCGGCATCGCCGCGCGAAAAGATCTGCTCGCCGGCGGTGACGTGCCGTTTCTCCATGCACTGCTCGAGTGCCGCCAGGGTTTGTTCCTTGCGCCCGGCGAAAATCTCGACTTCGTGCAATTCCAGCGGGATCTCCTCGTCGCGCGTCAGTTCGGCCTCGTGGATGATGCGGTCCTCGACCCATTCCAGGGCATCGTCCTGGGTCGGGAACACACGCACCGGGCTGTCGGCATGGAGCAGGCCGACCTGGTCGAAGTATTCCTTCAGGTCGCGGCCCGAGGGCAGGTTGTCGGGAATCTGGCTGAAAATCAGGAAGCCGTGGCGCTCGGCGAGCATGTCCTTGATCTGTTCGAGCAGGTGGGCGGCCGTGACGTCGACAGTCTGGATGCGCCGCATGTCGAGGATCAGGAAGTCGCGGGTCTTCAGGTCCGGCTCCAGCACCCTGTAAAGCTGGTCGGCGGTGCCGAAGAACAGGCTACCCTGCAACTCGACGATCGCGGCGCGCGCGCCCTTCTCGGTGAGAATTTCCATTTCGGCGTGGGTGCGCACGCGCTTGGAGAAGGTCTCGTTGCCGAGCAGCCGCCGACGGATGATGGAGCCGCCGATCTGCTCGCGGATGAACAGCACCACGGCGAGCACGATGCCGACCCCCGACGCTGCGATCAGGCTGACTGTCAGCGCCGTGCCGATCACCGCGACGATGACGGCAAAATCGAGAATGGTCGAGCGTGACTTGAGGAAGCTCAGGCTGTTGCGGTCGATCATGCGCACGCCGACCACGATCAGGATGCCCGCCAAGGCGGACACCGGCACCCAGGAAACCAGACCGGTCAGTAGCAGGAACACCAGCAGCGAAAGCACGCCTTCGATGACGCCCGAGAAACTGCTGCTGGCGCCGCCCGAGACGTTGACCAGGGTGGCGCCCATGGTGCCGGCACCGGGGATGCCGCCGATGGCGCCGGAGCTCAGGTTGGCCAGGCCCTGGCCGATCAGGGCACGGTTGGAATCATGGCGCGAACGGGTCAGGGCATCGAGCACCACGCAGCTCTTCAGGGTGTCGATCGACAGCAGCACCGCCAGGGTCAGCGCCGGAATGGCCAGCGTCAGCACTTGCTGCAGGCTGATTTCCGCGAGCGACGACCAGCGCACCACCAGGCCATCCCAGAAACTACTGCTGCCATCGCCGCCCAGCGCGCCGACCACCAGGCTGTTGCCCTGCAGGCTGAGCAGGGCGGGGTCGATCAGGCCGAGGCCGAAATAGGCGGCGACGCCGGTGGCAAGGCCGAGGATCGCCGCCGGGACAGCTTTGGTAACCCGTGGCGCACCGACCATGACCACGATGGTAACGACGCCGACCACAATGGCCTGCCAGCGCCACTTGTCGGGCGCCAGCAGCGAAGCCCAGAAGTACATGCCCTTGGGCGTGCCGAGCAGTTTGGGCACCTGGCTGGCGATGATGATCAGGCCGACGCCGGAGAGGTAGCCGCTGACCACGGTGTAGGGCATGTACTTGATCAGCAGGCCCAGGCGCAGTACGCCGAACATTACCTGCATCAGGCCGGCGAGCAGGCCGAGCAGGGTCAGTAACAGCATCGTGGTATCGACCGGCGTGCCAGTTCTCATGGCCTCGATGGCGAAGGCCGAAACCACAGCTGCCGCCGGCGCGCAAGGGGCGGAGATCAGCCGGCTGGCGCCGCCGTAGCTGGAGGCGATGATGCCCATGGCCACGGCGCCGAGGATGCCGGCCAGGGCGCCGAGCGCGACATGGGCGCTGCCGAGCACGGAGTAGATGGTGACGCCGTAGGCGATCGCCGACGGCAGCGCCACCATCATGGCGGCCATGCCACCCCAGAAGTCACCAGCGGGGTTTTCGAGCTTCGGCAGTTTCATTTCCATCATTCGAATAAGGTTGGTTGAGCGAAGTATAGGACGGCTGCTGGACACAGGAGTATTTGGCGTAGTGCTTCCGTCATCCGGTTTCTGGCTGTAAGCTTGGCGTTACAAATCCAACACCCGGAGGAGACCCCGATGAATCTGATCCGTACCTTTGCGCTGCTTGCGGGCGCGCTGTTTGCCAGCCACGCCCTGGCCCAGGGCAAAACCAATCTTTCCATCAGTACCGGCGGTACCGGCGGCGTGTATTACCCGCTGGGCGGCGGTATGGCCAGCATCCTGACCAAACACGTGCCCAACTGGGCGGTGACGGCCGAGGTCACCGGAGCGTCGGTAGACAACATGAAGCTGATCAACGTCGGCAAGACCGACGTCGGTTTCTCGATGGTTGACACCGCCTGGGAAGCCTACATGGGCGTCGACAAGTTCAAGGACACCAAGGTGCCGGCGCGCACGCTGATGGTGCTCTACCCCAACCGCACCCAGGTCGTCACCGTCGAAGGCACCGGCATCAACAGCATCCAGGATTTCAAGGGCAAGCGCGTTTCGGTTGGCTCGCCCGGCAGCGGCACCGAGATCCTCGCCCTGCGCATCCTCGAGGTGTATGGCCTCACCAACGAGGTCAAGCGCGAGCGCCTTTCGGTGGCCGAATCGGTCAATGCCATGAAGGATCGCAAGATCGACGCCTTCTTCTGGAGCGGCGGCCTGCCGACCGCGGCGATCACCGATCTGGCGGCCACACCCGGCACCAAAATCAAGATCATCGACATCGCCGACGCCACGGAGCCCCTGAACAAGAAGTTCGGCCCACTTTACGTGCGCGACCAGATCCCGCAGAAAACCTACCCCGGCATGGACAAGCCGGCGCAGACCTTCTCGGTATGGAACATCCTGGCGGTCAACGAGAAGATGCCCGAGGCCACCGCCTACACCATCGTCAAGACGCTGTTCGAGAACAAGCCCGACCTGGTGGCCACGCACAAGGAAGCCGACACCCTCTCGTTCGACTACCAGACCAGCGCCCACTCGCCGCTGCCCTTCCATCCCGGTGCGGTCAAGTACTTCACCGAAAAAGGCGTGAAGTTCAAGTAAGCCTTGGGCGCGGACCTTCGCGCCGCGTCGCTTCCACATTGCCGCCCGTCGCCGACGGGCGGCAGCGTTTCGGGGATCGCAATGAGCCAGGACAGCAGGGGCGTCATCAGTGATGAACAACTGAAGAAGGCGGAGGAATTCATCGAGGCCGAAGAGGGCGCCTCGAACCGGCTCTCCGGCAAGATGGGGATCTTCATCACGGTGGTGGCCGTGATCATGTCCCTGTTCCATCTGTATGCCGCCTACTCCATCGTACCGACGCAGACCCTGCGGCCGGTGCATGTCGGCTTCATGCTTTTCCTCTCCTTCCTGCTGTTTCCGGTCGCCGCGCGCTTTCGCAACCGTGCGCGCTGGTGGGATTGGGTGGCGGCGCTGGTCAGCGTCGCCATCGTCGCCTACCTGATCGCCGGCGGCGACGACTTCACCGACCGCGCCACCACGCCCAACCGCTGGGACATGATCCTCGGCGTGGCGCTGATCGTGCTGGTGCTCGAAGCCACGCGACGCACCTCGGGCTGGGTGATGCCGGCGGTAGTGCTGGGTTTCGTCGCCTATGCCCTGTTCGGCCCGCACCTGCCGGCGCCCTGGACCCACCGCGGCTATGACCTGGAGCGACTGGTCGGCCACATGTTCATGACCCTGGAGGGCATCTTCGGCACCGCCATCGACGTCTCGGCAACGCTGATCATCCTGTTCACGATCTATGGCGCGTTGTTGCAGTATTCGGGCGCAGGCAAATTCTTCATCGACTTTTCCTTTGCCGTCATGGGTAACAAGCCGGCCGGAGCGGGGCGCACCGTAGTCCTTTCGTCATTCCTACTCGGCGGGCCTTCCGGCTCGGGCGTCGCCACCACGGTAACGCTCGGGGCAGTGGCCTACCCGATGATGGCCAAGGCCGGCTACGGCAAGAACGAGGCCGGTGGCCTGCTCGCCGCCGGCGGCCTGGGTGCCATCCTGTCGCCGCCGGTGCTGGGCGCCGCCGCCTTCCTGATCGCCGAGTTCCTCAAGATCTCGTATCTGGACGTGATCAAGATGGCGACCATCCCGACGGTGCTTTACTACCTGTCGCTGTTCATAATGGTGGAACTCGACGCGCGCAAATTCAACATGGTCGATGTTCCGATCGAGCACAGCAGGACGGTCTGGCAACTGACGAAGGAATTCGGCTTCCACTTCCTCTCGCTGGTCTCAATCATCGTTTTTATGATGCTAGGCTACTCGCCGATCCTGTCGGTGTTCTGGGCCTGCGTGGTGGCCTACGTAGTAAGCTTTTTCCACGCCAGTTGCGCGCTGACGCCGAAGAAGCTCGTGACCGCGCTCGAAGCCGGCTCGATCAGCGTGCTTAACGTCGCCGCCACCTGCGCCGCCGCCGGAGTCATCGTCGGCGTGGTGACCCTGACCGGGCTCGGGCTCAAGTTCAGCGACATCGTTATTTCCTACGCCGGCAACAGCCTGCTGCTGACCGCTATATTCACCTCGCTGGTGGTCTGGATAGTCGGCCTCGCGGTGCCGGTCACGGCCAGCTACATCATCTGCGCGGTGATCGCCGCACCGGCGCTGATCAAGCTCGGCGTGCCCGACTACGCCGCGCACATGTTCATCTTCTATTACGCCGTGCTCTCGGAAGTCTCGCCACCGACCGCGCTGTCGCCCTTCGCCGCCGCCGCCATCACCGGCGGCGATCCGTACAAGACGACCCTGCAGTCCTGGAAATACACCCTGCCGGCCTTCCTGGTGCCCTTCATGTTCGTGCTCGATCCGGCCGGTCAGGGCATCCTGCTCAAGGGCAGCTGGCAGGACATCGCCGTGTCCAGCGGCACCGCCATGATCGGCATCGCCGCACTGGCCGGCGGCGCCCAGGGTTGGTTACTGAAGAAGACCAATCTCCTCGAACGCCTGATGCTCATCGTTGCCGGCGTGGCGCTGGTGTACCCGCATGTGCTCGCAGACGGAATCGGCATCGGCCTTATCGTCGTCGTGCTGGCAATGCAAAAGTTCCGACCATGAGCCGCCAATGAGCAAACCGACCTGCGCCGCCATCCTGTCCGCCCCCGGATTCAGCATCGGCATCGAGTGCAATGCCGACGAAATCACCGGCATCAGCTACCTCGAGCCGCAGCCTGACATTCCGCCGAAGTCTCCGCTGGCGCAGGAAGCCGTGCGCCAGTTGCGCAGCTGGCTGAAAGATCCGGACTTCGAATTTGGTCTGCCGCTGGCGCCGGCCGGCACCCATTTCCAGCGCCGGGTGTGGGCCCGGATATCCGCGATTCCAACCGGACAGACGCTGAGCTATGGTGAAGTCGCCGCCGCGATCCGCAGTGGCCCGCGTGCCGTGGGCAACGCCTGCGGCGCCAACCCGTATCCCATCGTCGTGCCCTGCCACCGCGTCGTCGCCGCGAACCATGGCCTGGGCGGCTTCGCCCGCAACAGCGGCGGCTTCCTGCTCGACATCAAGCAGTGGCTGTTACGTCACGAACATGCAGGCTTCTGACGCCGAACTGATCGACGAATTCATCGACGCCCTGTGGCTGGCCGACGGACTGTCGAAGAACACGCTGGGTGCCTACCGCAGCGACCTTGCCTTGTTCGCCGGCTGGCTGGCGGAGTCCGGCAGTTCGATAGTCGGCGCTGACGGGACGGCGATCAACGCCTACCTCGGCCACTTGCACGCGCGTCCCGGGGGCATCAAGACCACCAGCCAGCGTCGCCTGATGGCCTCGTTGCGTCGCTGCTATCGCTGGCTGCTCGACCAGGGGCGGATGCAGGTCGATCCCCTGCTCAACATCGACAAGCCGCGGCAGGCGCAACGCTTTCCCAAGACGCTGTCGGAGAGGCAGGTCGAAGACCTGCTGAACGCGCCGGACGCCGACTCCGCCCTGGGCCTGCGCGATCGTGCGATGCTCGAATTACTCTATGCCACCGGCCTGCGCGTGTCGGAACTGGTCGGCATCCGCCTCTTCGAGCTGAGCCTCAACGACAACGTGGTGCGCGTGATGGGCAAGGGTTCCAAGGAGCGGCTCGTACCGCTGGGCGAGGTCGCCGCTGACTGGTTGCGGCGTTACCTTGCCGGTGCCCGTGGCGAATTGCTGAAACAACGCCTGTCGGATGCGATCTTCATCACGGTGCGCGGCGCCGGCATGACGCGGCAGATGTTCTGGAACCTGGTCAAGAAATACGCGCTGCAGGTCGGCATCCCGCAGGAGCGCATCTCGCCGCATGTGCTGCGCCACGCCTTCGCCACGCACCTGCTGAACCACGGTGCCGACCTGCGCGTAGTGCAGTTGTTGCTCGGCCACGCCGACATTTCGACCACGCAGGTCTACACCCATGTCGCGCGCGAACGCCTCAAGCAACTGCACCATCAGCATCATCCCCGCGGATAGAAGCCTGCCTGCCGGCGCGGGAGTAGAATTTCCCCACCATGAAACCAGATACCCAAGCCCCCGAAACGCTGGCGACCAAGTTCCTGCACAAGCACCACATCGCCCATTCCAACCATCTCTACGAGTATGAGGAACATGGCGGCACCAAGGTGTCGGCGCGCGAACTCAATGTCGCCGAGCACGCCGTGGTCAAGACCCTGGTCATGGAGGACGAGAACGCAAAGCCGCTGATCGTCCTGATGCACGGTGACCGCAAGGTGTCGACCAAGGAATTGGCGCGCCAGATCGGCGTCAAGAAGGTCGGCCCGTGCAAGCCCGAGGATGCGCTGCGCCACACCGGCTACATGGTCGGCGGCTGCTCGCCCTTCGGCACCAAGAAGCCGCTGCCGGTGCATCTTGAGAAGTCCATCCTCGACCTGCCGCTGATCTACATCAACGGCGGGCGGCGCGGCTACCTGGTCGGCGTCCATCCGCACGACATCCTGACGGTGTTGCAGCCGAAGATCGTCGAGTGTGCGCTGAAGGAGTGAGCGGGTCGTTTCCGGGCTGAATCGCCGGACGGGAACAGATTCAGCGCGAGCGTTCGATCTGCACGCCGACGCGGCGCACGCCTTTCATGATGCCCATCTTGGCGATGCTGATCTTGACCCAGGGCGCGCCGAAATCGTTGAGCAGCAGGCCGATCACGTATTCGCCCAGCGTCTCCAGCAGGTTGAAGTGGCGCGTCGCCAGCTCGGCGCGGATGCGGTCGATCACCGCGTCATAGCGGATGGTTTGCTCGATGTCGTCGTTCTGCGCGGCGGCGTCTGGCACGCCGAAGGTGAGGCTGATCTCCAGCGTCTGCGGCGCCGCCTTCTCGCGCTCGAAAATCCCGACGTGGGCCTCGACCCGCATGTCGTCGATGAAAATGAAGTCCATTCAGCCCCCGGTTAAAATTAAGGCCATTCTATGGATTCCACGCTGAACCTGCTGATCTACGCCGTGCTGGGCTATCTGCTCGGCTCGGTGCCCTTTGCCGTGATCGTTTCGCGTGCCTTCGGGCTGGACGATCCGCGCAGCTTCGGCTCGGGGAATCCCGGGGCCACCAACGTGCTGCGCAGCGGCAGCAAGAAGGCCGCTGCGCTGACACTGCTTGGCGACGCGGCCAAGGGATGGCTGGCGATGTTCATCGCCACGAGAGTCGGCGCTGGCGACACGGCGATCGGGGTGGCGGGGCTTGCCGCCTTTCTCGGTCACGTGTTTCCCTTCACCTTGAAATTCCGCGGCGGCAAGGGCGTGGCGACCGCGCTGGGCGTGCTGCTCGGGCTTTCCGGCGCATTGGCCGGCATTACGGCGGGTATCTGGTTCGCCGTGGTCTTGTTTACCCGCTATTCATCGCTGGCGGCTCTGGCCGCCGCCGCTGCCGCCCCGCTGCTTGCCGACTGGCTGCTGGGCCGGACCGAGACCACGGTCATTGTCGGCGTCATGTGCGGCGTGCTGGTCTATCGCCACCACAGCAACATCCGCAAACTGCTAGCCGGCACTGAAAGCCGCGTCGGCGGCCCGAAGAAGAAACCGCCGGCGGCTTAGGCTGCGGATCCCGCCAAGGGGGCGCTGCGCAGATGCGGCACGTAGGCCTGGTCTTCCTTGCCGATGTGCTGCACCAGCCAACCCTTGACCAGGGTGGTCATGGCCTCGCTGACGTCCTCGCGGATCGAATGTTTCTTGATGTCCGCCAGTGCCGCCGAGAAGGCGCGGTGGGACCCGATGTGGGCGTCGAGGTCGGGGTAATCGTGCAGGCGCATCAGGGCTTCTTCGACGGCAAAGTGGATGGTCACATAGCTGGTCAGTTCGACCAGGGCGAAATGCACCGCCGACCACTTGTCTTCCTCGGTGACCGACAACTCAAGCCGGGCGATGACATCGAACAGCACCTTGTGCTGGTCGTCGATCTCCTTGATGCCCGTCAACAGTGCGTCAGTCCAGCCCATTGGCGACCCCGTTAATTTGCGCGACAATCGGATTAGTTTAAGGGTGATTCAATTCAACTGCTGCTCTTTTGGCAAAATTCCCTTGTGCGATGGTCTGCGGGCCGTCTTTTTCAGGACCCGAATTCATGGATGATCTGGATTTCTCGAACACGGCGCCGGCACCTGCGCCGGCACCCGCCAAGCCCGCTCCGGCTCCTGCCGCAGCAAAGCCGCCGTCGGCCCCCGAACCGGTGTCGTTATACGACCCCAAGCTGGCGCTGGCCTTCTTCAAGCTGGCAGGCGGCCAGGAGCAATTCGCCGCCGGTACGCAGATCTTTGCCGAGAACGAAAAGACCTCGGGCTTCTTTTCCAAGGGCGCCCGCATCTATCTGTTGCTGGAAGGTGACGTCACCCTGACCCGCGCCGGCAAGCCGCTGGAATTGGTATTGCCCGGTGAAATCTTCGGCGAAATGGCGGCGATCGCCGACATGCCGCGCAGCGCCACAGCCACGGCGCGCAAGGCCTGCCGCATGCTTTCGCTGGACGAAAAAGCCTTCCTGAATTCGCTGCAGCAGATGCCCGAGTTTGCCCTGATGCTGATGAGCGTCATGGCCCAGCGCCTGCGTCGCGGACTGGCCAGGCTGGCGGCGGCCAACAAGACCTCGATCGAGGCGCTGGAGCACGCCAATACGCTGGACAAGAAGATGCTCGGTGAATTTCAGAACGCGCTGGGCAATCCGACGCCGGCGACCGCAGCGGCCGGCAAAACCGTGGTCACCAAGGGCGCGATCGGCGCCTGCATGTTCGTCGTCACCGAAGGCTGTATCGCCATCTCGGTCGATGACAAGGTGATCGAGCGCGTCGGACCTGGCGGCGCATTCGGCGAAATGGCACTGATCGACCGCTCCGGCCGCTCGGCATCAGCGACGGCGGAAACCGACAGTGCCTGGCTGCTGGTCGGGCGCAACGAGTTCATCGCCATGGTCAAGACGCGGCCCGCCTTCGGCATTGCGCTGATGCGCTCGATGAGCGCGCGCGTGCTGCACATCGGCAAACTGCTCGGGTCTTAATCCAGTTCGTCGAGCGGCCAGCGCGGCCGCACGGCAAAGGCGCCGCCACGCTGCGGCGCTTCGCCTTGCAGCAGGCGCTGACTGCCGGCAAAGGCGATCATCGCGCCGTTGTCGGTGCACAAGTCCAGCGCCGGATAAAAAACCCGGCCACCGATTTTCGCCATGGCGGCATCCAGCCGTTCGCGCAAGCGGTAGTTGGCACCGACGCCGCCAGCGACCACGAGGGACGAAAGTCGGTGCTGGCGACACGCCGATACCGCCTTGGCGGCCAGCACCTCGGTGACCGCTTCCTGGAATTCGGCGGCGAGATCGGCCTTGTCGGTTTCTGACAGTTCCCTGGCACGTGCGGCGGTGAGCACCGCCGTCTTGAGGCCGGAGAAACTGAACGAGAGGTCGCCGCTGTTGAGCATCGGGCGCGGCAATCTGAAGCGGCCCGGCGTACCAGACCTGGCGATCTCTGCCAGTGCCGGTCCGCCGGGGTAGCCCAGATCCAGCAGCTTCGCGGTCTTGTCGAAGGCTTCGCCGGCGGCATCGTCCAGCGACTCGCCCAGCAACTCGTAATTTCCGACGCGCGCCACGCGCATCAATTGGGTATGGCCGCCTGAGACCAGCAGGGCGATGAACGGGAAGCGTGGCGCATCGTCCGCAAGCAGCGGCGAGAGCAGGTGGCCTTCGAGGTGATGCACCGGCAGCACCGGAACATTGAGGGCCATCGCCAGCGCTTCGGCGAAGCTGGCGCCGACCAGCAGTGCCCCCGCCAGCCCGGGCCCCGCGGTATAGGCGATGGCATCGATGTCGCCGCGCGCGCAGCACGCATCGGCCAGCACCTTTTCGAGTAAGGGGATCAGGCGCCGGATATGGTCGCGCGAGGCCAGTTCGGGCACCACGCCGCCATAGGCTTCGTGCATCGCCACCTGTGTGTGCACGGCATGGCCGAGCAGGCCGCGCTCGGTGTCATAGAGCGCAACGCCGGTTTCGTCGCAGGAGGATTCGATGCCGAGGACTTTCACCGGGGCAATTCTACTGGCCGTCCTGGATCAGAACAGCCGCATCTGCGGTGCTGGCTGCAAAGGCCTGACGGGTGCGCGAAAGGCTGTGAGGTTCATCGGTAGCGAGGTCGCATCGAGGCCGAGGCGGCGCGTGGCGCTGCGAAAACGCTGGGCGATGATCTCGGCCAGCGGCCCGCTGCCGCGTTGGCGGGTGCCGAAGGCGCTGTCGTATTCGCGGCCGCCGTGCAGTTGGCGCATCAGGCTATAGACGTGTTCCATGCGTCCCGGCTGGTGGGCTTCGAGCCAGGCACGGAATAGCGGCTTCACCTCGTGGGGCAGGCGCAGCAGGATGTAGCCCGCAGAACTGGCGCCGGCTTCGCGTGCGGCGCTGAGGATGGTTTCCATCTCGTGGTCGGCCAGCGCCGGGATCAGCGGTGCCACCATTACCGCCGTGGGGATGCCGGCGGCGGCGAGTTCGCGCATCGCTGAAAGTCGGCGCTGGGGCGACGGCGCCCGCGGCTCCAGGGTTCGCGCCAGCGCCGGATCGAGCGTGGTGATCGATACCGCGACATGTGCCAGTCCGTCCTGCGCCATGTCGGCGAGCAGGTCGAGGTCGCGCAGGATCAGTGCCGACTTGGTGACGATGGTCACCGGATGGCGTGTCTCGGCCAGCACTTCGAGGATGCCGCGCGTGACGTGCAGGCGGCGTTCGACCGGCTGCCAGGCGTCGGTGTTGATCCCCAGCGCGACGGGCCGGCAAACGTAGCCGGGTTTGGACAATTCCTTGCGCAGCGTGTCTGCGGCGTCGGCCTTGTAGGCCAGTTTGGTTTCGAAGTCGAGGCCGGGCGAGAGGCCGAGGTAGGCGTGCGAGGGCCGTGCAAAGCAGTAGGCGCAGCCATGCTCGCAACCGCGATAGGGATTGATCGAGCGATCGTAGGGAATGTCGGGCGAGGTGTTGTAAGTGATCACCGTCTTCGCCGTGTCGACAATCAGTTCGGTGCCCGGCGCTTCCTCTTCCTCCTGCCACCAGCCGTCGTCGGCGGCCTCGCGCTGCCAGGCGTCGAAGCGGCCGTCGGGTGAGACGACGGCACCGCGACCCTTGCGGAGAGGGATGGCTTTCATGCTGATATTATATACAGCATCTGCGCATGCTTGCCCTGGCGAGTCGCGGCATGGCCCGGCTCCATGGCAGAATCCGGGCCATGAAAATCCTGCTGCTCTGCCACGACCTGACCACGCGCGTGAACCTGACCTCGCTGTGGACCACAGCCGGCGTCACCATGCTCAAGCCGACGAGCGAAGATGTGCCCGACTGCATCGTGGTCGATCTCGGCCGACGCGACTCCCTGGACGAAATCGCGCGGCTGCGTGCTCAGCATCCCGAGGTGACCATCATTGCCTGCTTCGCCACCTACAATGAAGAGGCGGTGGTGGCGGCGCGGGAGGCCGGCGCCACCGAATTCGCCGCACGCAGCTTCGTCGACCGGCGGGTGGCACGCCTGCTCAAGCTCGATACCTGAACGCCGGTGCATCTGCTTGTCGATGTTTCGGCGCATGGCCTGGGGCATCTGGCCCAGACCGCACCGGTTCTGAATGCCCTGCGCCCGAGGTTGCCGGAACTGCGCCTGACGGTACGCAGCGCCCTGCCGCGACAGCGACTGACGGCCCGCATCGAGGGCGAGTTCGCGCACATCGCCGAGGCGCGCGATTTTGGCTTCGTCATGCACAACGCCGTGGATATCGATCTTGCTGCCAGTTCCACGCGCTACCGCGAGTTCCATGCCGGTTGGCCGCAACGGGTAGCGGCAGAGGCTGACTGGTTGCGAAAGCACGCGGTGGATGCGGTGTTGTGCAATGCCGCTTACCTGCCGCTGGCGGCGGCGGCCGAGGCAGGGATTCCGGCGGTGGGGATGTCCTCGCTGAACTGGGCCGACATGTTCGTCCATTACCTCGGTGGCGAGCCCGGCGCCGCCGGGATTCATGGCCAGATCCTGGAGGCCTATAACGCGGCCGCATGCTTTCTTTGCTTTGCTCCAGGGCTGCCGATGACGGATTTCCGGCATCGCATCGAGCTCGCTCCGGTTGCCAGCGTCGGTCGCCGGGATCGAAAGTACTTCTCCGATTTGCTTGGATTGGACGAAAGTAAGCGCTGGCTGTTGGTGGCCATGGGCGGCATGGATTTTCCGTTGGATTTCCTGCGCTGGCCGCGAAGTGACGGATATTGTTGGCTGGTTCAGGGATCTCCACCGCAAGGGCGTGAGGACCTGCATGCCTTCGATGCCGCCGAGCCACGCTTCAGCGATCTGCTCGCCAGCGTCGAGGCCGTGATCACCAAGCCGGGCTATGGCACCTTTGTCGAGGCCGCCTGCGTCGGCACGGCTATCCTTTACCTGAAGCGCGACGATTGGCCCGAGACCCCCTATTTCGCGCAGTGGCTGGGCCGGCACGCGCGGGCAACGGCGCTCGGGCGCGAGGCCGTGCTGGCCGGGGACTTCATGCGCGAACTGGAGGAACTCCGGGTGCAACCGGCGCCGCCGCTGCCGTTGGCCGAAGGCGCCGGGCAGGCCGCACGGAAACTGGTCGAGGTCTTTGCCGGGGGCGACGGAAAGAATTGACTTCAGTCGCGAAGTGTTTAAAATCCACGCCTTTCCCCGTTTCAGGATCAAGGCAATGCCCGGAATTCGTGTCAAGGAAAACGAGCCCTTCGAAGTGGCTATCCGTCGTTTCAAGCGTGCGATCGAAAAGACTGGCCTGCTCACCGAACTTCGCGCCCGCGAGTTCTACGAGAAGCCCACCACCGAGCGCAAGCGCAAGGCCGCTGCCGCGGTGAAGCGCCATCACAAGCGCATCCGCAGCCAGCTGTTGCCGCCCAAGATGTACTGATTTCCCGCGGTTCGCCCGGCGAGCCGTCGTAGTACCCCATAAAAACCGCCTTCCGGCGGTTTTTGTGTTTTATGTCCGGCCGGGAGGCCGGACGGTATCCATCGGACCTGAGGACAAATCCATGAGCCTGGAAACCCGCATCGACGACGACTGGAAGACGGCCATGAAGGCCGGCGAAAAGGCGAAAAAGGACGCGCTGAGCCTGCTGCGCGCCGCGATCAAGCAAAAGCGTGTGGATGACAAGGTTGAGATCACCGATGCCGTGGTGGTGGCGGTGATCGAGAAGATGCTCAAGCAGCGCAAGGATTCGATCACCCAATACGAAGCGGCGAAGCGCCAGGACCTGGCCGATGCCGAGAAGTTCGAGGCCGATGTGCTCTCCAACTACATGCCGCAGGGGCTCTCTGCCGCCGAGGTCGAGGCCATTGTTGCCGCTGCCGTCGCCGAATCCGGCGCCAAGGGTCCGGCCGACATGGGCAAGGTGATTGCCCTGGTCAAGCCCAGGGTGGCCGGCCGCGCCGACATGGGCGAGGTCTCGAAGCTGGTGAAGGCGAAGCTGGCCCCCGCCTGATGCGCGGCATAATGCCCGCGTGATCCCCGAAAGCTTCGTCCAGGAACTGCTGGCCCGCGTCGACATCGTCGATGTGGTCGAGCGCTATGTCCCCTTGCGCAAAGCCGGGGCCAACTACAGCGCCTGCTGCCCGTTCCACTCCGAAAAGACGCCTTCCTTTACGGTCAGCCCGTCCAAGCAGTTCTACCACTGCTTCGGTTGCGGCGCCCACGGCAGCGCCATCGGCTTCCTGATGCAGCATGCCGGTATCGGCTTCATCGAAGCCGTCGAAGACCTCGCTTCATCAGTCGGCCTGCAGGTGCCGCAGGAAGAACGCAACGCCGAAATCCGCGCCAAAAAGGCGCCGCTCACCGAGCCGATGGCGCGGGCCGCGCGCTTCTACCGCGATCAACTGAAGACATCATCCAAGGCCGTCGAGTACCTGAAGGGCCGCGGACTTTCCGGCGAAATTGCCGCGCGTTTCGGCCTCGGCTACGCGCCCGATGGCTGGCAGGGCCTGCAGCAGGTGTTCCCGGATTACAACGATGCGGCGCTGGTGGAATGCGGCCTGGTCATCGTCAATGAGCAGGGCCGGCGCTACGACCGCTTCCGCGATCGGGTGATGTTTCCGATACTGGACCAACGCGGCAATGTGATCGGCTTTGGCGGTCGCGTGATCGGTCAGGGCGAGCCCAAGTACCTGAATTCGCCGGAAACTCCGCTGTTCGAGAAGGGGCGCGAGCTGTACGGCTTGTCGCAGGCGCGCAAGGCAATCCAGGAACAGGACACGGTACTGGTGGTCGAAGGCTACATGGACGTGGTCGGCCTGGCGCAAAGCGGCGTCGAGAACGTGGTGGCCACGCTGGGTACGGCCGCCACCGACATGAACGTACAACGTTTGCTGAAATTGGCCAGTCGCGTGGTGTTCTGCTTTGATCGCGACGAGGCCGGCGATCGCGCTGCCTGGCGTGCCATGGACGTGAGCCTGGGCCACCTTGCCGACAACAAGATCGTCGAGATTCTGCAGATGCCGGGCAACCAGGACCCGGACGAGTTCATTCGCGAGCACGGCCGCGAGGCTTTCGTGGAACAGACGCGCAATGCAACCCGCCTCAGCGAGTTCCTCCTGCGCGAACTGGTCAAGCAGACCAACCCGAACACCGCCGAGGGGCGAGCGGCATTGGTCCATGCCGCCAAGCCGCTGTTGCAGAAGATGTCGGCGCCGATCCTCCGGGTTCAGGTGACCAAGGAACTGGCGCGGCGGGCACAAGTGTCCCAGGCGGAAGTCGAAGCCCAGTGCGGGCTCAAGCCGCTCGCGCGCAGTCGCTACGCGCCGGCGCAGATGAAGCGGCGCCCGGTGCCTTCGTCGGTGGAGCACAAACTGCTTGAAATTTTGCTGCACAAGCCGGAATGGGCGGCGCGGCTGCCCTTGAACCTGATCGATCCCGAGTTGATCGAATCGGCGGCGCTGACGGCGATTGCCGACGCGATCGAGCACGGCGAATTGCCCAGCGGTGGATTCGGGCTGATGCTCGAATTTTTCCGGGGCTCGCCGCATGAGGCCCTGATAGCCGAAATCGTCGCCAGCATGGTGGATGAGGTCGATCCGGGCGCGCTGGAGGCGGTATTCAATGATTCCATCGCTCACCTGCGCCAGGTGGCGATTTCAAATGAAATCAAGCGCTTGAGTGATCGCGCCAAAGGTGGCCTGGATCCGGAGGAGCGTCAGCGGCTGACAGAGCTGTTATCGCAAAAGCGCTCTGCCGGGCCTGCGGCGGGCAGCGGCTCCGTGTGATATACTTAGTGGTTCCCCAGCGCTCTCGTTGCGCATCGGGTGGGTTGCCCTTGCGGGTGGCGGCATTTCGGCCGTCGACTGCACCGCAATCGCGTTTTAGCCGAGGATAGACATGCCGAAGGAAACCGCCAAGCCGAGCAAGTCAAAGGCCGCCGCCAAGCCGGTCGCGAAGAAACCCGCGCCCAAAAAGGCTGCACCGGCCAAGAAACCTGCTCCTGCCAAGACTGCCGCCAAGGCGGCCCCGGCAAAGGCCGTGGCGGCCAAGAAGGCTCCGGCCAAGGCCGCGCCCCCCGTCAAGGCGCCGGTCAAGGATGCAGCAAAGGCTGTGGCGGCCAAGCCTGCCCCCGCCAAGACTCCCGCGCCCAAGGCGGGCAAGGCAGCGGCAGCGCCGGTTGCGGCTGCACCCGGCGCCGCGGCGGCCAAGCCAGCCGTGCAGGCGGCCAAGCCAGCCGTGCAGGCGGTTAAGTCGGTCGCCAAGGCGATTGCCGAATCCCGTGGCCGCAAGAGCAAGGAAAAGCTGGTCGCCCCGGAGGCGACGCCGATCGACATGGATACCAAGCGTACGCGCTTGAAGAACCTGATCGCCCTGGGCAAGGAACGCGGCTACCTGACCTACGCTGAAATCAACGACCACCTGCCGGACGACCTGGTGGATGCGGAGCAGATCGAGTCGATCATTTCCACCTTCAACGACATGGCGATCCAGGTCTTCGACGAAGCGCCTGCCGTCGATGACCTGCTGCTCAACGAATCGGCGCCTGCGCCGGTAGATGCCGAAGCGGTCGAGGAAGAAGCCGAACAGGCGCTGTCGACCGTCGATTCCGAGTTCGGCCGCACTACCGACCCGGTGCGCATGTACATGCGCGAGATGGGCTCGGTCGAACTCCTGACCCGCGAGGGCGAAATCGAGATCGCCAAGCGTATCGAGGATGGCCTCAAGCACATGATCATGGCCATCTCGGCCTGTCCGACGACCATTGCCGAGATGCTGGAAACCGCCGGCAAGGTGGCGCGCGACGAAATGCGCATCGACGAACTGGTCGATGGCCTGATTGATCCGAACGCCACCGAGGATGACATCGCCGCTTTGGGCGAGGCGGAAGATCTTGAGGTCGAGGACGAAGGCGAAGAAGACGACGAGGACGGCAGCGGCCGCATGTCGGCGTCCCTGCTGCAACTGAAGCAGGATGCACTGGAGCGCTTCTCGGTGATCCATGCCCTGTTCGGCAAGCTGCAGCCGACGCTGGCCAAGAAGGGCTCGCAGGACAAGGCTTACCTGCGCCTGCAAAAGCAGATTTCCGACGAACTGATGAACATCCGCTTCACCGCCAAGGCCATCGAGCGCCTGTGCGATTCGGTACGCGGCATGGTCGAGGCGGTGCGCAGCCACGAGCGCAAGGTGCTGCATCTTTGCGTCGATAAGGCGCACATGCCGCGCCAGCATTTCATCAAGGTTTTTCCCGGTCACGAGACCGACATGGAGTGGCTCAAGCACGAGGTCCAGTCCGGCAAGCCCTATGCCGCGCAACTGATGCGCGCCGCGCCGAACATCCTCGAAGAGCAGCAGCGCCTGATCGACCTGCAGAACCGCATTGGCATTCCGCTGCGGGAGCTCAAGGACATCAACAAGCAGATGTCCACCGGCGAAGCCAAGGCCCGCCGCGCCAAGCGCGAAATGACCGAGGCCAATCTGCGCCTGGTGATCTCGATCGCCAAGAAGTACACCAACCGTGGCCTGCAGTTCCTCGACCTGATCCAGGAAGGCAACATCGGCCTGATGAAGGCGGTGGACAAGTTCGAATATCGCCGCGGCTACAAGTTCTCGACCTACGCCACGTGGTGGATCCGCCAGGCCATCACGCGCTCGATCGCCGACCAGGCACGCACCATCCGCATCCCGGTGCACATGATCGAAACCATCAACAAGATGAACCGCATCAGCCGCCAGATCCTGCAGGAAACCGGTCTTGAGCCGGACCCGGCGACGCTGGCGGTGAAGATGGAAATGCCCGAGGAGAAGATCCGCAAGATCCTCAAGATCTCCAAGGAACCGATTTCCATGGAAACGCCGATCGGCGACGACGACGATTCCCACCTCGGCGATTTCATCGAGGATCAGGCGACGCTGTCGCCGGGCGATGCGGCGCTGTTCGCCTCCCTGCGCGAAGTCACCAAGGAAGTGCTGGACAGCCTGACGCCGCGCGAGGCAAAAGTGCTGCGCATGCGTTTCGGCATCGAAATGAACACGGACCACACGCTGGAAGAAGTCGGCAAGCAGTTCGACGTCACCCGCGAGCGCATCCGCCAGATCGAGGCCAAGGCCTTGCGCAAGCTGCGTCACCCGACGCGTTCGGAAAAGCTGCGCAGCTTCCTTGATTCTGAAACCTGAATTTGCAACACCGGCGACCGCAACAGCAACGGTCGCCGTAGCAGCAAGCAGGGCCTGTAGCTCAATGGTTAGAGCAGAGGACTCATAATCCTTTGGTTGCGAGTTCGAGTCTCGCTGGGCCCACCAGCTTCAACTTACCCGGAGCAGCGGATATGCAAGAGATCATGCAATACCTGAAGGCCAACGGTCAGCGTTTCGATTCCGAAATCGCCGCCGCGACGGGGCTGTCGCTGGCAAAAGTGCGCCGCTCCATTTCCGACCTGTCTGCAAGGGGCGAGATATCGAAGTGCAGTGTGACGCGCTTCGGCGCCGACGGCGCGAAGTTCGAAGCCGTGCTCTGTCGCGTTGCCGGCTATATTCCGCCCAAGAGTCCCGGCCGCAAACCGGGCGCGTCGAGCTGACGATACGTCGTTCGGATCGCTGCGCCGCGCTCGCGGTGCGGGCCCATCGAGATCATGCGCGCTGAATTGCGCTTCCTGATCCTTGTCATCGCCGCCGCGCTGCTCCCGGGCTGCGCGGTACTCGGCGAAAAGCCGGCCCCCCCGCCGGCAACCAAACCTGCTTCAGTCAAGATCGGTCTCGCCCTCGGCGGCGGAGCCGCGCGGGGCTTCGCCCATGTCGGTGTAATCAAGGCTCTGGAAGCCCAGGGCATCGTGCCCGACATCATCGTCGGTACCAGCGCCGGCGCGGTGGTGGGCGCGCTTTATGCCAACGGACTCAACGGATTCGAGTTGCAGAAGGCGGCGCTCGAGATGGACAAGGGCAATGTCTTCGACTGGAACGTGTCCCTGCGCGGCCCGCTGAGAGGCGAGCCGCTGCGCAATTACATAAGCGATGCGGTGCTGAACCGGCCCCTGGAAAAACTCAGGCGCAGCTTTGCCGTGGTCGCCACCGACCTCGCCAGCGGCGAGATGGTGCTGTTCCGTAGCGGCGATACGGGCTTGGCGGTGCAGGCCTCGGCTGCCGTGCCGGGCGTGTTTCAGCCGGTAACCATCAGCGGTCGCGAGTACGTCGACGGCGGCCTGAGCAGTCCGGTGCCGGTTCGCGCTGCGCGTCGTCTCGGCGCCGACTTCGTGATCGCGGTGGATATTTCGGCGAAACCGCGTGATGGCCGGTTCGGCAATACCTTCGACATGCTGCTGCAGACATTTGCCATCATGGGCCAATCGATCAGCCGCAACGAGCTTGCCGAATCCAATATCGTGATCCGCCCGGCAACGGCGGATTTGTCAGCCACCAGCCTGGAGGACCGGCATCGCGCGGTGCTCGAAGGCGAAAGGGCGGCGGCTGCCGCGATGGCGGAGATCAAGGACAAGCTGGCGCGGCTGCGCACTCCGCCGTCGGCGGTCGTGGCGCGCTAGCGGTTTTGCGCCAAAGGCGCGAGACGTTCGCGAGCCTTGAGCAGGATGCGGTAGTTGTCCTGATCGAATACCGGTAGTGCCGCATCCGGCAGGTCGTGCATGTCGGCATCGGCGCTGACGGTGCCGAGGTGGCGCCAGCGGTCGATCAAATGCAGGTCGTCGCCCTCGCGAATACAGGCCGGCCCGGCAAACGGCCAGGGTTCCACGCGAAGCTTGCCCAGTGCCGCCATCAGCCGCGCGCTGTGGAAGGAGACGGGCTCCTTGCCGACGCAGGCGCCCTTGCATTGCTGTACCTGATGCGAAAAACAGGGATTGCCCGGCTTCACTTTCTCCAATCCGAGCAAGGCATGGCAAAGCCGATGGTTGCGGGCCAGTTCCTGCAGTACCCGCTTCGCTTCGCGGCTGGTCTTGAACGGGCCGAAGAGATTTTCGTCGTGCGGGACGAGATCCCGGGCAAGCATCAGCTGCGGGCGCCATTCGCCCTGGCGCGCTTCGACCAGCTGCCAGAAGCAAACGTCATCATTGCGCCGCAGGCTGCGGTTGTGGATGGGTTGCAAGGACTTGATCAGCGCCGCCTCCTTGAGCAGGGCGCCGATCTCGCCGCCGGTGGCAATGCAATCGATGCGCCGCACCTGTTGTGCCAGCGTCATTTCCTTCGCAGTCGCGTGGTCGGCGGCAAAGTGCGAAAGTACGCGTTTGCGTATCCCGGTGCTCTTGCCGACATAGAGAGGCAAGTCGTTCTCGCCATAGAAAAGGTACACGCCCGGCCCGTCTGGCAGGGTGTCGATCACGCCCGCGTCGAGATTCGCCGGCAGGCTCGGCCGTGCCGTGAGCTTGGTCACGGTTGCCGCCAGCAGGTCCGGCGCGACATCCGCGCACAACTGCTGCCAGAACTGATGGATCAGACGCGCGTCGCCGAGCGCGCGGTGGCGCTCGCTGACCACCAGGCCGTGACGGGCTATCAGGCTGTCGAGATTGTGTCGCGCATGCTGCGGGAAGAGCTTGCGCGAGAGCTTGACGGTGCACAATACCGTGGCGCGAAAATCGTGACCCGCGCGCTTGAATTCGTTCTTCAGGAAGCCGAAATCGAATCGTGCGTTGTGGGCGATGAAGATGCGCCCGCCCAATCGTTCCAGAACCTCCGCAGCAACATCCTCGAAGGGCGGTGCATCGGCCACCATCGCGTTGCTGATGCCGGTGAGGCTCTCGATGAAGGGCGATATCGGCGTTCCCGGATTCACCAGCGTGGACCATTCACGCACGCCATCCTCATCCACCTCGATGATGCCGACCTCGGTGATGCGGTCGGCCGTTGCCGTGGCTCCGGTGGTTTCGAGGTCGACGAAGGCAAGGGCAGGGAAGGACATGGCGCGGAGACAGGGTGGAGGGGCAGAGAGGCGCCGCATCATACCGCGCCCGGCGTATGTCGCCGGCTGCAAAATCTCCCAAAAGGAGATACCGTCACGGGCCTAACACCCGTGACACAATCGCCGCATGAACTCCGGCTTTCCGATCCGCTACGTCGATCCCGTTTTTCGTCCGCCCAGCGAGGCGGAATCGCTGATCCTGCCGGTGACGGACGGCTGCTCGTGGAACCACTGCACGTTTTGCGAGATGTACACCGCGCCGCAGAAGAAGTTTCGTGCCCGTGATGAAGCGGAGACTTTCGAAACTCTACGCCGTTGCGGCGAGCGCTTTGGCGACCAGGTGCGCCGCATCTTCCTCGCCGACGGGGATGCGCTGGTGCTGCCGACGCGACGCCTGCTCGCCGTGCTGGCGGCAATCCGCGAACACCTGCCGGCAGTGCGACGCATTTCCAGCTACTGCCTGCCGCGCAACCTGCGGAAGAAGTCCGTCGAGGAATTGCGCGAACTGGCGGACGCCGGTCTCAGCATGGCTTATGTCGGTGCCGAGTCGGGCGACGACGAAGTGCTGGCCAAAGTCAATAAGGGCGAGACCTTCGACTCGACGCGCGAGGCCCTGGACAAGCTGCAGCAGGCCGGCATCAAGCGCTCGGTCATGATCCTCAACGGGCTCGGCGGGAAAACGCTGTCACGGCAGCACGCCGAGAATTCCGCGCGGCTGGCGAATGCCACTCAGCCTGAGTTTCTTGCCACACTGGTGGTGAATTTCCCCATGGGCGAAGAACGCTTCCGCGCCGGCTTTCCAGGATGGCAGCCCTGCGATCAGGGCGAACTGTTTGCCGAGATGGAATACTTCATCGGCGCGCTCGAGCTGCGGCGCACCGTGTTTCGCGCCGACCATGTTTCCAACCGGCTGGTGCTGAAGGGCAACCTCGGCGCGGAAAAGCCGAGGCTGCTAAAAGAAATCCGGGAGGCCTTGGACCACCCGGATCAAGCCAGACTTCGACCGGTCTGGCAGCGGAGTTTGTAGCGCGATTCGGGCCCTACACGGTCACCATTCAGGCACGAACTCGATGCGGCGGTTTGCCGCGCTGGTCGGGTCGACCGTGTCCTTAGGTTCGGCGCTTGCCCGCCCCACGGTTTCAACGTGCTTCAGCGAGTAGTTCTTGACCAGATAGGTCTTCACCACGTCGGCACGTTCCTTCGACAGGCGCTCGTTCAGCGCGGGGCTGCCGGTGACATCGGTATGGCCTTCGATGCGCAGTGAGGTCCACAGCGACTCGCGGGCCTGAAGGGCCTTGCCGACGGCATCGAGGAACCCCTTGGCTTCGCTGGTCAGGGCCGCGGAGCCGCGTGGGAAGGTCACCAGCACGGAATCCAGCGAGGATTTGGGAATCCGGCTCTGGCAACGCATGCCGGCCTTTTCGGCGGCGGCACATTCGGCCTTCAGCGCCTGGATTTCCTTGGGAAACAGCGCATCGGCGACCTGCTCGGGCGTCGGCACCTTGTCGTTGATCGACACCGTTTTGCGCTCGGCCTCGGCGGCAAAGCCCTGGAAGCTGGCCAGCAGGGCGCTCGTCAGCGCGGACAACATCAATACTTTCATCGTTTTCACGATAGCCTCCATGAGGGGTAGGTCAATTCCTGATACAAGTATAGCCTCGCCGATGGCATTTTCCAGGTAACTATGTCACGGAATCGTCGAGAAATAATGCCAGCAGGCGGTTGAGAAAGCGGCGTCCGCGCGGGGTCGGGCGCAGCCAGCCGTCGCTTGCTTCCAGCAGGCCGTCGCACCGTGCCGCCAGCGCCGACTTCTCAATTTCCGCCAGGGGCAGACCGGTGCGTTCGACAAACAGGCTGGCCGGAAAGCCCTCGTTCAGCCGCAAGGCATTCATCATGAACTCGCCGGGCAGATCATGCCGCGCGATGTCTTGCCGGGTGGCGATGAACTCGCCCCGCGCCGCTGCCTCAAGGTAGGCCTGCGGATGGCGCTGGCGGGTTTCGCGCCAGATGTGTTCGTGGTTCGAGAGCTTGCCGTGGGCGCCGGCGCCGATGCCGAGGTAGTCGCCGAAGGTCCAATAGTTGAGGTTGTGCCGGCAGCGCTGGCCCGGACGGGCAAAGGCCGAGGTTTCGTAATGCTCGAAGCCGGCTGCGGCCAGGCGTTCCTCGACCATTTCCTGCATGTCGGCGGCGAGGTCGTCGTCGGGTAAGGGAGGTGGCGAGTGGTGGAAAGCCGTGTTCGGCTCCAGCGTCAGGTGGTAAGCCGAGATGTGGCTGACACCGCCGGCGATCGCCGTGGCGATGTCGCGTTCGGCCTCCGACAGGGACTGCAGCGGCAGCGCGTACATGAGGTCGACATTGACGCGCTCGAAATGGCGTTGTGCCAGGGTGATGGCGTAGTTCGCCTCGTTCGCGCTGTGGATGCGCCCCAGCGCGACAAGCTTGGAATCCTCGAAGCTTTGCACGCCGATCGACAAGCGCGTCACCCCGGCAGCGCGAAAGGCGGCAAATTTACCGGCCTCGGCCGTTCCGGGGTTGGCCTCCAGCGTGATCTCGGCATCAGGATGCAGCGGCAGGCGCATGCGGATCGCCGCCAGCAGGGCGTCGGCGGTGGCGGCAGACATCAGGCTGGGGGTGCCGCCGCCGATGAAGACGCTGCTCACCGGGCGGTTCCAGACCTGCGGCAACGCCGCTTCGAGGTCGGCGATCAGCGCGGCGAGATAGGCAGGCTCGTCGATCTCGCCACGGCTCTCATGCGAATTGAAGTCGCAGTAGGGACATTTGCGCACGCACCACGGCCAATGCACATAGAGCGCCAGCGGTGGCGGTGCGGTGAGTCCGGAGGGGCTGTGGGACGGCGCTGGTGTCGCAGCGGCCGGTCGTATCGGGATCACGCCCCGGCCCGCAGGCGGGCCAGTAGCTGCGCCAGTGCCTGGCCGCGATGCGAGCGGCGGTTCTTTTCTTCGTGCGGCAACTCGGCGACAGTCTGGCCCAGCTCGGGAATCAGGAAGTAGGGGTCGTAGCCGAAGCCGCCTTCGCCGCGCGGAAGGTCGACGATCTCGCCATGCCATTCGCCTTCGGCGACGATGGGTTGCGGATCGTCGGCATGGCGCATCAGCACCAGCACGGCGACATAGTGGGCGCGCCGGTCGGCAAGGCCGGCGAGTTCGGCGATCAGCCTGGCATTGTTGCGCGCATCGGACTTGGGTTCGCCGGCATAGCGCGCCGAGAACACTCCAGGGGCGCCGCCCAGCGCCGACACACACAGACCGGAATCATCGGCCAGCGCCGGCAGGCCGGTGAGTTGGGCCGCATGGCGCGCCTTGGCGATGGCATTCTCGACGAAAGTGACATGGGGTTCCTCGGCCTCGGGGACATTGAAGGCCGACTGTGGCAACACCTCGAAATCGAAAGGAGCCAGCAACTGGCCGAATTCGCGCAGCTTGCCGGCGTTGCCGGAAGCGAGGACGAGCTTTTTCACGCGGCCACCGCCGGGCCGCCCCAAGGCGGACGCAAGCCATGAACCCGGAGCGAGCAACGCTCGCGAACCGTGATCACCCCCTTCCACGGGAAGGGGGATGGGGGGATGGCCGTCATATCACCAGCGCCGACTTCTGGGCCGCGACGATGTCGCCGATGCCTGCCGCGGCGAGACCGAGCAGGGTGTCGAGTTCGGCGCGCGAAAAAGGCGCGCCCTCGGCCGTGCCCTGCACTTCGATGATGCCGCCACCGGCCGTCATCACCACGTTCATGTCGGTGTCGCAGGCAGAGTCCTCGGCGTAGTCAAGGTCGAGCACGGGTATGCCCTCGACGATGCCGACCGAAACCGCGGCGACCAGTTCGCGCATCGGGTGGCGGGCCAGCTTGCCGGCCGCGACGAGCCTGGACAGTGCGTCGTGCAGCGCCACGCAGGCACCGCTGATCGAAGCGCAGCGCGTGCCGCCGTCGGCCTGTATGACATCGCAATCAAGCGTGATCTGGCGTTCGCCGAGCGCGCCGAGATCGGTGACCGCGCGCAGGCTGCGGCCGATCAGGCGCTGGATCTCCTGGGTGCGCCCCGATTGCTTGCCCTTGGCCGCCTCGCGGTCGGTGCGGGTGTTGGTCGAGCGCGGCAGCATGCCGTACTCGGCGGTCACCCAGCCCTGCCCCTTGCCCTTGAGGAAGGACGGTACCCGTTCTTCGATGCTGGCGGTGCACAGCACCTTGGTGTCGCCGAACTCAACCAGCACGCTGCCTTCGGCGTGGCGCGTGTAGTTGCGGGTGATGGTCAGGGGCCGCAGTTGCGCGGCCTCCCGGTTCTGGCGTTGCGGCGGGCGGTTCATGGGGTGGCTCCGTTTGTGGTGTAAGGCAGGCGGCTGCGGATATCGGCGACGGCGCGGTCGATGTCGTCGTCGCTGATCGTGGGCAGCGCTTGCGGATCGGCTTCGCCGATCTGCAGGATGATCGTGTCACCGTCGGGATCAGGCGCCTCCCAGCGCATGGCGATCAGCGTCAGATTGTCGGCACCGGGACCGGCAGCGCGTTCGGCGGCGTCCAGCAGGTTGGGTACGGTGCTGGTCAGGGGCGAGCGTGCCAGCTCGGTTGCCAGCGCTTCGCCCAGGGGCGACCAGGCGCCGTCCGTGCAAAGCGCAATCAGGTCGCCATCCTGCAGCGGTGCCGGGTCCGAGAGCTCGATCTGCGGCTCGATGCTGCCGCCCAGGCAACTGAACACGCGATTGCGCATCGGATGGCTGGCGGCCTGCTCGCGGCTGATCATGCCATCGTCAACCAGACGCTGGACGACACTGTGGTCGCGGGTCTGCAACACGCGTTGGCGCCCGTCAGCGCGGCCATGAACCAGATAGAGCCGCGAGTCGCCGGCATGCGCCCAGGTCGCCTGGCCATCTTGCACGATGCAGGCAATGCAGGTGGTGCGCGGCGCCGCGTGCTGTGCGATGCGGCAGTCGGCGGCATGGCGAACGATGCGCTCATGCGCATGGCGCAGCGCGTTGGCGAGGAATGTCGCTGGGTCGGTCAGGCGCGGCGCGGCTTCACGGCGGAAGCATTCGCCGATTATGTCGATGGCAAGCTGTGCCGCAATCTCGCCATGCAGGTGGCCGCCCATGCCGTCGGCGACGATCATCAGCACCGTATCCTCGGTGGCCAGCCAGGTGGCACGGTCCTGATTGATTTTGCGGCCGCCGATGCGGCTTTCCTGGGTGATGCTGTAGCTCATCACCAGCCACGCAGGCCGATGCGCGAGAGCCAGGAGCCCGGCGGCTTGTCGGCGGCGGTATCGGTATTCAGCGAGGCTTGCAGCGCCCGCGCGTGCTGCGGACGCCGCGGCGGATCCAGCCGCAGGCATTCGTCGATGGTGGCCAGCAGGCGCGGCGAGTATTCCATGCCCCAGCGCTGACGCGCCGGCAGCATTTCGTCATCGGTGATGCGCTCGTCGGCGGCCTGTGGCGCGGATCCGGCGAGCGCCGCGTACATGCACGCGCCCACGGCATAGATGTCGGTCCAGGGGCCAAGGGTGAACTTGCCGTGGTACTGCTCGGGCGCGGCATAGCCGGGCGTGTACATGGCGCGCGGCGCCGGCGGTCCGATGTCGACGGCGTAGCGCGCGGCACCGAAATCCAGCAGCACCGGGCTGCCATCGTCGCGCAACCAGATGTTGGCCGGCTTGATGTCGAGGTGGAGCAGGCCATGACCATGGACTTCGCCGAGCCCGTCGAGCATGCCGCTGAACATCTTGCGCATGAAGGCCTCGCTGAGCCGGCCGCGATGCTGGCGGATGTGGTCGCGCAGCGTAATGCCGGTCTCGAAGCGCATCACCAGGTACACGGTTTCGTTGGCGCGAAAAAAATTCAATACGCGCACCACGTTGGGGTGGTCCAGCCCGGTGAGTGTGCGACCTTCTTCAAAAAAAAGCTTCAGGCCGTGGTTGAAGTCCGACTGGTGCTCGGGTGGTATGTCCGGCACGACTTCACCTTCGGTCCGCAACGCCAGCGAATTGGGCATGTACTCCTTGATCGCCACCGGGATTCCGGCTGCATCGTGCGCCAGGTAGACGATGGAAAAGCCACCGATCGAAAGCTGTCTTTCGATGCGGTAGCCTTCCAGCTCGCAGCCGGGCGGCAAGGCATGATTGTTCTGGGAGACCAAAGTCGGATCGGCGCGGGCCGGTTGATATACTGCCGTGATTTTCCTTGTTCGCCCGCACGCTGTAAACCACTGTAGCGGCGACTTTCCGGAGATACCCCCGAAATCATGATCCACAGCATGACCGGTTATGCCGCTGCCAGCCGCGATATGGGCAGCGCCGTGTTGAATTTCGAGATCAAGAGCGTCAATTCGCGCTACCTCGACATCGGCTTTCGCATCAGCGAAGACCTGCGTTTCCTCGAAATGGCCTTGCGCGAACGCATCAGCGAGCGTGTCGGCCGCGGCAAGATCGAGGTGCGCGGCTATCTGCAGGCCCAGGCCGGGCAGGGTGGCGGCGTGCGGCGGCAGACGCCGGACGTGACGATGCTTGCCGACCTGGCCCGCCTGCAGGATGAGGTGCGCCAGTCGCTGCCGCAGGCCGAGCCCCTGTCGGTGGCCGAAGTGCTGCGCTGGCCGGGCGTACTGGCCGACGACACCCTGAGCGCTGAACACTTGCAGGCGGCGGGGCTGGAACTATTCTCCGGCCTGCTCGACGAGTTCCTTGCCAGCCGCAATCGCGAAGGCGCCAAGCTGGCAGATGTGCTGCGCGACCGCGCGACGCGCATGCGCCAGCAGGTGGCCGCGGTTGCCCCGCTGGTGCCGGTGGCGCTGGTGGCCTATCAGGAGCGCCTGGCGACCAAACTGCGCGAGGCGGTCGCCAACCTCGACGAGGACCGTATCCGCCAGGAAATCGGCGTATTTGCCGCCAAGATCGATGTCGCCGAGGAACTGGCGCGCCTGATCACCCATCTCGACGAGGTCGAGCGGGTGCTGAAAAAGGGCGGAGCGGTGGGCAAGCGCCTCGATTTCCTGATGCAGGAGCTCAACCGCGAGGCGAATACCCTGTCGTCGAAGTCGGTCTCGTCGGAAGTGACGGCGATTGCTCTGGAACTCAAACTGCTAATCGAGCAGATGCGCGAGCAAGTCCAGAATCTTGAATAGCTACAGGGATTCGGGCGGAAATGACGGCTACCGAAATCTGCATCGAGATCCATGCCGCCGCGCCGCCCAAACCCGCATTCGGGGCAGCCTGCAACGGATGCGGCGTATGCTGTGCCGCCGAACCCTGTCCGCTCAGCAGCCTTTTGCTCGGCCACCGCCGGGGCGCATGTCCGGCGCTGACGTGGCGTGATCAGGACGGCCGCTATTTCTGTGGCATGGTCCTGGCGCCGGCCAGCCATTGCCACTGGCTGTCTGCGCGCCTGCAGCCATGGGCGAGCCGCATGTGTCGCCGCTGGATCGCGGACGGCAAAGGTTGCGATTTCGATGCTGAGCTTTCCTGATGGTCAGGCGGCAATCAGCGTCTGATACTTCGCGCCACCGCCGTGGTGGTGGTGATCCTGATCGGCAGCCTAAACGTCGGCGGCCAGACCGGTCAAAGCAATCCCGCCCAACGTGCCCAGCATTTCCCTGCGTTCCATGATCCGCTCCCGTTCTTGACCAAGATCGAATCATTCTTCCACATGGTTCTGCCGCCTGCGTGCCGGTTGCCCGCGCCTATCGTTTGCGCTCGGCAAACGGGTCCGAAAGCCGTTCGGAGGCCACAAATTCGTAGTCGGTGAGCCTCTCAAGAAAACAGTCTGGTCGTCGAACTCGGCATCTAAATCGTGACCATGTCTTGCCGGCCGTCCCGCTAATTGTTGGACGCCGGATCGGTGATAAACCCGATACGCACCAGGCCGGCTTTTGCAGCCAGCGACATGACCTGAGCCACGCTTTCATAGCGGGCGTTGCGGTCGGCGCGAATATGCAGTTCCGGCTGCGGCTGTCTGGCGGAGGCGGTACTGAAGCGTTGCGGCAGTGTGGCCGGCGAGACGATCTCGCCATTCCAGTACAGGTCACCGTTCTCGCGCACGCCGAACTCGATGTGCTCGGGCTTGGTGATGTTGGCGCTGGATGATGCCTTGGGCAGGTCGATCTTTACCGAGTGCGTCAGGAGCGGTGCGGTAACGATGAAGATCACCAGCAGCACCAGCATCACATCGACCAGCGGCACCACGTTCATCTCGGCCATCGGCGCCTGGTGATTGCGCCCGTTGAAGCTGCCGATCGCCATCATGCGGCTCCTGGTTCAGGGCCGACCGTGGTCAGCACATAGAGGTCGTGGGCGAAGGCGTCGAGCCGGGCCAGCCACATGCGGTTGCGGCGGTTGAAGGCGTTGTAGGCGAGCACGGCCGGGATCGCCACCGCCAGGCCCAGCGCCGTCATGATCAGCGCCTCGCCGACCGGGCCGGCCACCTTGTCCAGCGTACCCTGGCCCGAGAGACCGATCTGCACCAGCGCGTGATAAATGCCCCACACGGTGCCGAAGAGACCGACGTAGGGCGCGGCCGAGCCGGCAGAGGCCAGCACGGTGAGGCCGTGCTCGCTGCGCGCTGCCTCGAGATCGATGCCGTTCCGCAGCACGCGCGTAAGGAACTCGCCGAGGCCGCCGGCGGCGGCCAGTCGCTGCGGGTGTCGGGCCTCGCTATCGGCTGCTGCCTTCAGAGCTGCCTCGGCCAACTCGGCGAAGGCGTTGTCGACAGGTCGCGCGGCGAGCACGTTGCGGACTTCGGTCAGCGACGGAGCGTTCCAGAACCTGGCGAGGAAGGCGTCTGCCCGTCGCTGCGCAAGGATATTGGCAATCGCGCGCGTGACGATCAGGTACCAGCTGGCCACCGAGAGCAGCAGCAGCGCGGCCAGTACCAGCTGGCCCATGCCATCGGCGTTGGCGAGGAAATGGGCGAAGCCCAGGGAGGTGGATACGTTGGCTTCCATGCTCAGTTTCCTTGGAGGACGAAGTTGAAGGCTTGCCGGGCGGTGGCGCGAACCGCCTGCCCGTGGCGTTGCGCCGAAGTGCAGCGCCAGCGCCTGACGGCGGCCAGCGCCGCCTCGTCGAGACGCGGATGACCGCTGGATTCGAGGACCGTCGCCGCCGCCACCTGGCCCTTCTCGTCGAGTTCGACGTGGAGCAGCGCGGTACCGGTTTCATTGCGGCGGCGCGCGGCCAGGGGGTAATCGGGCGCGCTGCGCTCGGGACAGGCGACGGCCAGTTCGCCGGCGAGCCTGACCGGACCGGCAAGAGTCGGCGCCGGCGCCACGGCGGTCGCGGGCGCCGCAGGCAGCAACGGTGGCGCGGGATCTCCCGGCGCCGCGTGCGCCGGCGAACTGACGACCTCGCTCGGGCGCGGCGGCTCCGCGCGTTGCGTCCGTGGCTCGGCCGGCGCCAAGGGAACCGGGCGCGGCGCCACCGGCGCCTGCGGTGTGATCAGGTCCACGAACAGCGTCGGCGTCGACGGCGGCAATGCGATCAGGCGATAGCTCGCCAGCCCCCACAACGCGGCGGCGTGGAGCGCAGCCACCAGCAAGCCGCCTACCACATGCTCCGCGCGGATTTGCGTTTTCATGGCAAAGCATTTCACGGATGGAGGAGGGCGCGCAAGGCGCCGGCCGGCGGAGCGCCGTTGAAGTAGCGCGGCCCGCCGCCGGCCGGCAGCAGGACCACGTAAGGCGTCAGGCCGCGCCAGTCCGGATTGACGCGGTAGCGCAGGTTGACGGCATCGCCGTCGAAGGCATGGAGCGCGTCGGCCTGGCGATAATGCCGGTCGGCGAGCAGCTCCGCTTCCTGGCCGGCGCCATCCATCACCACCACGACCAGCCGTGGCTTCAGCGCCGACTTGCGCAAACTCGTGGCGAGGCCGTCGATGACGGCCGGGCAATGGCTGCAATCCGTGGTCGAGAAGACGACGACCTGCGGCTTCGCGCCGGCGCGTTGCAGGTCGCCCCAGGTTTGCGGGCCGAATGGCTGCACGGTTGCGGGCGCGGCGAGAGGGCCGGCGGAGGTGGACAGCAGCGCGGCGCCGAAAGCGAAGCGGCCCGCGCGCAGGGCGGATTCAAGGCTGGATCGGAAGGACATGGATTTCCTTTGCGGTACGCCACAGCACGCGCATCCCGGCGGGAGTCGCGAGCAGGCGCGGGTGGTCGTTTTCCTCGCTGCTGGAAGCCAGCTCGCGCAGGGTGAAATTGGCACCGCCGTCGGTCGACAGCCAGGCGCGCAAGCGCATGCGCTCGCCGTCGAAGCTGCGCCAGGCGATGGCAACCCTTTCGCCGGCGGCCAGCACGTCGGCATGCTCGGCGCGCGCATCGGGCAGTTCCCGCGCCGCGTCCTGCGGCCTGCCGTCGGCGGCGAGTTGGCCGTAGCGCACGGCGGCACGGCCGGCCCTCTCGCCGAACCAGACGGCGTGGTAGCCACCGTGCGCCGCCGGTGCCAGGCCGGGACCGTGGTGCGGGCAGGCGTCGAGCTTCCAGTCGTCGACACTGGCCCGCACCGGATTCGCAACGGTGCCGCCGAGGATGGCGAAGGCATGGTCGCGGATGTTGGGTGCGAACACATGGCGCCACATCGCCGCCACGCCGCCCTCGGGCGTGGGTGCCAGCGCGACGCGGCAGCATTCGCAACTGTGGTCGGCGACTTTGAGGTCGGGGCCGAAACTGCGTCCGCCGTCGCGCGATTCGTTGCGATAGATCGCCGCGCCGCGATAGCCGCCGCGCTTGCTGTCGCCACCCGCGTCACGCGTCGCCTGCGCCTGGTCGCGCTTGTCGATCCATACGGTATGCAGCACGCCGCGCGCGTCGAAGGCGATCGCCTCGAAGCGGTGGGTGATCACCTGGCGGTCCCGATGCACCGTGAAGGGCGGCGAAAAACTGGTGCCGCCATCCTCCGAACGCAGCATGCGGATTTCCCCGGTGTAGGGTTTGGCCAGCGGCTGGGTGTAGGAAATGACGGCGCGATTATCCGGGCCGAAGGCGATTTTCGGCCGGTTCTCGCCGTCGGCCGCCACCGTGTCACTGCCGATGTCGAGCAGGCGCGGCTCGCTCCAGCGCTGCCCCGCGCCGCCACCGGTCTGGACGAACAGGCGTCGTTCGTGATCGAGGCCGACGATCCAGAGCTGCCCGGCCGGCGATACGGCGGCGCCGATCGACAGCGCGGGCTTGGCCCGCATCGCGTCCCTGGCTTTGGTCACCAGCGGCGCGCCGACCGCATGCTCGTGTTGTGCCGCCAGCGGGCCGGCACAACACAGCAGCGCGAGCGCAAGGGCGCGGCCTACCATTTCGCCTCCAAGCCGACTTGCAGGCTGCGCGGCAGGCCGGGCGAGGCGACCGGCACCCCGGACGAGATGCTGGAACTGTCGGCGTAGCGCTTGTCGGCAAGGTTGTTCACGCTGGCGGAAATGCGCAACTGCTTGCCCAGGTCCATGCCGCCGCGCAGGTTGAGCAGGTCGTGGCCGTCGTAGCGGCTGGTGTTGGCGTCGTCGCGCCAGTAGGCGCCGATGTGAGTCCATTCCAGCTGCAGGCTTGTCCCCTCGCCCGGCATCCAGATCAGGCGGGTATTCGCCAGCGAGCGAGGGGCGGCCGCCATCTCCTTGCCGGACAGGCTGGCGCTGCCGGGCACCACCCATTCCTTGTAGTTGTGGCGCGCCGTCGACAGCGCGATGTCGGCGCGCCAGGCCTTGCCCAGCGGAATGCCGATTGCTGCCTCGATGCCGCGATGGCGCGTGCTGCCGTTGTTGGAGCTCGAGCGCACATTGGTCACCGGATCGGTATAGGTCAGGATGTCGTCCGACTTGACCAGCTCATAGGCCACCACGTCGTAACTGATGCCGGCGGCGCGCCCGCGCAGACCGATCTCGGCCTGGTCGCCCTTCACGGGTTTGAGCGTCAGCGCCGACTGCGCGGCCAGCGCCGCCTGGCCGGCAGTGACCCCGGCGCCGGTCGACGGCCGGAACAGATCGCCCTCCGAGGGCGCGCGGAAACTGTGGTTGAGCGAGCCGTAGAGGTGGGTGTCCCTGTCCAGCGCATAGGTGGCGCCGAACTTCGGGCTGAGGTGGTCGTAGTTGATCGAGGTGTTTCCCGCCTGGCCGTACTGGTTGGTGGCGAGCACGCTGCCGGCGGCAAAGTTGTTCTCGAACTTGAAACCGACATGGTCGTGGCGCAGGCCGGCGGAAAGCCGCAGGCGCTCGGTCGGGCTGTACTCGCCGTGGATATAGGGCGAGATTCCGTGGAAGCTGACCTTGTAGTCATAGACCCGAGCCCCGACGGTGTAGGCACTGTAGATGCGCGAGGCGCCGGCGCCGGTGACCGTCGCGTTGATGCGGTCCTCCTTGCGCGCGCCGGGGCTGTTCTCCAGGTCGATGCCGACGATCAGCCGGGCGCGGCGCTGGTCGTAATCCTGGCGCCACTTGAGCTGCACCCCGTAGGACTGGTTGCTGCTGTAGGAGATGGTGTTGTCGCCGGTGGCGCCCGAGGTCAGCTTGAACGAGGCCAGCAGGTCCATGCTGTTGTCTCGGTAGTAGGGCGTAATCGAAATCAGGCTGTCGCCCGCCTCGCGCTCCCAGGCGGCGGACAGGCGCGTGGCGCTGACCTTGCGGAAGGCGATCGGCTTGTAGTTGCGCGTCGGGTTGTCGAGGTAGTCGCTCATGACCAGCGGCGAGTTGGCGCCGGTTTCCTGGTCGATTGCGGTGCTGGAAAACACCGTCTTGAGCACGGTGTTGGCATCGATCGCCCGATCCCAGCGCGCGGTCACGCTCTGCCGGTCATAGGCAGTCTTGCTGCGCCAGCCGTCGCTGTGGGTAAGGTTGGCGTTGGCGATCACGCCGTTGTCGCCGGCAGTGGTGCCGGCGCTGCCCAGCAAGCGTTTCCAGCCGAAGCTGCCAGCCTCGCCGAACAGCGAGACCTCCGGCGCGTCCGGCGGTTTGCGGGTGAGCACGTTGACCGCGCCGCCGATCGCGTCGGAGCCGTAAAGGGCCGTCGTCGGGCCGCGATTGACTTCGATGCCGCCGGCCTGCGGCAGGTTGATTTCGTAGAGCGCGTTGTGGTTGAAAAAGCCCGTCGAGCGGATCGGGATGCCGTCTTCGAGAAAGAGGTAGACCGGCGCCGTGGTGAAGGGTTGGCGGATCGCCGTGTTGTGGCCTTCGCCGTTGGTGACGCCGGCGGCGGCGCCGGGCACCTGGCTGAGGATCTGCGAGGGATGGGAGGGCTTGACCAGCCTGACGGCATCCTCGCCGACGATGCCGATCGAGGCCGGCGTGCGGTCGAGGCTCTGGCCCTCGCGGGTACCGGTGACCGTGATGTCGGGGAGCGCGGCCTGCTGCGCGATTGCGGGCAAGGCGGCAGCGGAAAAGGCCGCGGCCAGCGCCAGGGCCAAGGGGTGGCGCCGCGCCGCGAGCGGCGCAAAAACTGGAAGTTGCATCGGTAACTCCTGAAATGGATCGAACAAGGCGCCCGGACAAGCCATCCGGACGGAAGGCGCAGGTTTCAGGAGCGAACGGGTGGCGCGCGCGGCTGCGGTGTGCCGCGATGCTTGATCCGGTTTGGTGGATCGCGCGGGGAATCGGCCGGCGACGTCTGGGTGCCGCCTCCGACCGGGAGCGCGTAGTTTGGCGACACAAGTCCATACGGGTGGTTGCTTCCGGCGCACCAGGGGCAATGCTTGATGCCGTGCTCCGTCTGCCGGTGGTCGCCGGGCGGCATTTCGGCATTTGGCGGTACACCCGTCGCGGTGCAGATTTCGGACCACGGCGCGGCGCGGTCGGAGCCTGCCGCGAGGGCTTGTGCCAGCGTCGGCGCGAGCGCTGCCAGAAGGATCGCGAAAGTCGCGATCCAGGCGGTGAAGCGCCGGCAGGTGAATCTCATCGCAAGTAGGCTGTTACGTTCAATGCTTGTGCTGCTGATCCATCTTGGCGGGAGCTGCGGCGGTTAGCGGCTTGACTGTGGCCTTGACCTCGATCGTGCTGCGCTTCTTGTCTTTGCCTTCGACCACCAGCGTCAGCGGCACGCTGTCGCCTTCCTTCATCTGCTGCTTGAGGTCCATCAGCATGACGTGATAGCCACCGGGTTTGAGTTCGACGCTCTTGCCGGCCGGCAGGTCGAGACCCTTGACGGCACGCATCTTCATGACGTCCTTTTCCATGATCATTTCATGCACCTCGACCACGCCGGCGACCGGCGATTTGGCCTCGACCAGGCGTGCGTCCTGATCCGAGGTGATCTGCATGAAGGCGCCGGTGGCCTTCTGCGCCGATACGGTGGCGCGCACCCAGGGGTCCTTGACGGTGACCTGGGCCATGACGGGGAAAGCGGCGAAAATCAGTGCGGCGAGTGTGAGGCGTTTCATGTGTGCTCCTTGCGAGTGATGTTGGAGTTGCGGATTGACTAGATTGCGAATGCCGGGTCGGCGCCGGGCAGTACCAGCCCGCGCCGGTGCCCATGTCGCTGCAGTATGCCCATGCGCCGCAGGCGGCTCATGGCGCGCGATACCGTGGCTTCGGTAAGGTTGGTGATCGCCGCCATGTCGCGCAGTTCGGGAATGGTGATCTCCCTGCGGCCGTCGTCGCGGTAACGCGCCAGCAGCAGGCACAGGCGGCGCACGCGCTCGAATGCTTCGCCGGCGCGCAATGCCAGGGCGTCGGCGGCACGTCGCTCGGCGCCAGCCAGCGTCTGCAGCAGGCTCTCGCCGGAGAGTGTGGTGCCGGCCGAGAGCCAGGGTTCCAGTTCGCAGTCACCGATGGCGGAGGCTTCAAAGCTATAGCGGCCGTAGAGCAGGGTTTCGGCGCCGATGACGTCGCCGCGCAAGGCCAGTCCGGCGTAATCGCTGCCTTCGGGAGTGACGCGGTCAAGCCGCACGGCGCCGCTCTTTACCCGCCAGGCGATGCCTTCCGAGCCGGCGACATAGATACGCTCGCCGATCGATATCCTGAGTGATCGCGGCGTCGAACTTGCGGACACCGGTGTTGTCGAGATTGCTTGCATGATCCTGCTCCTCGTTCGTCGTCGATGCGCCCGGTTTCAGGCAGGCGCGACTGGTTCCGCCGCGGGGCGACGGATTGTGGAGGGGTCAGGCCGCAGGCGGGCCGCGCGGCGGGTGCGACAGCCGCGCAATGGTCGACGGGAAGGGGAAGGGGCTGCTGAAAAAAATGCTGTCGAAAGTCGGCGCCGGCGGCACGCCGAGCGTGGCGTCGGCGAGCAGCACCGGCGTGCCGGTAAGGCACAACGAACAGCAATCCTGATGGCCGCTGTCGGGCAGCGCGGGCTGGCCGGACCGGCTTGCCGGATCTACCCTGCCGGCCGGCCGGCTGGTGCAGATCTCCGCGCGAAAGTCGCCGCCTGCGGCATTGCGCGGCATGATCCCGCTGCCGCCGATGGCCTGCATCGCCATGGCGAACAAGGCAATGGCGAACAGCCAGGCAGGCGATTGACGAAACGGGCGGAGGGAGGCGGAGCGATGCATTGGCCGCGTATACTAGTACAGTCGCCGCCCGTGCGGGATTGATCTAACTCAAGTTTGGAACGCCATGCCCTCAGGTACCCTTTTCATCGTCGCCGCACCGTCCGGCGCCGGCAAGACCACCTTGGTGAGTCGCCTGCTGACGCACGATCAGCAGGTCCGGCACTCGATTTCCTTCACCACCCGTGCACCGCGTGCCGGCGAGCAGATCGGCCGCGAATATCACTTCATCGACGTGCAGCGCTTTCTCGCCATGCGCGAACGCGGCGAATTCGCGGAATGGGCCGAGGTCCATGACAATTTTTACGGCACCTCGCGTCTCTGGCTCGAGCAGAACATGCAGGAAGGCTGCGACATGCTGCTGGAGATCGATTGGCAGGGCGCGCAGCAGATGCGGCGTCAGTTTCCCGAGGCCGTCAGCATTTTCATCCTGCCGCCCTCGATTGCCGAACTCGAGCGCCGGCTGCGCGCCCGCGGCTCGGATAGTGAAGATGTCATAGCGCGCCGGGTAGCCGGCGCCCTGGGTGAAATGCGTCACGTAGCCGAGTTCGATTTTGTTATAATCAACAATGACTTGGATATTGCGCACGAAGAGCTGACAGCTGCCGTGCGGGCTTCGCGTCTGCGTTTTGCGCGCCAGCGTGCGCGTCACCCCGATGTATTCCGCTTTCTTGACCAGGACTAGAAACCATGGCACGTGTCACCATTGATGATTGCATCAAGCTCATACCCAACCGTTTTCAGCTGACCCTGGCGGCGACCTACCGTGCCCGCCAGCTCACCCTGGGCAGCACGCCGCTGGTCGAGGCCGGCCGCGACAAGCCCACCGTGATCGCCCTGCGCGAGATCGCTGCAGGCAAAGTCGGCGTCGATATCCTGACCCGCAACCAGTCCTAGCATCATGCGAACGGGGTGAAGCGTGGCGGCGGTCGTTCCACCCCTTTTTGGCGCATCGGCTTCGGCCATGGATCCCGGCGTGGTGCCGGGCGCGCTCGATGAACCGCCGCTGATTTCCGCGGACATGCATCCGCCGGTCGACCTGGCGGAAGACCTGGAACGTTTCAACGCGCGGATCGCCACCTACCTCAAGCCCGAGGACATCGCCCGCGTCGGGGCCGCCTACGTCTTTGCCGACGCCGCGCATCGCGGCCAGTTGCGACTTTCCGGCGATCCCTACATCTCGCATCCGCTGGCGGTGGCGGAGAACCTGGCCGGCTGGCATCTCGACGCCCACGCCCTGATGGCCGCGCTGCTGCACGACGTCATGGAAGATACGGCGATCACCAAGGATCAGATTGCCGAGCGCTTCGGCAAGGTCGCCGCCGAACTGGTCGATGGCGTCTCCAAGCTGGATCGCATCGAGCACCAGAGCTTCGAGGAAGCCCAGGCGGAGAATTTCCGCAAAATGCTGCTGGCTATGGCGCGCGATGTGCGCGTGATCCTGATCAAGCTGGCCGACCGCCTGCACAACATGCAGACGCTGGATGTGATGCGCCCCGAGAAGCGGCGGCGCATCGCCCGCGAAACCCTCGATATCTATGCGCCGATCGCCAATCGGTTGGGCCTCAATGCCCTCTATCGCGAACTGCAGGAACTGGCCTTCAGCCATGCCCATCCGCTGCGGTATCGTGTGCTGTCCAGGGCCGTCAAGGGTGCCCGCGGCAACCGCCGCGAAGTAGTCGGGCGCATCCTTGAGGCGATCCGCAAGGCACTGCCCGAGGCGGGCATTGATGCCGAAGTCAAAGGACGCGAGAAGCACCTGTATGGCATCTACCGCAAAATGCGCGAGAAGCACTTGAGCTTCTCGCAGGTGTTGGACATTTACGGTTTTCGCACCGTGGTCAAGGATCGACCGACCTGCTACCTCGCGCTTGGTGCGTTGCACGCGCTTTACCAGCCGGTGCCTGGCAAGTTCAAGGACTACATCGCCATCCCCAAGGCCAATGGCTACCAGTCGCTGCACACGACGCTGATCGGGCCCTTCGGCACGCCGGTGGAAATCCAGATCCGCGATGCCCACATGCATCATGTCGCTGAATCCGGCGTGGCCTCGCATTGGCTCTACAAGGACGAAACGGCGATCGACCAGTTGCAGCAGAAGACCCACAAGTGGTTGCAGTCACTGGTCGAATTGCAATCCGCAAGCGGCGATTCTTCGGAGTTCCTCGAGCACGTCAAGGTTGATCTCTTCCCCGGCGAGGTCTATGTGTTCAGTCCCAAGGGCAAGATTTTTGCCCTGCCGCGCGGGTCGACGCCGGTCGATCTGGCCTATGCCGTGCATACCGACATCGGGAACCGTTGCGTTGCCTGCCGCATCAATTTCGAGACCATGCCGCTGCGCACCGAATTGCGCAACGGCGACCGGGTTGAGATCATCACCGCGCCGAATGCCACGCCCCACGCTGCGTGGCTGGGCTATGTAAGGAGCGCGCGGGCGCGTTCGAAAATTCGTCACTTCCTCAATACCAAGCAGAACGAAGAATCGGCCGCGCTGGGCGAACGTTTGCTATCGCACGCCCTGCGCGATCTCGGCCTGGCACTGGCCAAAATGCCGGCGCAGGCCTGGGAGCGGTTCAAGCGCGCCTCGGGTGCTCGCTCGCAAAAGGCTGTGCTGGCCGAGATCGGCCTCGGCAAACGTTTGCCAGCCATAGTTGCGCGGCGACTGGCCGAGGGCGTGGAGCCGAACCCCGACGCCGCAGCGAGCGAGGGGCGTGCCAAGTCGGCGATCCTCATCCATGGCCCGGAAGGCGTTGCCGTCAAGCTGGGCAACTGCTGCCGACCCATCCCTGGCGACCCCATCGTCGGCATGATCCGCAAGGGGCAGGGCCTCGTTGTCCATACCCACGACTGCCGGGCCATTGCCAAGCTGCGCAGCGAGCGCGGCAACTGGGTGGATGTGGAATGGGAGCCGGGCATCACCGGCCTGTTCGAGGCCAGCATCAAGGTGGTGGCGAGGAACGTGCGCGGGGTGCTGGCGCGCATTGCCGCCGGTATTGCCGAGGCCGGCTCGAACATCGTCAATATCAGCATGGACGATGACAGTGGCGAGGCGACGACCCTGTTTTTTACGCTCCAGGTCAGCGACCGTGTTCATCTTGCCCATATCCTGCGCGCCATGCGGCGAATCCAGGAGGTGGTGCGCATCACCCGTTATGTCGACCCGAAAACAAAATGAAAGGAACCCAGATGGCACTCTATGAATCCGAGCACACCAAGTTCATGCGCGAATGGATGGAACAGCATCCCGAGGAAAAGGTCGAGCAGCAGAAGGGACGCGCCCTATGGTGGGACAAGGCGCCGCGACCTTTGGCGGAGATGAGGGAAGCCGAGACGGCAACGGTTCCGGGCAAGGCCTATTACTACGACGCGAATTGAACATCGGGGCGTTCCGGCGATAGCTCACAGTTGGCACGGCTGCAAGAGTCGGCGCTGGCGAGACGGTGACACGAGCGGAAAGGAAGAGACGCGTATTCCCGGAGAACCGTGGCTCCCTGTTTTCCAGTTCTTGCACTCTGTTGACGCTCTTGGGCAATGCACTGCTTTGACAGCGACGAAGTGGCTGCCATATACTGTGGCACATGGCAGACTGGAGAAAGAGCATGGAGCAGCGAACCGCACGAATAGGAAAAAACAATCGAACTCAGGTGGTGACGCTTCCGCTTGAATTCAGGTGTTAACGGCGTCGGATTTCCGTACAGATTTGGCGGCGGCGAGTTGGGAGCGCGGTGATCCGGTAGTGAATTTGGTTTTTGAATGTCAGGCATGAATATGCCGGTTTTACGATGTGCTGCCCGCAGGGCTTCCGGCG